>JAXLUT010000021.1:0-45969 GCA_046329385.1 Saprospiraceae bacterium
AAATACCGATCGCTGATGAGATCATGGATGGCTACATTATTTTCAAGGTGGTTTTTGTAGATGAGTGCATCCATTTTAGACTTCTCAGCTTTACGTTGCCCCAGGCTATTAAAACTCGTTCTCAACATAAATTCTTGTCGTGAAGTGAGCATACGATCCAATTCGCTGCGAGCTTCCACCTTCTCTAGTAGAGGCAAATCAAATTCATGGTGAGCCAAGTTAAAATTTGATTGGCCAATCTGTAGTGCTACCTGTTCTTGCACACAAGGTGCTACTAAGGCATCGATATTGATTGTTTGAGTATGACAAAAGTCAATTGGCAATATACTCAATTCTATTATCAATAAAATTGGATTCAAACTTATTTTCATTGTATTGCAGAGATTTTTAGCACTTCTTTTTGTAAAAATGAATTGGCAGGCGGGATATTGATAAATACTTCGATGCCATAAATTTTATTGTCAGGTATCTTTCTGAATTTTTCTGGAATCTCAATTATTCTACTGCCTTTTGAAGTGATCATACCAATTACCTTTTTAGCTGGGTTGTATAAAGAAGTTATTTGTACAGAATCTCCTACTTTTATGTTTAAATCATATTTTTCTTGTACATAACCCATTACCAAAGGTGGAGTCAATTCATAAAAACTGACCAAACTGGTAAATGCTTTCACATTTTCGTTTTCTCTCACATTGACACTGCCTACTATCCCATCAAAAGGAGCCACTATATTAAATTTGTTGACCTCTGCTTTCAAATGAGCTTTAGAATTGAGGTAGATTTGTTGTTCTGTCTTAGTTTGTTTTGGTTGCGCCATCATTCTGTTAAATTGGGCTATTTGCTGGTTGTATTGAAGCCTGATAGCTGCGATTTCTTTTTCAAGGTTGGATATCAATGTTGCATTGGGACTGTTGATCTCAGATGATATATTGTTAGGTTGGATATTTTGGTTTGAAATATTGATATTTTTAAAAAACGCATCTTCTTCTTTAGCCTGATTGATTTTGGTTTGGATACCAGCGATTTCTATCTCTCTTTCCTTCTCCAATTTTAAAATTTCGCTTCTCAAGTCAGCTTCTTGAAGATCATTCTTAATTTTCAAACCCGATTCTTCAGTAGATATTTGATTGATTTGTTGGACAATGTCAGCATTGTTGACGACCATTAAAAGTTGTCCTTTTTTGACCCTATCGCCAGTGCGCACCACAAGTTTAGCAATAGAGACATCTTTATCTACATTGATCTCAGATTGCTTGTTCTCTGCAAAGCCAAAATATTCTTTATAGCTAAGTTTCAATTCGCTCATAAGAAGATAGGCAGCATAAGCTAAAATAGGCAAAATGAGCCAGTAAAATATGTTCAACTTCTTCATATCCAATGATTAAATATTATTATTGGAGAATATCTTGTCTTCATATAGTAATTTAGTGACTTTGATGCCATTTATCTTGCCTATCTCTTGTATCATGGCATCTCCTGATTTGACATTGTTCACTACAAAACTGTATTCGTACTCGTGCGTGAGATTGTTTTCAGGAGACAAAATAGTGCGATATCGAGATAGTATGATATGGGCTGCATGATTTGAAATGATGTATTCGATCTTGCCTAAATTTTCAGGGCCATTGTCGGTCTCAACCCTCAAACTGCCCTTGATATTGTGTTTAGAATCAAATGGGCTGATTTTCAAAAGAAAAATAATAAGACAGAATGTAAGTGTACCAATCAGAGCGTTTTGAAATGAATGTACACCACAAGCTATGCCTATAGCCATCGTAGCAAAAATAAAGGCAATATCTCTTAAATCAGATATATTGGATCTAAATCTAATAATGGCCAAGGCTCCAAATATTCCGAAACTTAATGCTAAACTATCTCCTATAGACTGCATTATAGTGGCAGTAACTACTGACATTAGCAACAGTGACTGTATGAAATGATTGGATCTACCAGCCGGTGGAGTAGTTTTATCATAAGTAAAAACCAAAACCAAAGACATGATGATGGTCATTACATTGGTAAAAAGGATCATGTACAGCGAATTTTCGCTATTAAATCCGCTGAGGCCGCCAAAATCAAACATAATTAACTCTTTGCGCTATATTGTGGATAGAATGATTGGTTATGTCAAAAAGCAACAAATTTACTGTTTGTACTTTGTTTTTTGTGAGAAATAATTAAGATTTTACTGAAGGATCCAAATTTTATTTCTTTTTTTGCTTTTGACCTCTGGTCTTGGGTTTACCATACTTGGCGTGCATCTTATCTTTATGGCTTACTTTGTTATTGACTTTTTTGTTTTTAGCTTTTTTCTCGTGAAACGCACTACTATCGTCCTTGATTTTAGGTACTTTACCCAGTACATTTTTCATATTGATGATAGGCAATTCTGAGTCAGTCAATACATCAGATATCACAAGATCTGGAGGTAACGGTAAAACTGGAATGGTGTAATTCATAAACGCTTCTATATCTTGCAGATGATCAACATCTAGATCGCCCACCAACGATATAGCTTCACCTTTCTTGTCTGCCCTACCTGTTCTACCTATTCGATGTATATAGTTTTGTGGCTCATCAGGCAAATCAAAATTAATAACATGAGATACATTGTCAATGTCTAAACCACGAGCAATAATGTCTGTTGCTATCAACATTCTGATGGTACCATCTTGAAATTTTTTGACAGAATTGAATCTGTAATTTTGATCTTTATTGGAATGGATGACACCTATATCATCTGGATGATCGAGTAATAGTCTTTGTACCAACTGGTCAGCCAAAGATTTGGTGGACACAAATAACAATATTTTTTTCATCTCATCATGGGTAGTGAGGAGCTTTTCTAGTAGATTGACTTTGGTATTGAAATTGGGTACCCTGTACAAGCCTTGATTGATATTGGTCAAGGGTGTGCCAGATGGCGCAGCCTCGATTATTTCTGGATCATTAAAGTACTGCTGAATGAGCATTTCTACATCTTCGGTCATTGTAGCTGAAAAAAGCAAATTTTGTCTTTTGACTGGCAATAAATCCATGATGTGCTCAAGTTGCGACCTAAATCCCAATGCCAACATTTCGTCCACCTCGTCGATGACCATTTTTTTGATGGCCTTGAGATTTAATGCCCCGTGATAACCTAGATCAAGCAGCCTGCCTGGAGTACCTACTATGATATCGAGTCCTTCAGATATTTCAAATGCTTGAGTCCTTAGGTTGGTACCACCATATACGCCGCGTACCACTACATTCATGTATTTGGCCAATACTTCTGCCTCTTCTACTACCTGAACCACGAGCTCTCTCGTAGGCACAATGATCAATATCTGTGGATGCCTTGTTTTGCTGAAAGTCCACATCTTGAGTAATGGCAATAGGTAGGCGATGGTTTTGCCAGTTCCTGTCTGTGCAATACCTTGTACATCTCTACCCGACATAATGACTGGAAATGCCTTTCGCTGGATGGTAGTAGGATGCACAAATCCTGCATCTTCCAGTGCATTCCACAGTGGATTTGAAAGGTTTAAATCTTTAAATGTCATTATAAAAAATTGATATACAGTATATTAATAATAAATGCAGGCTATTTCCTTTTGGACTTTTTTATGCCATATCTCTTATTGACAACGGGCTCGAGCTCATGGATGATATCTTTGAGATTCATATTTTTGGTCACCGAAAAGTCAGTGATTTCTTTATAACCGTCTTGGCTCAGCTCCAATGTTTTGATAGATTTGCCTATATATGATTCTATATTTTTTAAAAGTTCCTTTTCAGATGCGTCACAAAATGAATATGCCATTCCTTTTTTACGCCCTCTACCTGTCCGTCCAACTCGATGCACATAGTTTTCTGGATGATCTGGAAGGTCATAATTGACCACAAAATCTACATCAGCTATATCAATACCTCGAGCGCTTACATCTGTAGCAATGAGCATTTTGGCATTGCCTTGCTTAAAGCTGTTGAGTACATCGAGTCTATCTTTTTGGTCTTTACCACCATGCATATAGATAGATGGAATGTTTACTCTCTCCATGGCAGCATGTACTCGTTCGCACCTTACTTTGGTACGCACAAAAACTAAAATTTTGCTTTCTGGGTTTTCGGTGACTAATCTTTCCAAAAAATACCTTTTATCATCCATAGCCACATGTACCACAGAATGATCAACATTTTTGGACACTGGATCCTTGGGCGAAACTTGGATTCTTACTGGATTTTTTACCAATGAATACGCTAGATCCTTGATCTCTTCGTCTATAGTAGCTGAAAAGAAAAGGGTTTGCCTCTTTTTTGGCAAAAATCTGATAAGGTCTCTTATGTCTTTGATAAAACCTAGATCCAGCATGTGGTCTGCCTCATCCAGCACTAACATTTCTACTCTATTCATCCTGATATGACCTTGATGGATCAAATCAAAAAGCCTGCCTGGAGTAGTAATCAGGATGTCAATGCCTTTTTCAAGCTTTGCAATTTGTGGCCCTTGCTCTACACCACCAAAAACTGAAAATGAGACAACTCTAGTATTTTTGCCCAAGAGGTTGAAGACATCATTGATCTGAATGGCGAGTTCTCTGGTAGGTACCATTACCACACACTTGATGCCATCTTCGCGTTTGGTATTGACTTTACTATGCAAGATGTGCAAAATAGGAATAGCAAATGCGGCTGTCTTTCCAGTACCAGTTTGAGCCACTGCTAAAAGGTCTTCTCCACGCAATATGTTGGGAATACACTTATATTGAATATCAGTTGGTTTTTTGAAATCCAGCTTTTCGAGATTATTCTTAATCTCATCCACAAAATGATATTGCGAAAATCGCATAGGAAAATTTGTACAAAGGTAAGATATTTTTCAAAAGTACCAGTGGAATGTAAGCACTACTAATCTCCCTCAGTTTCATTTGGCACATAATTGTAGTTAATCATTCCTGAAAACTGAAGTCTTTTAATGATTTGCCGTACCAAATCTAATCCATCAGTTTGATCCCAGTATGAAACTACCATATAATTACCTTTACTTGATAAAAACCAAGTTGCTTTCAGATGAATTTTGGGCATCAAATTGATAACCTTCTACATCAAATTCTTTGACTGCTTGGATTGTTTCCAATTGCTGACTTATAATATAATTGGCCATCAAACCACGCGCTCTCTTAGCACTAAACGATACAAATGTCTTGACTCCTTGTCGCATCTCATAAAACTCAAAAGTGATAAAACTTGCCTTTATTGACTTGGAGTCGATAGCCTTAGAATACTCATCTGATGCCAAATTAAAAATGATTGGATCTTTCTTTTCAGTTAGATCGAGTTGGATAGCCGTTGTTATTTTTTGTCGCCAAAATTGATACAAGTTGGTATGATTGGCTATACAGAGTTTGGCAGCCATTTCAAGTCTGTAAGGCTGAATCAAGTCTTTTGGCCGAAGATATCCGTACAAACCTGACAAGATCCTGAGATTATGCTGCGCATCATCAAATACCTTTTCGTCCCATTGATCTGCATTTAAGCCTGTATATACCTCTCCACTATATGATAGGGCAGCTGGATGAAGGGCTCCATCTTTTATGTTTTTACTAAAATTTTGATATCTTTGATAGTTTAGAGCGCCTATTGTAGGTGAAACTTTCAAAAATGTGCTAATTTCTTCCAAGTCCATCTTCCTTAATAGTTTGACCAAGTTATCAGCTTCTTTGCCAAAAACAGGCCATGTAGGCTCCGACTGTTGATACTCAGTATGCGCATTCATTGTTTTTGAAGGTGAGATCAGTACCAGCATATATTTGATTTTATAAAGAACAAACAGAAAGCCCTTACAAGTTTGACGACCTGTAAGGGCTTTCCAAATATAAGTTACAAATGATGAGGTAAGCTTAGTACAAACTACTTTTCCTCACGTATTGATAAGGTCTAAATTATTTGCCTTTGATGATGCTTGGCTCAGCTTGAGGTACAGCTTTCTCTTCTTTTGGAGCTAAAACTGTTCCTATTACTTGCAATACATGATTGTCTGGACCTTCGTTGGTAGTGATGGTTACAGATTTGTTGATAGCACCAGTTCTCTTAGTGTCATATCTGATTTCCAAAGTGCTGCTTTGACCTGGAGCGATTGGTTCTTTTGTCCAAGTAGGTACAGTACATCCGCATGATCCTCTTGCATTTTTGATGACCAATGGCTCAGTACCAGTATTGGTAAATTTTACCACTCTGAGAGGCTCAGATCCATTCTCAATAGTGCCATAATCCACTGTCAAAGACTCAAAAGTCATTTTAGCATTTGTTCTTTCGACAGCGACTTCAGCTACAGCTTCAGTTTTTGCTTTTTCGATCATAGCCTCCTTCTTCATATCTCCTTCAGTTTTGATCGGAATAGGAGCCACTTTCGTTTGAGCGTTCAATGAAATACTCACTAAAACAAGTAGAGTAAATAAAAATTGCTTCATGATGTTATTATTTTTTAAATGATACAACAAATATAAGACTATAAATGGAATGTCGAGAATAAAAGTTTCAATTTCTCTGTTAAAGTACTGTTAAGGTCATAATATCATAATTTTATTCTGTTGTTTTCAAAAGAATTTAACACAATGTTACCATTAAAAGTTCTCTTTGATACAGCAAAAATAATAGACATAATCTATGACCTTGCAGAGCTATCAGCATTTTATCATTAAAAACATCCATTTTGTAGAAAATTTATGGCTATCTAATAAAAATATACAACTATATACTGCTTGATGTCGTTTACAAGAGTGATTTATAAAAATTTTAAATTATGCGATTATTAATGTTACTTAGTTTAGTATTAATGAGTATCAAAATAGATGCTCAGCAAACTCCATTATTGGATAGAGAATTGTTTTTTGGAAATCCAGAGATTTCTTCTGGTCAAATCAGCCCAGATGGCAAATGGATTTCTTTTATGAAGGCATACAATGGCATTATGAATGTATGGGTGAAAGGATTTGATGAGCCATTTGAGAAAGCAAGACCACTTACAGATAGCGCTAGGCCACTTTATGGATTTTTCTGGACTTATGACAGCAAGTATATCTTGTATGTCAAAGATAAAGATGGTGACGAAAATATCAATGTGTTTGCTGTAAATCCATCGGCAAAAGCCACAGAGACTGGAGTACCAGAGTCTAGAAATCTCACTCCTAAAAAAGATGTCACAGCACAAATCTATAATGTGAGTCAAAACAATCCTGATGTACTGATGATCGGACTGAATGATAGAGATAAGGCATGGCACGATCTTTATGAGCTAAAAATTTCCACTGGTGAGTTGACGTTAAAGTTTGAAAACAAAGATAGGATCACTGGTTATGACTTCGATTGGGATGACAAATTGCGTATGTTGTATAGAACTGACGAAAAAGGCACCACAACTTTCCTCAGAGTCAATGCAGATCAATCTTTGACACCTATTTACGAAACAAGCGTGACAGAAACGGCTTATATCAATAGTTGGAATAAAAATAATTCGCAGTTCTATCTTGTCACCAATGTAGGCGCTTTGGACAAAACAACCTTATACATGATGAATCCAAATACAAAAGAGATGGCTTTAATAGAAAGTGATCCTAACGGTAAGGTGGACTTCGGTGGTTTAAATATTGATAGAAATACAAGAGAAATCATTTCAACGAGTTATACTTTGGACAAAACCAAATACTATTGGCGCAATAAAAATTGGGAAGATATGTACCAATTTTTATCTAAAAAATTCCCAGGTCGCGAAGTAGATTTCCAAAGCTCTACAAAAGATTATAGCAAATTTTTGATAGCTGTATGGGGCGATAAATACGCATCAGAAGTACATTATTATGATGCAAAAACAAAAAAACTTATTTTCCAATATACTGGCAGACCTAAGCTAAAAGAAGTAGAAAAACATTTGGCACCTATGACATCGATAACATACAAAAGTAGCGATGGCTTAGAAATACCAGCTTATTTGACACTTCCTGTTGGATCGACTGGCAAAAATCTTCCTGTAGTTGTTTTGGTACATGGTGGACCTAAAGGTCCACGTGATACTTGGGGCTACGATCCAGAAGTTCAATTCTTAGCCAATCGTGGTTATGCAGTGCTACAACCCAATTTCAGAGCGAGCGGTGGGTATGGCAAGAAATTTCTGAATGCAGGTGATATGCAATGGGGCAAATTGATGCAGGACGATATCACTTTTGGTGTTGCACATCTTGTATCTAAAGGTATAGCTGATCCAAAAAAAGTAGCCATCATGGGTGGCAGCTATGGTGGATATGCTACGTTGGCAGGATTGGCCTTCACACCCAATTTATACGCTTGCGGAGTGGACATCGTAGGTCCTAGCAATATTTTCACTCTATTGGAATCAGTACCCGCTTATTGGGAATCAGGAAGAGCATTTTTATATGGTATGGTAGGCGATCCTAATACTGAAGAAGGTAAAAAAAGAATCAAAGAAGCCAGTCCATTATTTAGTGTGGACAAGATCGTAAAACCACTATTGATCATCCAAGGAGCCAATGACCCTCGTGTCAAGCAAGCTGAAGCTGACCAAATCGTCATAGCATTGAGAGACAAAGGCAAGAAAGTTGATTATTTATTGGCCAAAGATGAAGGCCACGGATTCGCCAAGCCATTGAACAAAAAAGCCATGTATGCAGAAGTTGAGAAGTTTCTCCACGAAGTCATCGGTGGTAGATACCAATCTGAAATGCCTGAAGATGTCAAAAAAACATTATCAGACCTAAGAGTTGATGTAAAATCTGTCACATACACTCCCAAAGCAGCGATGAAGGCTGACGCAGCGCTACCAGCAACATCTGCAAAACTGATGGAAGGCAAACACAATTATGATGTAAAAATTGATGTAGCTGGACAGTCCATCCCAATGGAAATGGTGCGTACCATCACAAAACAAGGTGAGAATTGGATGATAACCGATGAAAGCAAAGGCCCAATGGGAGATATGTCTGATGCAGTTTTATTATCTAATGATTACAAACCATTGAGCAGAACTATGAAACAAATGGGACAAGAAATACCGATGACCTTTGAAGATCATAAAGCCATCATTACAATGGCAGGCAAGAAGATGGAAATTCCAATTGAAGGCGCATTTATGACTGATGGACCAGGTACCGATATGATCATAGGTGGATATGATCTTAAAAAAGATGCCACGGTAGCTTTTAGCATTCCAGACATCATGAGTATGAAGGCCAAGAAGGTAGTGCTTACAGCCAAAGGTATAGATGAGATGAATGGTGTAGCTTATCGCAAGATAGATGTGACCAATTACGAAGATGAAAATGATAAGGTCACTTATTGGATCAATCCTGTGACTGGCATGGCAGATAAGATGGTACAAGTGATACCTGCCATGCAAAATGCAGTGATGACAATCACCAAGAAGTAGTTGAAAAACATTAAGTCAGTTAAAAAAGCCAGGCAAAATGTCTGGCTTTTTTAATGGGAGAAAGTAAAAATAAGATACTAAAATAATTGAACCAAATAAGATAAAAAAATTACATAAAAAATATCACTTCTTCACCTTAAACCCATTATACAACAAACTACCATCCGCACCACAAATAAGGACATCTTTATTGCTTGGTCTGATCAATAACTCGTCAATATACAAGTCCCTATTGGTGTCAAATTCCACTTTTAAGGTGCAATTTTTAGATACAGGTATCCATTGCTCTGTTCTGATCCAAGAACCATGAATGTCATTTGATCTACGAGTGTCAGGTGTTTCATTGTAAATTACATTCCCACTACTATCTATCACTTGGCAATTCACCCAACCGATGCCATATTTCAAATGGTCAAATCTGGTCCAAATGGAGAATATATAATGGTCTGCTAATGGATTTTCAATTTTTGTTTCAAGAATGTTATGGCGGCCTTTCACATATTTTTTTGCACCAGCGCCAAAATATGAAGTATCTGATTTAGACTCATTAAATCCCAAATAAATACTTCCACTCAAATCATTTTCTGTATTGCATGAAAGCATTTGAGCAAACTTTATATACTTATTATTGTTGATGCTGTCCAATTTTAGTCTATGAAGGCTAAAGTCGTGCACTTTATAATATAATGTGTCTGAAACTTCGATGAGAAACTTTTCACCTGCAGATAATGCAGGAGGATCTCCAGCCAAGACAATTAAAATATCTTTTTTATTGGGCAATTTTTCTACAAAAGATTTGTAAATCAAAGGGTTAGCTAAAAGCTCTATTCTTTCAGCAGCTTGACTCGTTGATATTCTAGAGAGCATTGCATTGACTACAGGTAATCCAATCGTCCTCGAAATATTCATACTATTAAATTGTGTACTCCAATTGACTTCACTTATAAAATTGTCGTTCCAAGTCATTAACTTAGGTAAACTCAAAATGGCTTGAAAATCATTTGGATTAATATTGTTTTCATTCAATACTTTTTTATAATAATCTGCTTGTACAGAGCTCATTAAATTATCATGCTTTTTGTCTTTGAAGCTAAAAATTGTGTAGGTATTGATTTCCCATTTCCAGATAATTGCAGCCAATATGACTACAATATAGCCGACCATCGGTTTAGTCCTTGAAAAAACACCATTTAGATATAAAACGGTCAATATGCTTATGGCATAGTAAAACGGCCAAACCAATCTTCCAACAGCTTTAAACATCAATAAAAATCCAAGTTTATCTTCAATATAATCTTGTTCGAATGGTAGGAATAAGAGGCCAGTTGAATAGACCAATAAGACTAAGGATGCAAAAACTATGGGCCTAAATTCAAGGGGTACCGAAAAATGTAAAAGAAATCTCTTACGTAGAAACAAACCTATTAGTATAAAAATTAATGCTATGACTGAGACCAAGCCAATATTGGCTATACTTTCAAAATCCAATTCATAACTTGGCTTTCCTAATCTCTTGAGAATATCATCTGCTAGTGATCCTTTTGGGGCAAAAATACCTTTAGGACTTGCTTGTAAACTGAAATATCCCCATTGCAGTTGAATCCTATCTATGACTTTATCATATATTTTTAAATAAGAAAATGCAATAATAAGCGGTATTAGCCCTATGGAACTCACATAAAAATAATAGGATTTGAAGCGAGAAACTATCCATAAATAAAATCCTGAAAAAATGATGCTTGCTCCACCAATAAAACCTAGGTAAGGATTATTTAAAGTCATTAATAAAATCAGGATAGCCAACAAAACATCATAATATCTAAATTTAAAATCTCTTTGTTTTTGAACAATCCAAATAAAGCATAGCGGGATGAGAAAAAGATATGCTAAACCAAAATGTGCAACTACTCTAAAAATTTGAGGAGACAATAATGTGATTAAAGTGCTAAATATTATTGATATCCACATTCTGACATTCAACATTGTGAGCAGAAAATACAATACCAGAGAGCATAATATTACTGAAAAAGCTATCAGAAAATTAATAATGCCAATAGTGTGAACGCATACAGAAAACAAGTGTTCATTGATCCAACTAAGAGTAATAGATAAAACAGCTTGAGCATCTGTCATAAATATCAACTCACCATCAGGGTAATTCATACCATTGAAATTTTGGCCTTTGCCATGGCAAATATGATATGTCATGTCATAGTAAATCGTCAATCCATCACCACCAAAAGTGTACATGTGATGGTTGGGACTTACAAGGTTTTGACCTATAAATGAATATGACAAAATTATACAAAGCAAAACTGTATATAATCCGCCCAATCTTTTATTAGATAAATATTCCATGAAGGTAATTTGCATTTTGGCAAAGATAATAATATTACTTTTGAAACAAATTTTATAAATTTGCTTTATTAAAATAAAAATGAAAAATTTAATGGATAGTGATATGAAATGGTATGGTGGAGTTGGAATAATTTTGTTTTTTCTAATTATTCGCGAAGCCATCTTACTGCCTCTAACTCATGATGAATATTCTACAATTGCTGTGAGTTTTCAACCTTTTTGGGACATTGTAACTTACAAGGACCCAATACCAAACAATCATATACTCAACACTTTACTCTTAAAATGTAATATAATAATATTTGGCGATCATTTATTTAGCAATCGATTACACAATGTTTTGTCATTCTTACCGTATTTTATTTATTCTGTATTGATAGCTAGACAAATCTCTAAAGATATAGTATTGAATATGTTGTTTGTACTTATGGTAAATTTTCAACCATATGTTTTAGATTTCTTTTGTGTCACTAGAGGTTATGGTCTGAGTATTGCATTTCAGATGGCAAGTTTATACCATGCAATAAGATACATTTCTAATGATAACTCAAAAGATTATTTTTTTGCATTACTTTTGGCAGCTATAGGAGTGATAGCTAATTTTACACTGCTTAACTACTATCTTCCATTATTTGGCTTATTGATTTTTTATTCATTAAAGCACAGTGGCTTTCAATTTCATTTGAGTTTTAAGAAAGAACTGGCAATGGGAATGGGTATTTCTTTAATATTAGGCTTATTCTGTATCTTACCAATTTCAAAGATGGTCAATACCAATCAATTTGTATTTTGGAGTTCAAATAATTTTTTCAACGACACTATCATACCACTTTTCAATGCTCTGCGAGTTGGAGTTTTTTATTTTAAATGGAGTAATACCATTTATGCATCAGTATTTCTTGCTGTGGTGGTTGGATTGATGATTTTTGTAGGATATTTTTTAAAAAATAAATTAAAGGAAAACAAGTATGTAATGTTTTCTTCCGCATTGTTATTACTAGTAATCATTTACAATAACTTGCAGTTTTATATCCTAAAAGTGCCTTTTCTTAATGCAAGAACATCACTGTTTTTCGTCCCTTTAGTTGCATTATTTATTTATACACTTGTTATTATGGAAAGTGAAAATTTAAAATATGCTGCCAAAGGAATAGCTTTTTCTATTATGTTGTTGTGCTCTATTCATTTATTAAGAGGGTATAATGGAAGGGTAAATTATGAATGGTACTTTAATCAAAATACTTATGAAGTATTGGATGAAATCATTTTTCTTATTCATTCAAATAATTTGCCGACACCAGTAACCTTAGATTGTCATTGGTTTTATCATCCTTCATTGACATACCATATCAACAATAAATATCGAGGGATCATTGAGTTGGCACCTTATCACAAAGAAACTAATCAAAACAGTACCTCAACCTATTATTATTCAGAACCTAATGAGGTTGATTCTTTATCTAAAAATTATATTAAAATAAAGGAATTTTCAGGCACATACAGTATTTTATGGCAGAAAAAACAATAAACTAACTTAACTAAAACGTTTAAAACCAACTAACTTCACAAAAATCATTTTTATGAAAGAGTTAGCATTGAAATCAAATGAAACATTCGTTATTCAGTTGCTTATATTATTAGGTATAAGCAAATTGATTCTGATATTTGGATTATATTTATATGATACTAAGCTTAGCATTTTGGATGAAAAAATTTATGCACAATATGATGCTGGCCATTACTTGTACATAGCTGAAACAGGTTATGAGTGTTTTAAATGTTTTGAGAAATTCGGTGGCAATTGGAACAAAAATGAATGGTGTGGTAATGCTGGTTGGTTTCCAGGATATCCATTCACTATTAAGTTGGTTAATCTCTTTATCAATGACTTTAAAAAGAGTTCCTTTTTAATCAACCACTTGTTTGTCATTGGCATCATACTACTTATTTCAAGGTTACTGGATTACAATCATTCTAAAAGCAAATTTCTATTGCTTTTATTGGCTGTGATATGTCCTGGGTTTATATACTATTATGCTATTTTTCCTATGGCTGGGACCTTGTTTTTCATTCTTTTATCTATTTATGGATACCTTCATAAATACCAAAAATTGAATCTGATAGGGTTATTTTTTGCCACCATTTTTTACCCTACAGGAGCATTTCTCATTATTCCAATGGCTATGACAATTTTTGTGACGAACAAGTATAATTATAGGATTGCATTTAAAGAAACACTTCCTTTGTTTATAACTGTGGTTTTAGGTCTGTTCACCACATTTGGGATCATGTATTATTACACACATCATTTTGATGCCTATTTTCTAGTATCTTCAAAATATAATAATCATTTACATTTACCTTTTAAAGATATGTGGAAGCAGTTCACCACATTGTTTATATCAAATGATGGGAAATTGGCAACGCGCACCGTACAATCCGTAATTTGTATGACTGGTGTCGCAATCATAGGGATAATCAACTGGAAAAGGTATAAAGACAATAAGCTAAATACATTGGAATTGTTAGCAACTTTATACATTTTAGCTTATCTTTTACTACCTTGGTCTTTTGCTGGAGATATCAGTAGTTATCGGTCAGAATCATTGCTCTTACCTTTTGTATTTTGTCATCATCAGTTTCATAAATGGGTGATTAGCGCCATGATAGTAGTATTTTGTGTTGTAGGAGCCCTATTGAGTTTAGATTTTTTTAGCGGTGTCATTATATAGCTCTGCGTTCCGTATCTCACTTGTTATAGTTTTGGATGATTTACTGCAATGGAATAATTTTTATTTTACTACCTACATTGATTTAACTTTATTTTCCTACTTTTGCACTCAACTTAAAATCTTTAGAATACCATGTCAGCCAATAGCGATTACGGAAGGAAGGGTGCTATCTTCGGAAAGGTAGTTTTGACCATTATATTATTTATCATCATGTTGATTTGGATTTATAACAAAAACGGTCACTTCGTACCTGTTCAGTAATCCTATCAGATGTATAAAAACAAGAAGGTCGTCGTTGTACTGCCAGCGTACAATGCAGCTCAGACTTTAAGAAAAACGTACGATGAGATTCCGTTCGACCTAGTAGATGAGGTCATCTTGTGTGATGATGCGTCAAAAGATCATACCGTTTCTGTAGCCAAAGAGATAGGTATCAAGCACATCATCATCCATGAAAAAAACAAAGGCTATGGCGGCAATCAAAAATCACTGTACAATAAAGCGCTTGAGCTTGGCGGAGACATCGTGATCATGTTACATCCTGATTATCAATATACACCACTATTGATTCCGTCTATGGTCAATATCATAGGCGACGATCTATATCCCGTAGTCTTAGGGTCGAGAATCCTTGGCAAAGGCGCACTCCGAGGTGGCATGCCTATGTATAAGTACATTGCCAATAGATTTTTGACAATGACTCAAAATCTACTCATCAATTATAAACTATCTGAATACCATACTGGTTATAGGGCATTTAGCAAGGAAGTGTTGCAATCTATCAAGTACAACAACAACTCTGACGACTTCATCTTTGACAACGAAATGCTCTCTCAAATCATTTATAAAGGGTATGATATAGCAGAGGTCACCTGTCCCACCAAGTATTTTGACGAAGCATCTTCTATTAATTTTACTAGGAGTACTAAGTATGGATTGGGAGTATTGGGCGTATCGGTCAATCACCTGAGATGCAAGCTCGGCTTGGGTAGCTCTACTCTTTATTGATCTCAAATTCTTATCGTTCGAGTATTTGGATGTTTTTGTAGCCAAGTGATGATGATTTGGTTGCATTCAGGATTGGTAGGTAGGTGCTTGATGACTTCCTTCCATTCTTCAATACCGTAATTCATATCATCTTTGGCAATGTAGCCGAATCCCCGATAGTGACCATTTTCAACAAGGACAAGTCCTGATTCTTCTGCATTCCTTCCCTCGGTGATGATAAAAAAATCAAGGTCAAATGATTTCTTGAGGATTTCTATGCCCTGTTCGGCACGATCATTGTAAGATTCAGGAGCTTCGATACCTTGACATGCTCCACTACATGCTCCAGTTTGATAATAAAAGCAACTTACTTCTTGCTCGTGAAGTCCTGACAGACCAGGACAAAGGTTTAGCACTTCAGCTATATGGTGCAAGTGTCCACGAGCTGAAGATTTCGAGCTATAATGATTGAGAATGTTTTTTCCTGATCTAGATTTATTGCTTGATTTTTCCCAATCATACCTGAAGTAGCCCTTTTCATCTACATATTGATAGACAAAATATGGATAATTGTTCGCTCGCTGTGCTTTGTTGACTTCAGGTTGCAAGGCCTTGATTTCATTAGACTCTAGGAGCATAGCTATCAATTCTGAGCCTGTCTCTTCATAAGTTATATCTGCTACTTTGGCTATAAATTTATCGGTCTTGTTATCAATATTGCCAAAATGCTGCATGATGCGCTTGCGGATATTGATGCTCTTACCTACATAGATGACGTGACCATATACATTATAAAAATAGTAAACACCTACAGATTCAGGCAAGCTGTGCAAGCGTTCGATACTTATGTCCTTAGGCAAATGAGAAGCTTTGATGCCAGCATTGATGATACGATCAGCTTTCATGACACCATCTTCATTTTGTAAGATCCTACCCAAGATATCCACGGTTGCTAACACATCATCCATGGCGCGATGTCTATTAGCTACTTCTATGCCAAAATGCCTGATGAGATTGCCGAGACTATAAGACCTTAAACCAGGAAAAGCCTTCCTACTCAATACTACCGTACACAATTGCCTTCGCGTGAAAGTGAATCCCAAACTGGCAAACTCTTCGCGTATGAAACTATAGTCAAATCTTACATTGTGAGCAACAAAGATGGCTCCTTCAGTCATTTCGACTACTTTTTTTGCCACTTCATAAAATCTGGGAGCATCGGCCACCATACTATCGGTGATGCCAGTGATGCGTGTGATTTCATAGGGAATGGATCTCTCAGGATTGATCAGTGATTCAAACCTATCTATGATCTGATGACCATCAAAAAGGACAATGGCGATCTCAGTGATCCTATCTCTGCGCGACATACCACCAGTAGTCTCAATATCAACTACAGCATATATTTTTGATTTTTTTGCCAAGATATAGATGCCATTTGATCAACCAAAGGTAATATAATTTCAAATGGGTGTTAGAATGTTTTGAAGAAATATTTGGTTCTGTGCATTTTCATTACATAAGCTTGTTAATTTTAAAAAAATATTTTCGTTGACTCAACTGTAACCAACAATTTATCATATTAGTTCACTCATATAATTGACTGTTAAACAATGAATTACAATTAATAATCTGATCCTATGATCGGTCATATCATAGTCCTTGTAGTTATAAACTATATCAGCATTCATGGATGGTACAATAGTGCCAAAACTCTCAAATAAATCATAGTATTTTTTAACTTTTGGATTTACTTTTGCAAACTCTCTTAAAAACTTTATGTACTTGCCGTTGTGTTTCAAATTTATTATGTCCACATCGTTGTGATATTTATTTTTTGCACAAGAATGTATCCATATTTCATTGAATAGAGACTGGTCCATCAATGATATATATTCACGTTGCTCATCTATTGCTATAGGAATTTGATCGCCATTTCTACCTCCAGACTTAACACCCTTTAAAATTTTTTCAAAAAAATGATCATAACAAAGTGAAGTGTTAGTACTTTCAAAGTCATCAGTTAGACAAATTGCATTATCAAAAAAGGTCATTAAGTCATTTAAGCCTTTGACTTCATTTTGATTAAAAAATGTATTAATTTCCTGATAGTCAGCTAGCGTTTTGGCATTTGATACACAGCCGATTTGGAATAGTATGTGGACAATATATAATGATAGAAATTTCATTTCATTTGTTTGAAGGAAAAAAAAAGAAAAGTCAATATTTATTATATTTATTATATCAAATAATAACTTCAAAAATAGAATTCAAAGTTACTTGTTTCTTGCAGGGTAAAAAATAAAAATTAATTATTTTTTGAACGATAATTTACTATTTCAAAAAATAGTTCATACTTTTGCAACTCAATTTTTGAAACGGAGGTTATAGCTCAGTTGGTTAGAGCATTGGATTGTGGTTCCAAGGGCCGTGGGTTCAAGTCCCATTAGCCTCCCAAAGAAGGGTTGTTTGCGAGAGTGGACAACCTTTTTTGTTTTAATTTACTTTCAAATGGATTAAATTCAAACAACTTTTATACCATCTATTTGGTTTTGCAATGTCACTAACTTTACACTTTCACCTTGATGTTGGTAAAAATGTACAAATACCAATAAAAAAAGACCTTAAAAAAGGCCTTTTAATTTGTAGTTATGGGTTATGGACATAACTCGAATTTCTTAATCTCCACAATCAAAGGGTCTATGCCTACTTGAATGTAAATATAATTACCTTTCCAGTAGATTTTGGCCGAAATCAGAATTCGGTGGATTTGAATCAGAATTCGGTAACATTAAAATTAATGGCGCTTGCCTTTTTTGATGTATTCAAGAAATTCTTCTTTGCGTCTGCGTGAAATTTTAATTGATTTCCCATTGGTAAGTTCTACAAAAAAACCTTCTTTTGATACAAAGCTTTTGAGATGTAGTGTATTGATAATAAAGGAGTTATGGATACGAAAGAAACCTGAATTCTTAAGATTCTCTTCATAATCCTTTAAATGCCTAGATGTTATTATTTCTCTCCCAACCACTAACACAACATTTGTATAATAATTGATAGACTGAAGATACAGTATCTGCTCAAAGGGTATGATCTCTATCCCGTCTGTAGTGGACACTTTGAGAGTATTTTCAAGGGGCTGAAAATTTGTGATATTCGGATTCTGTAATTTTCTAATATTTATGTTTGCCTTTGCTTTATTGATGGCTTCGCGCAGGTCATCGATGTTAATGGGTTTGAGGATATAATCAACTGCATGGGTGCGAAATGCATTGACAGCATACTCACTATATGCTGTGATAAAAATCACTTCAAAACTTGGCTTATCGAATGCTTTCAGCACATCAAATCCAGTAAATACACCCATCTCCATATCCAAAAACACAAGATCTGGCGCAGCCGAGCCAATCAGCTCTATTCCCGATTGTACATTATCAGCTTCACCAGTTATGACAATATCGGTAAAATATTCTGACATGATATATTTTATATTGTCTCTACTTGGTTTTTCGTCATCTATTATGATCACCTTCATATCATTGCTTGTCTGTTAGGGTGTATCCAATATTGTGATTTCTACGATGGTACCGCAAACATTCCCATCTACAATTATGTCGCTTACTCGCTGCGTAATATTAGAAAGATTCAATTCTTTGATGGCATCTAAACGCTCTCTTGTTATCTTACTTCCTAACGAAAGGTGTTCCTTTGCGGCTGCTCCTTTTATCTGATGTGATCTTTGCCTACCGATTCCATTATCTTTTACAATACATTGTACTCCTCCTTTTATTGAAAGAACGCTTACTTCCAACAGATTATTATGATTGTTTCCACTCGGTATCAATCCATGTCTTATAGCATTCTCTACATGAGGTTGTATCAGCATAGCAGGTATTGTATATCCATCCATATTAATGCTCGATGCAATATCAACCTTGTATTGAAATTTATCTGAAAATCGAAGGTATTCTAACTCTATATATACTTCGACAACCTTCATTTCCTGCTTTAAGGTAATAAATTTGGATTCTGAACTTGTCAAATACAGTCTGATCAGCTGAGCAAACCTAACTAAATAGTCATTGGCAGCTTTTTCATTCTTCCCGTTGATAAAACCTTGAATTGCATTGAGAGAATTGAAAATGAAATGGGGATTCATTTGGGCTTGCAGCGACTTGAGTTTTAACTCTGCAATCATGCGTTCGGTTTCATTTTGGGCGATTATTTGGCCTCTCCTGTATTTAGCAATTTGAATAACAATAAATGAAATAAGAAAAATTCCTGTCGCAAGCGATGCTAAGATAAACCAAAGCTTTTGTGTGAAATGTTTTTCAATAGTAAATGAATACTCAGCTGGTTTATCGCTTTTTGTTCCTATTGAATTGATAGCTCTCACTTCAAACTTATAATGGTCTGGTCTGAGATCGGTAAATGCAATATTATCATTTCTTGTTGTCTGCCAAGAAGTGATCGCTGGTATTAACCTATATTCAAATGAAATATTCCCATTACTTCTATAAGAAATGCCTGTGTATTCAAAGTGAATAGAATTCTGATTAAATCGTAACAAGCCAGTTGAGTCAATATTTAATATTTTTCGAGATGGCTCAACTACCATTGCGGATTGGATATAAACAGGCGGTGCGATTGAAACATCTAATTTGTCCAATTCTTTCACGTCCATTTTGACGAGTCCTTCATCGGTCGCAATATATAGTTCGTCATTGTAGCAGTAAGTGTCATGGATATAATTACTTGGCAAGCCATGGTATGTCGTATAACTTTTTACTAGAAAATTTCCATTATTAAGCGATATTTTGTTCAATCCTCGAGAAGTAGATAGCCAAACATTGTCATTATTATCTATTCTCATAGATAGTATATTGCCATCCAATAGTTCTTTATCGATATGGCGAATTGGCACTTTATTTTTTAAAATATATACACCATTCCCCTCGGTGGAGACCCAAATCAACCCATTTGAAGATTCTCTAATTCCATTGACGCTTACTGACTCGATATTTTCATCAAGGCAGATCGGTATTAGCTCATCTTTTTTAGGATGTCCCCAATACAAACCTTGTTGGTTTCCTGAATAAAAAATATTTTTAGACAATAACACTGCATACATTCTACCTTTAATATTGTTAGATGTTTGTGGTATCAATCCTTTTTTAAATTTTGGGTCATTCTTCTTTAAAAAATAAATACCATGTGTTGAGACGGCAGCCAAAGAATCCTTATATAGAGAAATATTTTTAAAACCTAGTTTGCCCACAATATGAGAATTTATAAAAAGAGCATTACTTCCTCCCAAAAAAACACTTTTATCATCACATTCAAGAAATCTCAAATCAATTTGTGGGCCGACTGAATACAACTTACCGCCAATTAACTCAATCACATTATTACCTTGGTTGGCCACCCAAATGCGTTTATCTTTGTAACCAGCAATTGTAAAAACATCATTTACAGGCACTCTTACACTTTTTCCAATTCCATCAAAACCTGAAATGTTCACATATTTTAAAAGACCATTTCCCAATGTCGAAACCCATATATTCCCTTCATTATCTTTTACCAAACCCGTAGCTTTCGGTTTTTTAAGAAATGACATCCACCGGACATTGCTAGCTTGATCAACAGAAAATGAATAAATGTTTTGATCCAGAATTACTAATAGCTCATCGTTAAACCAATTAATAACTCCAATAACATATTTATTTTCTCCATTCGGATATCTTTTATGAAGTAATTCGTTACCATTGATAATAATTAAATACTCACCCATTCCAAATACAACACGAATCGAGTCATTAATACTTACAATTTCTGGATTTTGGTTCACAAAATTTCTTGAATTAAATAATAAATCGTCATTGGAACCTACTATCTTAAAATTTGATCTATCAAAAACAAATCTATTTGCGACTTGTCCACTCCTTCCGTAGTAATATATAATATTGAACTCATCTTTATAAAAATATGAAATAGATGAATAAACCTTTGGATTTGAGTATTTTGAAATAGCATCTTCGATGACATAATGTTTATTATTTTTGATAATAGATAAAGAACCTAAAATCACTTTCATCGAATCAATATAAATTTCCTTTTTATGTGTGTAAAATATTTCATCTTTTGAGTTCATCCCAAAAAAATTAAAATATGAATTAGTTTCTCCAAAAATCTCAATTTTATTTTTGGAGTCAATTTTAGAAATGGCTTTAAAGGAGTACAACCAAACATTATCTTTGCTATCTATCAACATGCTAAAGTTATCATTTGATGCAAGTCCATCATGAATGGTGAATAGCTTGAATTTTCTGCCATCATATTTGACCACGCCTTTATCTGTTGTTATCCACAAGTAGCCTTTGGAGTCCATTTTTATACCATATACAGTATTGGATGGAAGACCATTTTTGATAGTATAGTTGATAGAAAGTGGATCCTGCCCTATCATCCATATATGGAGTAGAAAAATGCTAAAAAATACCAGAATAAGTCTTCTCAAAACTCACTTGTTTGAACAAAGATAGGTAAATAGTAACACTCCAAACTGGAAAATTACAACATTTTTTGCCACCAATGATGACTTTAAAATAATACATAGCTTATCCAAACTCAAAAGATGATATAAAAAGGCAAGTTATTCATTCATCTTTAAAAATGGCAGAATAACTTTTATCCATTATTGAAAATTCAAATCCATATCTCCTTGAAAAACAATTGCCAAACAAGGATTAACACTTATTTGGCAAATTATTATGTGACCTCGGAAGGATTCGAACCCTCAACCCTCAGAGCCGAAATCTGATATTCTATCCAGTTGAACTACGAGGCCATCAAAACTGGGTTGCAAAGATATTATTTTCGTCTTAATTTCCAAAAATTTGGTCACAAACACCTTAATAAGGATTTATGAAATATAAAATAAACTTAATCCAATTCATAATTGTTATGAAAATTTATCATTAAGAATTCATTTTTGAAAGTCATCAACCTAAGATTAAAATCCAGTACAAAACCTCAAGAAATCAGTCATTATTTGGGTGAACCACTTAAATTTTCTTTGGCCAATGGAGGTAATAACAATTATATTGCTGGCTTTACATTTTTGGATCCTCAACACACGGACATAAAGTATAAATATAAATGCAACATAGTAGTCCATCAAAAAGGCATTGGCGTATATTTTCGTAATCATTTATCCAATTATTTGATAGCTATACAAAAAGATGAAATAACATGTATCTCAATCAACAAAAATTCCGATGTAATCAAACCCTATTATCTTTCATTATTTTCGGTGCTTCAAAAACTTGGAGTTCATTACGAAATCGCATCCAAGTATTTGATGCCAGCTGAAATCATCGAAGAATCAAGTGCTACTTTTCAGATAAAATTGGAAGATACATATTTTAGCTTTATTATTGAAAAAATGACAACTGATCGCATTATCCATTTCTTTGAACGAAATCATTACAGCTCAGTTTTACAAACCAAGATTCTTTTACCAAAATATATCAACAGATGAAACGAGTCACTGGCATAGGTGGCATATTTTTTAAAACTAAAGATCCAAACGCTACCAAAGCGTGGTATGCAAAGCATTTAGGTTTTGATGTTGACGAATATGGGGCTACTTTTATAACTAAAAAACCAGACAATCCGACTGAAAACCAATATTTATCTTGGAGTCCATTTAATCAAAATACCGATTATTTTAGTCCTTCCGAAAAGGATTTCATGATCAACTATAGGGTAGAAAATTTAGAAAACTTAGTGACAATTTTAAAAAGTGAAGGTGTAACAATTTGTGATGAAATTTCGTATTATGAATATGGAAAATTTGTTCACATAATGGATGTTGATGGCAATAAAATTGAGCTTTGGGAGCCAATTGATCATGTCTTTGACCAATATTATAAAAATAAAAAAATAGTGGAATGACAGCACTTATTTTAACAATGATAATGACTTTCAATGCAAGTATCCCTGCATTTCAACACATCAACGAGAAAATGTATGTTGGTATCGAAAACCAAATCACCATATCTCTCAATGGTTGTGATGTCGAAGGTATCGAGTTGAAAGTAAGCGAAGGCATCCTTCAAAAAAGAAGTGATTCGACTTATGCCTTTGTTTTACATCAACCAAGTCAAGAAGTAAAATTCAAGTTGTACCATAAAAAAATCCTTTGTGCAGTCAAAACAATTCAAATCTTAAATATACCTGAGCTAGAAATTGCTTTTGAAAAAGAAAATAACGGATTTATAAATTCTACAAACTTGCAAGATCCTGGCAAATTAATAATACAGTATGATCAGAATTTTCCAGAAGAAAATAGAAGTCAAATTGTTTCGTTTCAAATAATTATTATAGAAAAATCTGGTGTACCATTGTATTCTGGACCAGTTAGAGGAAATTCGTTAGACAATTATGCTAAAGACCAACTAAAAAGAGCAAAACCTGACGACTCAATTCAAATAAACAACATCATCACCCAAAACAACAGATATGGAATGGTTAGGTCTAATCTGACCAAACAAATAAAAATTATTCCATGATTAAATTATTGCATAGCTTTAATAAAATCTTGGTCAGTTGGTTTTATTTTCGACCCAAAAAAATGAGTCAATTTGCCATTTTCATCAACTACATACTTGCAAAAATTCCAGCTAGGAACTTCACTATTCCAACCATTTTGTGTAGGATCTGTCAACCATTTGTAAACAGGGTTTTGATTTTTACCTTTGACATCAGACTTTTCAAATAATGGAAATGTCACACCATAGTTTTTGGTACAGAAAGTCGCAATTTCTTTTGCAGTCCCAGGTTCTTGACCTAAAAACTGATTGCATGGAAAACCTAATATCTCTACTTTTTCTTTATTTTTAATGTAATATTCTTGCCAATCACTGTATTGAGGTGTATATCCACAATGTGATGCTACGTTAATGATTATCAACTTTTTTCCTTTGTATTTTGATAAAGAAACTGTCTCACCTCCAATGTTGACCGCAGTCAGATGGTATAAATCTTTGCTTCCATTCATGAACAGAGTACTCTTTGGAGCCTCAATCACATGGCCTGCATTAAAACAACTCCACAACCATGTAGGAAAACCAATAATGAAATAATATAATACTTTCAATTTCATAAAATAATGATAAAACACCTTTTTAATAAAACTTGTAATGGCCTTATATAACGTCAAGTTGGCGAATTTTGTTGAATATCAATGTTATCCATTGAATTATAACAAAAAATAAATTCTCCCATTTTGAAATTAGAATTCATGTCACATGCTATATTTACATCATGAAAAGGCACATACCCAACCATCATGACAAAATAGTCAAAGAATCTTTCTCCAGACCAGAGATTGCTAAGGCATATTTCAATGAGTTCCTTCCTGAAGAGCTCAAAAATGTCATCGATATCCAATCTTTGACTTATATAGATGGCAGTTACATTCAAGAGGAGTTTTCAGAGTTTTTCTCTGACCTACTCTTCCAATTCAAGGTCAAAAACAGCGACGAAAACCTTATTGTTTCCTTATTATTTGAGCATAAATCCTATCCAGATAGCATGGTCTTGGTTCAGGTTGGACATTATATCTTCAGCCAATGGATCAAGGAAATCAAAGGTAAACAAAAGTTGGTACCCATCATACCGTTCATCTATTATCAAGGTAGTAAAAAATGGGAAATACCCAGTTTGAACGAAATATTCAAGGCATATCCTGATGAAATTCAGAGATATATACCAAGCTATGATTACTTGTTTTTTGCCATCCGATCACTCACAAAACAGCAATTGGAGAATATCACCGATATCATGCTCCAACTCACTTTGATTGGTCATGACCGCAATCAGGACTTGTTTGAATTTTTGAAGAAGATCGATAAAATCTTGGTTTTGCGGCACTTTGATAGTGAAGATTGGAACTATTTTTCGCTTTTCATTGTTTACAAACTCACTGTAAGTGACATACCCAAAGAAGAAGTAAAATCAGTCATTACAGCACTACCTAAACCATACAACGATCACATCATGAGTACATACGAAGCCATCAGACAAGAAGGAATAGAAAAAGGTGAACAAATAGGTATCCAAAAAGGAGAGCAGATTGGTATTCAAAAGGAAAAAGTTATAGTGATATTAAACTCATTCAAAAATGGTATTGACATATCATTAATAGCTAATATCACTAACCTATCTGAGGATGAAGTAAAAGTGATTTTGAAGGAGCATGGGATATTTTAAGTGAATCCGCTCAATTGTTTAATTTAAATCCATCTTTATATAAAATTTCGAAAAAGTATGTTTATTTTGTAAAGTTGCTATCTTTACATTTTAAATAGTGTAGCAAAATGATAAATCTGATACTGTTTGGCCCACCAGGTTCTGGGAAGGGTACTCAAGCAGAAAAATTAATCGAAAAGTATGGTATCCTTCACATAAGTACAGGTGATTTGTTTAGGTATGAGATGAGCCATAACACACCATTGGGTTTGAAGGCCAAAGAATATATGGCAAAAGGTGAGTTGGTACCTGATGAAGTTACGATTGGGATGTTAAAAAATAAGGTAAATGCCAATCCAGAAGTGAGCGGTATTATTTTCGATGGATTTCCAAGAACTATTGCACAAGCTGAGGCATTAGATGCATTTTTGAATGAAAAAAATGTTGATGTCACAGCATTGATAGCGCTTGATGTGCCAGACGAAGAGTTGGTCGTTCGCTTGCTAAATCGAGGCCAATCATCAGGTAGGGCTGATGACACTGATGAAAATATAATACGTAACAGAATTGCAGTGTATAAAGCTGAAACTGCACAAGTTTTTGATTACTATGCAAAATCTGGTAAATCTAAATTGATATCAGGAGTTGGTTCAAAAGAAGATATCTTTGCACGATTGGTCGATGTGATAGATCAATCTTGCTAATTATCATCTTCAACATTTATAATTCAAGAATGTGGCAGAACAAAATTTTGTCGATTATGTAAAAATTTGTTGCCGGTCTGGAGCTGGAGGAGCTGGCTCATCTCACTTTTATCGTGATAAACTCAATAGTATGGGCGGACCAGATGGGGGCAATGGTGGTAGAGGTGGTCATATCATCCTTAAAGGCAATTCAAATATTTGGACGCTTTTGGCATTAAAGTATAAAAAGCATGTCATTGCAACTCCTTTATTGGTCAACGGTTCAGGCAATAATAGCAGGTGCCAATGGTGATGATGTGATCTTGAAGTGCTGATTGGTAATTGTCGCAAGAGATTTTGAGACAGGCAAAATAGATTTTGAAATCACCGAACATGGTGAGACAAAAATACTAGCTCATGGTGGTAGAGGTGGTCAAGGAAATGCTCAATACAAATCATCATCAAGACAAACACCTGAATATGCACAACCTGGAGAAGCAGGCACAGAAGTATGGAAGATTTTGGAACTTAAAGTGTTGGCTGATGTCGGACTCGTTGGCTTCCCCAATGCTGGAAAGTCAAGTTTTAGCAGCAATTTCAGCTGCAAAACCTGAAATTGCAAATTATCCATTTACTACGTTAACACCTAATTTAGGTATCGTAAAATACAGGCATCATGCATCATTTGTTATGGCCGATATACCAGGCATCATCGAAAATGCCCATGAAGGTAAAGGTCTTGGCCTCAGATTTTTACGGCATATTGAGAGAAATAGTGTCTTACTTTGGTACCTATCGACTCCAATGACATAAGCAAAGACTACTACATTTTACTAAATGAATTAAAGATGTATAATCCAGAATTAGTGGATAAACCAAGACTCCTAGCAATATCTAAATGCGATTTGCAGGAAAATGATTGGATCGACATCATCAGACTTGAGATCAAAATTGACGTTCCTTTTTGTTTCATTTCAAGTGTATCTGGGTTAGATTGACGCAATTGAAGGATACTCTTTGGGAAATGATGAATAAGATTGAGTAGTTTTCAAACTAAACTCTCCATATAAGCGCCCAATAATCGCACTCCATAAGCTGTAGCAGTACGTGTTTTGGCAAATTCACTATCCGTAAATGCTACTCCAGCTATGTCTAAGTGGACCCAATTTTTGTGTTCTGGGATGTGAAATATTCCAAAAATTTTGCAGCCGTTACAGACCCAGCAACGGGCTTAGCACTTAAATTTTTAATATCCGCTATGTCTGAGTGCATATCTGGAGCATAATCTTCCCACATAGGCATACGCCATACTCTTTCATTGATCGGAGCACCTAAGTCTTGGAGCTTTAGCGCCATCTCATCATTGAGGGTAAACATACCAGATGTTGTATAGCCCAAAGCAGCAATCACACTTCCTGTCAAAGTAGCCAAATCTATGAGTTGATCTGGTTTATAGTTTTTAATGATATAAGCAAGTCCATCAGCGAGTACCAATCTACCTTCTGCATCTGTATCAATCACTTCTATAGACTTTCCCAAATAAGAATTGATCACATCGCTCATTTAATACTATTGGCATCAACACTATTTTCAGCTGAAGGTACGACACCTACCAAAATGTATGTTTAGTTGTAGTCTAGCGGCCAATTCTATAGCACCAATGACAGCGGCAGCGCCAGCCATATCGCTTTTCATGTATCCCATATTGGCAGATGGTTTGATAGATATGCCACCAGTATCAAAGGATATACCCTTACCCACTAAACCTAATTGAGGGTTTTTTGATTTACTTCCTTTGGGTTTGTATTCCATGACTATCAACTTAGTCTCATTACAACTGCCTTGTCCAACTGCCAATAATGCGTCCATTTTCATTTTGGTCAGTTCTTTTTCTCCAAAAACCTTGACATCATAACCATGTTGTTTGCCAGATTCCTGTACATATTGTGATATATAGCTTGGTGTCTTTATGTTCGATGGAGTATCTACCAGATGCATGGCACTCATTTGAGCATTGACGACACACATTGCCTTTTGTACTACCTTTTCCTGACTTTTATTGATGATCAAAGTGATCTCAGGTTCTTCATATTTGTTGCCATTGGTTTTAAAAGTACCTATATTTACCATGGATAGTTTGAGACCAATGACGGCATTTTCCAATTGAGAATTGGTGAGATGCTGGCCAATGACGTCAATTTTAAGTTTTGTTTTAGACTTGAGTTGGAAAATACAACTTCTGAAATATTGATAAATTTTTGCCGCATCTTTTGGTTCACCCAATCCTAAAATGATAATCTTTTGATTGAAATCTGGGTGCAAAATACTGATAGTATCTTTAGCACTCAAAGCCAAAATTGGATCATATTTTAAAGAAGTAAATTTCCTGATAATTGGATAGTCTTCTTTGTTTTTCTCAAAAGCCAAAATAATAACATCAGACCTTCCAGATTGATTAAATTTAATACTAAATGGCATGGAATTGCTTAATTTTTGTTGAAATACAACCACCTAAAAGCGAGAGGAAACTGTTCGCCCCAGTGGATTTCTTTATGTTGACCTGATGGATTATGAGAAAATATCAATTCAAAACCTAAATACTTTCGCTTTTCTTCAAGTATTTTTTCCAATCTCAGCACTTGACTGTAGTGGTTGGCACTTTCCATACCACCAGCATATAAAAATATATCAGTAGGGCCAGCAGGTATATATTTATACGCCATTTCATAAATCTCCTCCGATATCCACAAACTAGGTGAAAAAATCATCATATTGCCGAAAATCTGGGGATACTTAAAACCAGCATACAAACTGATCAAGCCTCCTAAGCTGCTGCCACCAATGCCTGTATTGGATCTACCTGGCATCACCCTAAATTTTGACGCAATCTTAGGCATAAGGTCTTCAAGCATAAATTTGATATATAAATTGCCTTCTGCCTCTGTGTATCTCGGCGTGCTGTACGGCAAATATTCTTGAATCCTTAAAACTCCACCGTGGTCTATGGCTACAATTATGACATCTCCAATACCAAGTTTTGCTAATTTTTCTAATGATTTGTCTATACCCCAATTACCATAAGGTGCATACTCGTCAAACAAATTTTGGCCATCATGCAAATATAGCACTGGATAATGCTTATCTGTATTGTAATAATCATGTGGTAGCAATACTGATATTCTTCTCTTACGGCCCAATTGAGGTATCTCGTATGCGTCATCCAAAATTTCAATTCTTGGATAATATGATTTTATCGCTTCTCCTGTCATAAGGGAACAAAAGTACAGTTTTATTTTTAATTTTAATCTGTCCAAAGATTCAATATTTTTTAAATTATAAGGTTTACATCAAAAATATCCTGCTACTAAATTATGCATTCCTTCGACTTTGCCGTATTTTAATTACACAAAATCCAATACACAAAGTATATAATTATGTAAAAAATCAATGATTAGATTTTATTTCCAATTTAAAAATTTTGTAGTGAATAATAGATTTTATACTGAGATTCAAAACAATAATTCTATTTTATCACTTGTATATTTAATTATAAATCGTTAAGCTTTGTCATTTTATGTTGAAAAATTTGAAAAGTACATTCATAGATTCATTGCCTGCTGATCAGATAACCGATAATTATGTTAGGCATGTTACTGACGCTTGCTATTCGTTTGTAATACCCACTCCATGTAGTTCGCCGTCCTTGATTCATGTGTCTCCTTCAGCCATTGATCTAATTGATTTGAATTTTTCCGACAAAAATACTAATGAATTTCTTCAAATTTTTTCTGGCAATAAAGTCGTGGTAGGTAGCAAACCATTTGCTATGCGTTATGGTGGCCATCAATTTGGCCATTGGGCTGGACAATTGGGAGATGGTAGAGCCATCAATCTTTTTGAAATCGGAAACAATCAGTCGCTCCAAACAGTACAATTGAAAGGAGCGGGTATGACTCCATATTCACGAACTGCTGATGGTCTTGCTGTACTTCGCTCTTCGATAAGAGAATACTTATGTAGCGAAGCAATGTTTCATTTGGGCATACCCACTACTCGAGCTGCATCCTTGATATTAACAGGTGATCAGGTACTTAGAGATATGTTATACAATGGAAATTCTGCATACGAACCAGGTGCTATAGTCACGAGAATAGCGCCAACTTTCATTCGATTTGGCAATTTTCAAATTCATACTGCAAGACAAGAGATGGATGTTTTGAAAAAATTGGCAGACTATACGATTTTACATTATTTTCCTTATTTAGGTGGCTTAGATGATCAACTAATCTATCTGAAATTTTTAAAAGAAGTTGCTGTTCGAACCATTGACTTAATCATTGAATGGGAGAGAGTTGGTTTTGTGCATGGAGTAATGAATACAGATAATATGTCAATTTTGGGTCTTACTATAGATTATGGTCCTTATGGTTGGGTAGAAGATTTTGACCTTGACTGGACACCCAATACCACAGATGCACAAGGTAAAAGATATAGATTTGGCAATCAAGCTGATGTAGCAATATGGAATTTATACCAATTGGCCAATGCATTGTACCCCTTGATCGGAGAGGTACAGCCTATTGAAGACATATTAAAAAGCATCCAAACCTACTACCCTATTGCTCATCAAAAAATGATGAATAAAAAGCTTGGTTTACATGGCGAGTATATTTTGGAAATAAATGCGATCGCAGACTTTGAGTATCTATTACAAAAGAGTCAAATGGATATGACATTGTTTTTCAGAGAGTTATCATGTATTTCAATTGATAATTATCAAGCATTTATCAACAAATTGCCTTCATTGAGTTATAGTGAAAATTTCGAAGCACATCAACCAGTTTGGATAGAATGGTTACAAGATTATGTGAATCTTGTCACAGCTCAAGACGACCCAAATAGAACGGAAAAAATGAAAAAGGTCAATCCAAAATATATTTTTCGCAATTACATGGCTCAGATTGCCATTGATGCAGCTCATCAAGGAGATTACTCCTTCATTGACGAATTTTTTCAATTATTGACCAAGCCTTATGATGAACAACCAAACCAAGAAAAGTGGTACGCTAAAAGGCCAGACTGGGCTACCCAAAAAGTTGGATGCTCGATGTTGAGTTGCAGTTCATAAAATCGTGGATGGATGCTAAATATTGAATCACTAAGCATGACCATAAAAAAAATGGTCTTACATAATTTTAGAATCGCTACTTTTGTGCACCAATTATCACATTACAATGAATGATCATATAATAATAGTCGGAGCAGGCTTGTGTGGGTCACTTTTGGCTTTGAGATTAGCCCAAAAAGGCAACAGAATAACGGTGTATGAAAAAAGACCAGACATGCGCAAAACCAATATTTCTGCTGGGCGATCTATCAATTTGGCACTATCAGATCGTGGTTTGCGTGCCCTAACATTGGCTGGCATTGATGATGATATCGATGCACTGATCATACCTATGCACGGCCGACTGCTACACCATCTGAACCATGAAAAAAATTTTGTCAAGTATAGCGGTCGTGAAGGCGAATGGATCAACTCAATCTCAAGAGGTGGACTCAACAGACTTTTGATTGAAAAAGCTGAAGCTACTGGTCAAGTTGAATTTTATTTTGATACCGAATGTATTGATGCGGATTTGGAAAAAGGCAACGTTACCATCAAAGATGCGAAATCAGGTCAACACAAAATCATCACAGCCGATGTGATATTTGGTACAGATGGAGCAGGCTCTGCTATAAGGAATGCATATTTGACTCACTCTTCAAAATACAGATTTGATTTTTCTATAAAATACCAAAGTACTGGTTATAAGGAGTTGGAGATTCCAGCAAAAATTGATGGCAATTTTAGATTAGAAAAAAATGCACTTCACATTTGGCCAAGAAGTGGTTTTATGATGATAGCATTGCCCAATTTGGATGCAAGTTTTACGGTGACATTATTTTTGCCGATGGAAGGTGAAAATAGCTTTGCCAATTTGAAAACAGATGATGATATCATTCAATTTTTTAAAGATAATTTTCCATCTGCGTACAATGAAATGCCTGATTTGGTCAATGATTTTCGCACCAATCCTACCAGTTCTCTTGGTACAGTAAAGTGCTATCCATGGCAGGTGAATGGTAAATTTCTTTTAATGGGAGATGCTGCCCACGCAGTAGTTCCATTTTATGGTCAGGGTATGAATGCATCATTTGAAGATGTATTGGTGTTGGATGGTTTGGTAGAAAAATATAACAACGACTGGAAGACAATCCTGCCTTTGTTTCAAGACTTGCGCAAAGAAAATGCAGATGCTATAGGCGATTTGGCCGTCGAAAACGAAATTGAAATGCGTGCAGCTACAGCTGATCCTGTTTTCTTACTGAAAAGAAGGATGGAATTGCACCTCGAGCAAAAATTTTCAAACTATTTTTCCAAATACAGTATGGTGACTTTTAGAGAAGACTTACCTTATGCTTATGCAATGAAAAAAGGCAGAATCCAAGATCAAATATTGATGCAATACGCAGCCGAAATCATAAGCTTCGACCACTTTGATGAAAATGAAGCTCTGAGAAGACTGAGCGAAATCGAAATTTAAAAATCAAACTTGGAGTGACATTATTTCATTAGAATGCATTAACTTTACCATTATTTTTTTGTAAAATTTCACCAAATGGCAGTACACAGACCTTTCAACTTACAGCAATGGATTGACGAAAACAGGCACGAGCTAAAGCCACCAGTAGGCAACCGCAATCTCTATAAAGATGCTGGAGACTATATAGTTATGATAGTAGCAGGTCCAAATGCACGCAAAGACTACCATTATAATGAGACAGAAGAGCTCTTTTACCAACTGGAAGGCGATATCAATGTACGTATTCAAGAAGATGGTAAGGCAGTAGATATTCCTATAAGACAAGGAGAGATGTTTCTATTGCCAGCCAGAATACCGCATTCGCCTATGCGGTCAGAAGGATCAATAGGTTTGGTGATAGAACTCAAGCGCACTGGTCAAGAGAGAGATGGTTTGCTGTGGTTTTGCGAAAAATGCAACAATAAACTCCACGAATCATATTTCCATCTCGAAGATATAGAAAAAGATTTTATACCAAGATTTAAGCACTTTTATGGATCAGAAGAACTCCGAAAATGTCCAAATTGTGGTCATACCATGGAAGCCGATAAGCGTTTTGTTGAGCAAAAATAAATAATGTCCAAAAACATCTACTTTGCATCAGATTTTCATCTTGGTGTCAATGCTGAAGAAACAAGCGAAACCCGCGAAAAGAAGATTGTTCGCTGGTTGGATTCTATCCAAGATGACATGGAGGCTTTGTATTTGGTGGGCGATGTGTTCGACCATTGGTATGAGTACAGACAAACAGTACCAAAAGGTTACATCAGGCTTTTTGGAAAATTAGCAGAGCTAAGAGATAATAACATACCTATTTATTTCTTTACTGGCAATCATGATATGTGGATGTTTCACTATTTTGATGATGCTTTGGGCATTCCTATACATCGTGAACCCATCGTGAAGCATTTTGATGGTAAAACCTTTTTTATTGGACATGGTGACGGTTTAGGTCCTGGAGACCATGGATATAAAATGATCAAAACCATATTCAACAATAAGATATGTCAATGGCTTTTTGGTTGGCTTCACCCAGATATTGGCCTGAAGCTGATGCGTTTTTTTAGTGTAAAAAGTCGTCAATACACTGGTGATGAAGCACAATTTACTGACCCAAGTAAAGAATGGTTGGTTCAATTTGCTGAAGAATACTCTGCAAAACACAAAATTGATTACTATATATTCGGACATAGACACCTGCCAGTAGAATATACTCTGTCCAATAATACATCAAAATACATCAACTTGGGCGAGTGGATGTATGCTTCGTCTTATGGCGTGTGGAATGGGAAAAATTTTGAGATCAAGTTTTTTGAATCCAATCACACCAAAATTTATGGCAATGGTTGAGCCTAAACTTATATTTCAAATGTGTGCTTTCGGATTAATTTTTTTAATTTCTATTGCTTGCACTGGTGTAAAAAACCTTCATCAACATCCAACCCAGGTCACAGATTTGAAGATAAAAGGTATAATTGACATTGCTGAAATTGATAATCTTGGGAGAATATATACAGCAAATGATAAAAATACTATCATCAATTATAAACCAGATTTCCAGGAGCAATATAGATATGCCAATAGTAAATCAGGCAAAGTATCATCAATTGATGTCAATGACGCTTTGCGGATAGTGACATTTTATGATGATTTCAATCGTATAAAAATATTTGACAATACATTGACTATCATACAAGAACTCAATCTATCAGAAACTTATGTTGATATCTCAGCTTGTGGTACATCCAATGATGGAAACCTTTGGATTTACGATCCCATACAGTTTAAACTATTGAAAATCAATGAAAAAGGTGAAGTAATATTTGAAACTTCCAATGTCAATGATTTCGGAATGAAAGGTGTTAATATCTCATCTATTCGCGAAAAATCAAATATTGTTGTCTTAATGGACAGTGCTAAAGGATTTTACTTTTTTGACAATTTTGGTCAATATTTGTATCATCTCAGCGCTCCGGATATAAAATCATATCAATTCGATGGTGAAAATTTGCTATTTTACCAACAAGGATATTTTAAATTATACTCGCTAAAATATAAAGAAGTTCAGGATATTAATTTGAATGAAGAAATCAAATTCTTATCACCCAAACTTATAAAAGTCTATGACAAAACTATCTACATCATACATCAAGATGGACTCAGTACTTTTCCGATCAAAGGTTGAGTCTGTCAAAACTTAAATCCCATAGTCAAAAGCAATCTAGATGGTGTGTCAGAAAAAGCATAATCATTGCCACCTATATTGATATGATTTCCAAATTTGTCAAAATTACCTTCGAATAGAAGGTCAAATCTCAATCTCCACACATCGATGCCAGTGCCAGCTTGCCAACCATAGCTTGCCTTTTTAAACCTTTGCTGATAGCCTTTCAGATCGATGGCATCAGAAATGCTATTGATAAAAAGATGACCTACCACACCACCTTGAAATCTCAAAACTCCTACCTTAAATCCAGCCATCACAGGAATATCCATTGTATTATATTTTTCTCGTTGTAAGGTATTGAAAACGCCAGATTCACCATAAGTCTTGATATCATAAGTCACGGTATTGCTATTGAAAAGCAAAGCAGGCTCAAGATATAGACCCAATGCAGATAACCGAGTATAAACTCCAAAATGATGTCCATAACCAGCATCTGCAATCTTCCATTCGATACTATTTTCATTATTAGCGGCTATGATGCCGTCTTTTGCTAAGTCGTAAGAACTCAAGCCAGCCTTTATCCCAAATTCAATTTGAGCATGATTAAATTGTACAAAAGCTACCAAAAATGCACACAACAACAAAATCTGTTTCATTTTACTTGGTTTTTATTATTTATAAATTGGGGTTAAAAAAGTATATTATTTAAAGTAATAAGGAACTAATTTGAGAATTAAACGGAATCAAAGGTTAAAAAACATTACTTTTGCAGGATATTTAACTTTTGTTTAACCAGATTGGTATTAATCAGGCACACACAAAAGTATGATTCTGAGTATATTGCATTGATCTTTACAAGATAATCTATAAGCATTAAATGTAATATATCAAAAAGGATGCCGATATGATGATCAAGGATGTAGAGTTTATTGCCAGTTTCCCCAAAGAGAGCCTTTGCCCTAAGGATGGCAAGCCTGAATTCGCCTTTATTGGCCGATCCAATGTAGGTAAATCTTCGCTGATCAATATGCTCACCAATAAAAAAGGGCTAGCAAAAGTATCTGTTACTCCTGGTAAAACCCAATTGCTCAATTTTTTTGAAATCAATCAAAATTGGTATTTAGTGGACTTGCCTGGCTACGGATATGCACGTACGTCAAAAGACAAGAAAGCTACTTTCAGCAAGATGATAAAATCATATTTGGGAGATAGACAGACCCTGATGCTTGCGTTTGTACTCATAGACTCAAGACACAATTTGCAAAAAATAGATAGTGAATTTCTCACTTGGTGTGCAGAAAATGATGTCCCGTTTTCCATCATATTTACCAAAGCAGACAAATTGGGAAAAAATGTACTTCAAACCCAAATCCAAGCCATCACCAAAGAGCTTCTCAAGACTTGGACAGAATTGCCGCCAAGCTTCATCAGTAGTTCTGAGACAAAACAAGGCAGAGAAGAAATCTTAAATTATATCAATAGCATACTGACCGATTTCCAAAACTCATCCCAAGACACCATATAATGAATCAAATTTATCAACACCTCATTCCAGATGTCAGCGAGTGGCCTGTTGCGAAACAAAGCAGAAATAGACAAGAATTTATAGCAGAACTGAATAAATATGTCGAAAGCCAAGTCTTATCAGTTCATAAAAACAATCTGAATGACCTCATATCAAAGGCAGTATATTTAGAAAATCAACGCATCAAACTATCTCCATGGAAGGTAGACCCACCAGATGAGAAGGCATATTGGAAAGGAATTTCTTCAGAATTGGAAGCATCTGTCCATTCAGAAGAAAGACAAGAAAGAGAGACCAAGTTATTGCGTAAGATCATACACAGATACAATGAGGAGATAGTCGGACACTTCAATCCAGGTATTTTCAAGTTTTCAAGGATATTTTTGACTTCGTTTTTTAAAAGACTTTTCAACAAATATTTTGACAAGAACCAATGGAGATGGGGCAATAAAGCTGCATTGCAACAAAAAATAAAAATCAAAGGTGATATTCCATTGATTAGGACATTATTTGAGCAGGGTACAGTAGTTATTTTGCCTACACATTACTCCAATCTTGATTCTATCATGGTTGGTTATGCTATTGATACCAATGTAGGACTGCCGCATTTTTCTTATGGAGCAGGACTAAATCTTTACAATGTTGAGATTGTAGCTTATTTTATCAATAGGCTTGGTGCATTTAGAGTGGATAGACGCAAAAAAAACCCAATTTATCTCGAATGTCTTAAGTCAATGGCTGGCTATTCTGTGCTTAAAGGTGTCAATTGCTTGTTTTTTCCAGGTGGTACACGTTCGCGAAGTGGTCAAACAGAAGACAAACTCAAGCTTGGCCTCATCAGCTCATTGATAGAAGCTCAAAGATTACATCTAGAAAATGGTGAAAACAAGAAGATTTATGTTGTTCCTCTCAATATTGGTTATCACTTTGTGCTGGAAGCCTCACATTTGATCGATCAGCATTTACAATTAGTAGGTAGAGATAAGTACAATCGCACCAAATCTGGCGGACCTACTATAGGAAGCATTTGGAAATTTATCAAAGATATTTACTCCAAATCTTCAGAAGTGTATATGTCATTTGGTGATCCGATGGATGTATTTGGCAATAAAGTAGATGAATCTGGTAGATCTTATGATAAATTTGGCCAAGAAATATCAGCTAAAGACTACTTTACATTTGGTGGCGAGCTATCCAACAATGCACAGCGGGAGAGTATCTATGCAAAAATATTGGGCGAAACAGTCATAGATGCTTATCGCAAATTTAATGTCATCTTGTCAAGCAATGTGGTAGCCTTTGCAGCTTTTCACATCATTTACGAAGAATACAAGGAAGCTGGATTGTTACAATTGGTCAACCAAAAAGATAAGAAGTTCAGTATCACACGCAACAGCCTTGAAGAAAAAGTGCGCATCATTGTAGCATTAATATTAGAAATGAAGGCCAAAGATGCTGTCACGTTATCTGACGAGCATTGGGATGATTTACACAAATTTGTACACGAAGGCATATATAAATTGGGTATTTATCACACATCAGCTGTACTTAAAAAAGATAAAAATAATCAATTAGTTTGCGAAGATATTAGATTGTTGTATTTCTATCACAATAGGTTGGTCAATTATGGATTGGAAGAAATAATGGGATGGGAAAAAGTATAAAAGACACCAACGTATGAATTATATCATTTTTGATCTTGAAGCATCTTGTTGGCTCGGAAGGCCGCCTCACGGAGTCAATGAAATCATTGAAATAGGTGCGGTAAAGATCAATGATTATGCTGAGCTTGAATCAAAATTTACAAAATTTGTTAAACCCACAATCAACCCAATATTATCTGATTTTTGTAAAAAACTAACATCCATTCATCAACAAGATGTAGATAAAGCACGCACTTTTCCCATCACTATTCAAGAATTTCAAGACTGGATAGGTGTAGGTGACGAAAACTATATGCTTATATCTTGGGGCAAATACGACCGAACACAATTGTATGATGATTGCAAACTGCACCAATTGGATACAGACTGGTTGGAGCACCATTATAATCTAAAGCCAGCATACAAACAGTTGCGCCAACTGAAAGATGAACCAGGGCTTAAGAAAGCCGTCAAATTGGAAGGTTTTGAATTCACAGGCATCCATCATAGAGCCATCTCAGATGCTGAAAATTTGGCCAAAATCTTTGTCAAATACTTTAAAGAGTGGTCTATTGGCTAAAGTCCTCATAGATTTTCTATAATTTTGCACCATAATTTCGTTCATGAAAACAAAAACCCTCAGACCCGACAAAGTCAATGTGGTCACGCTTGGTTGTTCCAAAAATCTAGTGGATTCAGAAAATATCATTACTCAGCTCAAAGCCAATGATTTTGATGTCATTCATGATAGTAGTGATGATGCCAATATCGTGATAGTCAATACATGCGGTTTTATTGACTTGGCCAAAGAAGAATCTATCAATACCATAGTGCATTATGCCGACATCAAAAATAAAGGTGGTATTGACAAACTGTATGTCACAGGCTGCTTGTCACAAAGATATAAAGATGATCTCGAAAAGGAAATTCCAGAAGTAGATGCCTATTTTGGTACACTTGAATTACCTGGCTTATTAGCCAGATTGAATGCTAATTACCAACATGAGCTCATCGGTGAGCGGACACTTACCACGCCACAGCATTTTGCTTATATGAAGATATCTGAAGGATGCAATAGGACATGTTCGTTTTGCGCTATTCCATTGATGAGGGGCAAACATGTTTCGAGAAGCATTGAGTCATTAATAAAGGAAGCCAAGCATTTTGCGGCCATTGGTGTCAAAGAGTTGATATTGATAGCACAAGAATTGACATATTATGGCTTAGATCTATACAAGAAGAGATCGTTGCCAGAATTATTGGACCAATTGTGCGAGGTAGATGGCATAGAGTGGATCAGACTTCATTATGCTTATCCTAGTAAATTTCCGATGGAAGTATTTGACACAATGGCCAAACAAGACAAAATTTGCAATTATCTTGATCTTCCACTGCAACACGCATCAGATTCTGTATTAGAAAGGATGAAAAGACAGACCACTGTTGCTGAGCAAAGAGACTTGATACATTATGCAAAAAAAATAGTCCCTGACATTGCAATCAGGACGACATTTTTGGTCGGATTCCCTGGCGAATCGGAAGAAGAATTTGAACAACTTTGCGATTTTGTACGCGAAATGCGCTTTGATAGAGTTGGAGTATTTCAATATTCTCATGAAGAAGATACCTCAGGATTTTTGTTAACCGATGATGTAGATTTACAAACAAAATCAGAAAGAGCTAATAAAATCATGGAAATTCAACAAGAAATTTCTTTTGCCCACAATCAAACCAAAATCGGTAAAACATTAAAAGTGCTTTTTGATAGGAAAGAAGGAGAGTATTTTGTTGGTCGCACAGAATATGACTCTCCAGAAGTGGACAATGAGGTCTTAGTCTCGGCCAAAGATCATTTTGTCAGGATTGGCGACTATGCAAATATAAAAATAATTGACGCTGAAGAGTATGACCTTTATGGAGAATTAGTTTGACCAAAACGATTTGATGATTTAATGATTAAACGATTAGATGATTCAGCGATTTGATAATTAAGATTAAACAATTTGATGAATAAAATAAATGTTTCAAATAGTTAAATAAAAGAGCCCTTGCTCGTTTGCAAAGGCCCCTCATTTATGAAAGCGTTACTCTTTGTTAATGTGCTAATTTGCTAATGTGTTAATGTGATATTATCAGCACATTGTTACATCAGCACACTGTTTCATCAACACTTTATTTTTCATTTCCTTGCATTGCTTAATATTTTTGACATTATTTTTTTAAGAACTACAACCTGATCAATCAAAGTTTGGTCTTCTGGATAATTTTCTGAATGCTTACACAGCATCAGCCAATACTCAGTCTCTTCAGCCTCTTTCGCTGCGACCTTCACTTTGTGTATAAAATCAGCTTTACTTTCTGCATTCTGTGCCTCTCTAATATTTGCTCCTATTGATGTTCCTGAACGAAATAATTGATTGGCTAACGGGTACTTTTTATTAGCTTCAAGATTTTCCGTAAACTTTATGATAGCTAACGCAAACTTAAAACTCAAATCCATTAATGCATTTTCCTTTTCCATTCACATCGTTTTATATATCCATCAGCACATTAGCACATTATATCATCAGCAAATTAATTCCCATTGGCCTGTATGGTGGCTGTTCCACACTTTGGAGTTGGACATTCATCGCCTGGACCACCATGTGTACAAGTACCAGGATCTACGATCTGGAAGGTCTGCATACATCCAGGTGTAGCGCTATCAGTTACCGTCACCGTGAAAGTCGCTCCTCCACCTGCTGTCCCTGACCCTAACGTAAATTGGGTCACTCCGTATGGCACATTGGTATTCGGTGTGATGGTTGTACCTCCATTGATCATCACGTTGTATGATGTCAAACTCGTATTGGTATTAGTGACATTGGCATCAAATCTGATTCTATTGTCAGTAAATAATCCTGGTGTGCCATTGTCATAACAAATGACATCTTGCGGTACTATTGCATTAATATTACAACAATTGGTCGGTGTGGTGAGTGTCACTTGACATACTCCAGTACAGGATGTAGCGGTATTGGTAACGGTGACTGTATATGTACTACCTGTCAGACCAGTTCTATTGGCCGAGCCAGCTCCTATGTCGCTCCAATTATAAGTATATGTTCCTGCTGGACTTGGGTTTACTGTGATAGATCCACCAGTCAGATTGGCACAGCTCGGTTGACTATTTGCTGTGATATTACATGTCGGATTGACTGTAGCATTTGCTACCACTGCCTGACAAGTATTAATACAGCCTGTGACCGTATTAGTAACTGTGACTGTATAGGTGTTTGCAGTCAGGCCCGTAATGCCAGCAGTGGTCGCTGAGTTGCTCCAAAGATATGTTGGATTGGTAGCATCGGTAGTGACAGATGCTGTACCAATTGGAGTGGCACAGTTGGTATTGTCTGTTGCACTACAAGACAGGAGAGGTGTTATATCATTTAATGTAATAGGACAACATAATTCTATTGGGCACCCGCCACTATCTGTAGCATGATAGATATACGTACCAGGTGTAGATGTTGTGTAAATATTTGTTACAGCTCCAGGTATCATAGTTTGGGTCGTCCCAACAACTGTAAACCATTGATAATTGCTATATCCAGCAGGTGCTGTGAGCGTAAATGTGTCTCCTGTACATAAATCAAAACTTGAAGGTGGACACGGTGTACTACACTGAGGTGGACCCGTGAACCCTTGTGTTGCTGTACAAAGCATGTCAACACTAAATGTTGCTGTCACTGTGTGGGTAATTCCATCAGCATTTAAATTGCCAATTGTATAATCAATTGGAGAATTAAACGGTGCGCTATAAGTTATACTATTACCACCAGGTACATTGATAACTAAAGTACCAGATGAAGGTGCATTAGTAAAAACCACTTGTCCTGTCAACATATATGTATTATTTGTAGTATTGCATGTCCCAGGATTAGCTGTCAATGTTGTGATATGGCATTGACAACTCAATGGTGCTGTATAGTTTGTTGACTCAGTGCAAGACGTGCTTGCACTAAAGACTGTTGTCACTGTATGGCTTGCTCCATCTGAGTGTTTGCCTGCTATAGTATATGATTGTGGACTTGTATCAGTGCGCATTGAATGCCTGACTTCTCCCTCCTGCTACACTCACCGTCATTGTCCCTGTGGCTGGTGCAGAAGTAAATGTTATTTGTCCTGTCAAGTATGTATTATTTGTAGTATTGCAGCTCCCATTAGCTGTTAATGTTGTAATATCGCATTGATACACCTCAATGGTGCTATAATTTGTTGTGAAATTACAAGATAAGTCATCACTAAACACTACAGTTGTGGAATGACTTGTTCCATCTGCATTAATCCAGATAAGGAACAAGATCAGACTTGTAAATGGTATTGAATGTCTGATTTTCCAAGCAGCATCACTGTCATTGTTCCTGTGGTTGGTGCAGAAGTGGGGACATGTTTGTCCTGTCAACTATATGGTATTATTTTGTAGAAATTACATGCTCCTTATTGGTTATTAATGTGATGACTACACTAGCTGCCTTGTTGGGAGGAGGTATCGAACATTTATCAATGAAAGGCATCACTGAAGGCAGTGGTTGCTCCGTTTTTGGGTTATTTGTAAAAAGCACCACTTGGAGGTCTCAGCTACGCCAGATGCTGCACTTGCTCCTATTAAATTTGTATTTGTTATGTTAACTGTTTGACTACCAGTATTTGAATTTGAAGTACTTCTTACCCAAATTCCACCACCACCACCAATTAGCTCCACCAACACCTCCGTGTAAACTCCGTTATTATTGCCATCTCCACCTTTTACCCTTTAGCTTCAATTGTTACATTTGAAGTAAAAGATTGTACATTTAGAATCATTTTGCCCTCCTGCACCCGCCATTACCTCAGCACCACCCGCGCCACCACCATTTCCCTTCCACTGCCAAGCATTGGTATCAGAAGTAGCAGCACAATTCGGAGCTTGAGTCAACCCTCCTCCGTTTGCTATAATCTTATTGCCATTACCCGATATACTATTAAAATCCAATATTACAATTCCTCCACCTGAACCGCCAGTTTGACATATAGAATTACCACCGCCGCCACCCATTAAGATTCTAGGATTGGTTGTGTTTAAAAAATGACTTGTTGCTGGTATTACAGCTGTAGTTGCATCATTACCATTCCCAGTTGAGATATAACTACCATCTGTACCACTTACGCCAGCAGCTCCACCACCAGACCAAGCGCCACCGCCACCGCCACCAGCAGCATTGTCACCTCCACTCAAAGCAGAAGGGGCTCCACCACCGCCTCCATAGCTACCACCACCTGCTCCACCACACCCATCAGGGCAAGCGTAATTACCACCATTACCAACACCACCAATTCCACCGCCGCCACCAGCGTCTGACCCACCTCCACCAGCTCCAGCAACACCACCTCCAGCACCACCGTGACCGCCGCCGCCGCCGCCGCCGCCGCCAGCTACACCTCCTCCACCTCCAGCACCTGAACCACTTGAAAGTATACTTATTTCGGCATTGGCTCCATTTACACCTAGACCATTGCCAGCAACGTCTGGACTCACACCACCTCCTCCACTACCACCTCCAGCACCTCCACTGCCAGTATAGCCTGCTCCCCCACTGCCACCTATTCCTCCACCACCTTTGCTACTGAAGCTAGCCAAAGTTGCACCACCATTATATCCTCTTCCATCGGTTGCACCTAAATTTGTAGTTGTTGATAAAAAAGTGCCTCCAGGTTTATTTGTGTTTGAAAAACCTATTGCAGAAGCATCAATGTTAGCATTCATTGTTAGTGTCCCACCACTTATGGCAATCACACCTCCAGTGGTACCATCCCATACTTTTGCAGTAACAGTACTACTTACTGTTCCGTTTGTGCAATAAGGTGCTCTTATTAACTGCACTTTTTCTGATACTGTATAACTATTACTTATTGTATTAAGAGTGATATTACTGCCACCTAATGCAGTAATTGTTCTCAATTCGTATTTACCCATATTGGAGCCCGTCCGCACAGCTGGTTCCCCAGTCATTTGTATTAAAACTACATTATCGCCAATTGCAAATGGAGATGCTGCTCCCGAAGTAGCACCTATGGTTACTACATTCCCTGTAATATTGCTTACTGGAGCATAAGTATTAACAATACCACTTAAACTTGCACAACTTTGAGAATACAAAATTTGTAAAAACATCACAATAAGTGTGATAATTGAAATTATTTTTGCTACCGCTTTCATTATATTTTAATTGATAAATGAACTATTAATTTTGTTTATTCAGTAATTAATTATTATTACTATCCAATAATATGCTTTATAATTATACATAATTTTAGTTTCGACCTTCATTGATCAAAACTAATTTACCAGCTTGAACTCCACTAATTTTATCGTTTTTACCATCTGGCCAAGTTACTTCTAATTCGTCTATCGAAGTATTAAGTCCCAAACCGAAAATGATACAGTGAGAATTGCTAATCCCATAACTTTCACCAGCTCTTATCTCGCGAACCTGCTTATTATTTCCTTGTAACAAAGTAATTTTTGCACCTATTGCATTTCTATTTCCTTCCCATCCTTTTAATATGATGGGTAAACTTTCATTATTATTACCATTATTCAACCACAACTTATCAGGTGCAAAAGTACTCCAATAATATGATGCATATATATCATAAAATCCATCATGATTGAAGTCGCCAACAACAAATGATCTCAATTGTTGGCCATTGCTTGATAACAAATTGATGAATTGTTGACTGAAGGTTCCATTACCATTATTACTATAATAACCTGCCCCTGACATACCTGCATAAAGCAAATCTACATCACCATCATTGTCAAAATCTCTCATCAATGCCTGTAAAATTCCATTGGGAAGGCTTTCTAATCCGCTACCACTTGTTACTTCAGAAAAATAGCCATTGCCACTATTCAACAATAAACGGCTAGCAGTATAATGATTTATTATAAGTGCATCCATATCACCGTCGTTATCAATATCTTGAAATTCAGTGATCCAGGACTGTGATCCATCTCTTAATCCGTATGCAGAGGCCATTTCAGTATAATGGTAGGTTCCATCATTTACATAAAGTTGGTTGATTCGACGCCCATCATTTGGATCTGTGACACCCGCTCGACATTTACTTATGTAAAAGTCCTGATCTCCATCATTGTCAAAATCTGTGAATACAACACCATAGTTACCACTATTGTCTGAAGGTGGATTAGTATTAAGATCTATCCCCATATTATCTCTGACGTATTCACCATTACCCAAATTACGCCAAATGCCTGATGTGCCTTCATCATGACATATAAATATATCCAACAAACCGTCACCATTCATATCAGCCAGCGCTGATGCTTGGGTATATATCGCATCTTCAGGTAATTGAATGGCAGTATAATAACTACCATCAATGCTTGATTTGACAATACGAATTCCATTGTACTGACCACCTGTTAGGATATCTGAATAGTTATTGTTGTCCACATCTCCAACAATTACACTCAAAGGACTTTTAGACTGTATATTACCTAATGCCATCTCTGTCCAATTAGTGTTAGGTT
>JAXLUT010000022.1:0-45194 GCA_046329385.1 Saprospiraceae bacterium
CTCTTCTTCATTAAATAAGAAGTCATCCTTTCTTGGATAATCGGGCCAAATGTCTTCTAAAGATTCATAAATTTCAAACTCATCTTCGAGTTCTTGGAGGTTTTCGATCACTTCAAGTGGTGCACCTGACCTGATAGCAAAATCTATCAATTCATCACGCGTGGCTGGCCAAGGAGCGTCTTCAAGATTGTGGGCTAATTCTAATGTCCAATACATAGGAGATTTTTCTAAAAATTAATTGTTTACAAAAAAAAATTGATTGATCACTTACCTTATAACGCAAAATTATGTATTAAGTTACATCACAAACATTACAATAAATTACATCCATTGAAAGTTCCCATTCCCCAAAAAAAATCAAATGATCAACATGGCATCTCCATAACTGAAGAATCTATATTTTTCTTTGACAGCTTCTCGATATGCTTCCATGATGAGTTCAAATCCACCAAAAGCAGCTACCATAATGATCAGGCTCGTTTTGGGAAGATGAAAATTGGTAATCATGCTATTGGCAATGCTGAAATCATAAGGTGGGTAGATGAATAGATTGGTCCAGCCCTCTGATGGTTTTAATAATCCTGTAGCAGAGACCGAAGACTCCACTGTACGCATAGAAGTGGTGCCTACTGCACAAATGCGCTTATTGGCTTCTTTGGCCTTATTTACTTTGCGAGCAGCATCATCGGTGATGCTATAATACTCGGCATCCATCTTGTGCTTGGATAGGTCTTCAACATCGATGCTTCTGAATGTACCCAAACCTACGTGCAATGTCACTTCAGCTAGCTCAGCACCTTTAATCTCAAGTCTCTTCATCAACTCCCGAGAGAAGTGAAGCCCAGCGGTTGGTGCAGCTACTGCTCCTGTTTCTTTGGCATAAACGGTTTGGTATCTCTCATCATCAAGGTCTTCAGGTGTCCTTGTGATATATTTGGGCAATGGCATAGAGCCCAATTGTTTCAATACATCCCTAAACTGTTCGTCGGTTCCATCATAAAAAAACCTGATTGTCCTGCCTCTTGATGTAGTGTTATCCACCACTTCGGCTACTAAGATGTCATTACCTTTATCATCAGCAAAATACAATTTATTGCCTACTCTAATTTTTCTGGCAGGATCCACCAATACATCCCACAGCTTGGCATCTGCATTCAATTCTCTCAATAAAAAGACCTCAATTTTGGCACCTGTTTTTTCTTTTTTACCGTACATCCTTGCTGGAAAAACTTTGGTATTGTTAAAAATAAAGGCATCTCCATCATCAAAATAATCCAAAATATCTCTAAATATTTTATGTTCTATTTTTCCAGTTTTGCGATCTACCACCATGAGCCTTGATTGGTCTCTTTCCTGTGATGGATACTGTGCTATCAGCTCTTCTGGTAGGTCAAACTTAAATTGTGAGAGTTTAGTCCTCATTAACTATTGTATTTGTTGAAAAAAAATTGGAGCGCAAAAGTAAAAATCTTTGAACATTTAAACATATAATAACACACAATTGATTTGAATTATTGTAAAAATTTTTTTAACAGTTTTGTGCAATCACCTTTTCAATTACTGCTAAACAAGTTTATACACAGTAATAGGCATATAATTTTGTTGTTGGGGATCGTACACATGACGACAAAAATTTAACAGACGATCGCAATTTTATCTTTTGATAGCCCAAATAGCCTTATCTTGTGTCCCAAACCAATCAAATTGTGAATATAGTAGCTTGGGATACAGCACTTTTCGAATGGGTCAATCACGACCTTTCATCCCCGATTTTGGATGCCATCTTGCCATGGATGCGCGAACCTCTCTTTTGGGTGCCTTTGTATGTATTTATTGTAGCTTATGCATTCTTTAATTTCGGCAGTAGAGCTTATTGGTTTGTAGTATTTTTGGCACTCACTGCGGGCACTGCTGATTTGGTGAGTTCTAGGGTAGTGAAGCAGTCGTTCCAGCGATTGAGGCCTTGCAATACAGAGCATTTACCAGTCATAGAGCGTGTATATTGTGGTAGTGGTTATAGTTTTACTTCGTCACATGCTGCCAATCATTTTGCAGTTGCTACATTTTTGATTTTGACCTTGGGTCAGAAGTTTAGACGCATTATTCCATTTCTTTGGATCTGGGCAGCGGTCATTTCATTTTCGCAGGTGTATGTGGGTGTTCACTTCCCGTTAGATGTCATATTTGGGGCTATTTTAGGAATGATCTTGGGTCGGCTTTGGTCTTACTTATTCCAAAAATATTATAGAGACATTTTAAACCTAAATACTATCCAATGACAAGAGAAAAAATTTGGACAGCTCTCGAGACAGTAGTTGACCCTGAAATACCAGTATTAACTATAGCAGATTTAGGCATTTTGCAAGATGTAGTCATTGACGATGAGACTGCACATGTCCAAGTCATGATCACACCGACCTACAATGGTTGTCCAGCAATGGATATGATTAGCGTCCATATTAAGGCAGCCCTTCAAGAATTAGGAGTGTGTGATGTAGAAGTCATATCACTGTTGACACCTGCTTGGACTACTGATTGGATTTCTGAAAGTGGAAGACAAAAAATGCTTGAATACGGTATTGTTCCTCCTGTACAACGTACCCAAGATTCTTCTTTTTTGACAGGGCAAGCTCCTTCTGTACCATGCCCAATATGTCACTCCTACCACACAGAACAAATATCAAGATTTGGCTCTACAGCTTGCAAAGCGATGTACAAATGCTTAGACTGTTTAGAACCATTCGATTATTTTAAATGCCATTAAATACCATAGTTATTATGACAAACATCCAACTTCAAATCCAAAACAAAGTAGCGATCATCCATCTCGATAGGCCTGAGAAATACAATAGCTTCATTAGAGAAATGGCATTGTCTCTTCAAAAAGTATTGGATGATTTGGCAAATGATGATCAAATAAGATGTATTGTCATAACTGGCTCAGGTAAAGCATTTTGTGCTGGACAAGACCTACAAGAAGCCACTGATCCTGAAGGGCCAGCATTGTCCAAAATAGTAAGTGAGCATTATAATCCCATCATCTTGAGGATTCGCACTATGGCAAAACCAGTCATCGCCGCAGTCAATGGTGTAGCTGCTGGAGCTGGTGCCAATATAGCATTGGCTTGTGATATCGTGGTTGCAGCTGAATCAGCCAGTTTTATTCAAGCATTCAGCAAGATAGGCCTGATACCAGATAGTGGTGGCACTTGGACTTTACCACGATTGATAGGGCGACAAAGAGCCTCGGCACTGATGATGCTGGGAGAAAAAGTCAATGCAACTGATGCCATGAATATGGGCATGATCTACAAAGTGTATCCAGACGCCACTTTTCAAGCTGAATGGATGAAAATGGCTGAATTGCTTTCAAATATGCCTACTTATGGTTTGGCTCTGACCAAAGAGGCTCTCAATCTGACAGATCAGCATACCTTGCAAGAGCAACTGGCAGTAGAGGATCGTTTACAAACATTGGCTGGCAAAAGCCAAGACTATCGCGAAGGAACGGCTGCCTTTTTGGAAAAACGACAACCAATATTTAAAGGAAAATAAAAAATTAAGCATTAAAATTTTCGCTAATTTTTTGTGTCCAAGATGATGGGTGTATTGGCATCGCTGTTCATGATCACAACTTTTGCATTTTGCGAGGTAGCCAGATCTTTAAAAGCTTTGATTTGCTCGTACTTGAGCTGATTGGAAGTAAGCCCTGTGCTGATGATACGCTGATAGTCTGAGATACCTTGGGCTTCGACCCGTTTTCGTTCTGCTTCCTGTTTTTCTTTTTGGAGTACAAATTGCATTTTTTGTGCTTCTTGTTCTGCAGATATTTTTTGCTCGATGACGGTCTTTACTGAAGAGGGAAGGGCAATATTCCTAATGAGAAGATCCTCCAATACCAGTCCCCTTTTCTTAAAATCAGCATCGATGCCTTTGAAGATTCGAGTTTGAAATTCTTCACGTTTGGTAGAGTATAACGACACAGCATCATAAAAAACAGCATTGTCTCTTATCCTTGTCCTTGCCACTGGTCTTACGATTTTATTTTGATAATCTGTACCAATGTCACCGATCAAATTTGGAGCACCACTTGGCAATACTTTGTACAATACTGTAAGGTCTATCAATACTTCCAATCCATCAGATGTTAGCACCTTAATACCGTCATCACCCGTTTTATCACCTTCGTCGTGTACTGCGCTCATGGTGTAATTTTGAGTTTTTACGTCCATGTCGATGATGTCATAAAGAGGATTGATGAGATGGAGTCCTGGATCGAGGTAGTCGTCTTGGATCTTACCAAAAAGCTTCTTTACACCTACATGACCCTGATCCACCTGTACAAAACATTTACTTATCAAGCTTATTGTGAATAAAAATAAGGCTGCCCATTTTAGTATCGAGCTGAAACCAGCATATTGTGGAGTGGCTTTCAGGATATAGCTAAGGCCAAAAACTATCAATGCTATAACAATAAGTATCATCATTTTTTTGTTGGTTTGATAATGGGTGATAATCCATCAAGTCTTAAAGATATTATGGTAATGCAAATGGTGGCGAAATAATTTAATAGAAAGACCTTTTTTTATAAATTTGCATCTATTTCCGACCAAATAGATCATTAAATCGATGAGCTATTATTGACGAGAACAAAAGCACAAGCCCCATATCGCCTGAATTTTTTTTTAAAAACAATGATTGATGTCTTTTAGTTAGGTTGTATCAAAGTATAGATCCAATGGAAATGGTTAAATTAGTCATATTAAGTATGTGTATTGTATCTTGTCACGTGCAGAAAAGTAGCCAAAGTATTGAGTTGTTTAATACCTCATACAGAGTATTTGGCAGTGGCGATCCATTATTGATCATCAATGGTGGTCCAGGTATGAATAGTGATGGTTTCGCTCCGATAGCCAAAGAAATAGCAGCAATGGGATTTCAAACCATCATTTATGATCAGCGTGGCACGGGGCTATCTAAGCTCAACAAGATTGATTCGACTACGATAACAATGGACTTGATGGTAGATGATATCGAAAACTTAAGAAAGAAATTGAAGATCAAGAAATGGTCAGTCTTCGGTCACTCATTTGGTGGTATCATGGCGACATACTATCTTTCTAAACATCCGTCATCTATAGATAAGGTGATTTTTTCGTCATCAGGTGGTGTCAATATGAATTTTCTACAATATCTTGGTGATAGGTACAATCAGCTTTTGACTAAGGCTGAGCAAGACAGCTTGACCTATTATGAAAATGCTGATCTTCCTGAAGAAGAAAAAATAAGCAGCCGAGCCAAGATATTGGCTAAAGCTTATGTGTTTGATAAGAGCCATGCACCAGTGATCGCTCAACGACTGACTCAATTAGATAGAAAGATCAATGGCCTGGTGATAGATGACTTGTTAAGAATAAAGTTTGATTTTACCTATAAAATGCTTGGTTGTAAGGTACCAGTTTTGGTCATTCAAGGCAAGGACGACATCATCATGGTTGAGACAGCGCAAGAGATATTTGACTCATTTGGCAATGCCAAAATGATATTACTGGATAACTGTGGTCATTATGGCTGGTTGGATGCGCGAGATCAGTATCTTACGGCAGTAAGGGAGTTTTTGTGATATCAAGGTATTTCAGCTTTCCAATTAAGGCATTTTTTTTAAAAAAATAAGACATCAGACTGAATAAATTCTATCGATTCAGGCAAGTTGTGCTTTATTACCTACTTATATGAAAAAAGGGCCCTTGCTCTTTTGCAAAGGCACCTCATTTATGAAAGCGTTACTCTTTATTGACGTGATAATGTGACAATGCGGTAATGTGACAATTTGATCAGCAAAATAACCCATCAGCACATTGACTCATCAGCTCATTAGCACATTGACACATCTGCACATTATCACATTAATTGCCATTGGCTTGCATCGTTGCAGTACCACATTTTGGCGTTGGACATTTATCAACAGGGTCACCTGGATCACAATTGCCTGGATCTACAATCTGGAAGGTCTGCGTACAGCCCGGTGTAGCACTATCTGTCACAGTCACAGTAAACGTCGCTCCGCCGCCCGCAGTACCTGGTCCTAAGGTAAATTGGGTTACACCATAGGGCACATTCGTATTTGGTGTGATGGTCGTACCACCATTGATGGTGACATTGTATAATGTCAAGCTTGCATTTGTATTTGTCACTAGAGCATTGAATCTAATTCTATTGTCTGTAATATTTGCAGGTGTATTATTATCTACGCATTCTAAATTAATCGCTGTGATGGCATTGATATTACAACAGTTGGTTGGAGTATCCATAGTGATCTGACATACACCTGTACACTGACTTGTTGTATTGGTCACTGTTACAGTGTAGGGACCACCTGTCAAATTGGTTATGGTTGCTGTGGTAGCTCCATTGCTCCAAAGATACGTATAGGTTCCCGCTGGACTTGGAGTAACTGTCGCTGATCCGCCCGTGAGGTTGGCACAGCTCGCTTGACTATTGGCAGCTACTGTACATGTAGGAGACACCGTGCTATTTGACACCAATGCCTGACATGTATTGGTACAGCCTGTCGTCGTATTGGTCACCGTTACTGTATAGGTGTTTGCTGATAAACCCGTGATCGTAGCTGTCGTGGCTCCATTGCTCCATAAGATTTGATTGGCATTAGTGGTTACAGTGGCACTACCATTTGGTGTGGCACAGTTGGTATTGGGCATAGGATCGCATTGTGCTGTGGGCAAGGTCGTCGTACTTCCTACTACAGCCTGGCATGTATTGGTACAGCCTGTCGTTGTATTGGTAACTGTTACCGTATAGGTAGCATTGCTAAGACCCGTGATAGTTGCTGTATTTGCTCCTGTGCTCCATAAGATTTGATTGGCATTGGTAGTCACAGTGGCACTACCATTTGGTGTGGCACAGTTGGTATTGGGCATAGGAGCGCATTGTGCTGTGGGTTGGGTAACCATGGTGATACTCACCGTCCTATCTACAAAACAGTTATTATCAGTAGCATCATATATCCTTACAGTGTATTGCTGCGTTGTGTTTGATAGATTATTTACTATAACACCACCTGCAGGTATCGCTGTGATAGATGCAGGTATGGCACTTCCGCTATTGAAGGTGGCTCCTGTGGAGTATTGGTATCGCTGTCCTGAAGTGAACCCAACTACCGTTAAACTACCGTTATTCGGTGCTCCCGAACCCGTACAACTTGGCTGACCTGCTGTCACCGTAGCTGTCGGTGCTGTGCAGCTCGGTGTCACACATACATCTGTTGAGGTACATGCAAATGACATACCTTTTCCAAAATTTGCCGTTCCCACAGCCGCTTGGGGAATTGCTACAGATAATGCACAGGTATTTACATCCAATTTAAATACACAAACATTCGTAGATACTGGTGCAGTAGCATATAAATTTCCATCTGGACCTATTCTGATAGCATACGATGCATATATGCCATTTAGTGATGTTGATATTGTTGAATAATCCGTAACACAATTTGTCAATTCTGTCCCAGAAGTATTTATTTTCTTGAATGCCACATTAGATGACGATCCCAATGGTACTGGATTATGTACTACCCACAAATCTCCTGCTGCATCTGATGTGATACCTAAAGGTAGTGTATTTGTATAACTTGCAACTGTGTTGACATATACCATTGAAGAAGGGTTTATCTCAACTACCGCTGAATTGTATGGTGGAACTTGGTCATATACTACTACGAATAAACCTCCTGATGGTGTAAATGTTATCCCCCATATATTAAATCCAGGAAATTGTGGTGTAAGGTCCAAAGTGCTTACAACACTCATTGTGCTTGTACTAATTTTTAGTATCGCCGCATTCATATTAAGTTGATCCGTATTAACTGTAACATATAGGTACTGATTGTCAGCTGATAAAACTGCATCGTGCAAATAATATCCGTTTGGCAATGGGTGTTCAGTTGCAACTTGAGTAACTGTGTTTATCTTTGTTACTTTAGAAATATTTGGACTACCTGGTATTGTTGAAGCTATATATACTATGTGATCCGTATTATTTACTGCAACACCTTCACTCCCTGTTACTGTAGATAAACAAGATGAAGATGTTACATCCTGCTTTGTATTCCAATCTATGACTAGTACTGAATTATTTACTTCTTCACTTATTATCAAATAATTCGAAGTACATGATTGACCTAGTGAACGGTCTGATAAGTTTATGAAAAACAAAAATTGTATAAAAATAAAAGTTTTAAAATTCATGTTTACAAAATTGAATTTGATTAATTAAATAATTGGAATTATGGGATTGAAGTATAAGCACATAAAACTGCAACTAAATGATACTTGCTTGCATTAAGATTATATTAAATTCCATTTGAATAAGGCAAATAAACTATTAAAACTATCCTCGGGGTTCAGATTATTGAATTATGAAAGATTTTCATATTCAACCTATTATGATCAACAGCACAAAGATCAAATTATATATTTATGTAATATTTAGTTTTAATATTTATTTTTATATAGTAATTTTACTATTTTAGTATAGGGTCGTAATATGATATATTGTGCATTATTTATTTTTTATGTTGCTTTAGTTTATGAAATTAGTGAATAGAAGTTGTTTGATCTTCATTTTTATAGTATATACTCAATATTTAAATTGCCAAACGTATAATGTCAAACACATAGATGCAATGGATGAAATTGGTTTTACATCAATTAATCAACTAATTAGTGATAAATATAATAATGTTTGGATTGGAACAAATGATGGGCTTTTCATGTATAATGGATACAGAGTTTTTAATTTAACTTCAAAACTAAAACATCCAAGAGTCAATTTATTGAAGAGGCTCGATACAAAGGGTGTTATTATAGCTGATGGTTTATTTAATTATTATTTGCTTGATCAAGATTATTTATTACAAATATCAAGTATAAATGAAAAACAATTTAACACAATTTTCAAATACAATAAAAGTAAGGATATAGGATTTAAATTTGATTTAAATCAAACAACATTTAATTTGAGTGATAAAATATTAGTTGACTATTATTGTATCGATAGTAATATAATAATTAGCAGAAAATTTGACTATTTCAAAGTTAAACACGATTATATTGTAAACTCAAACTACATCACAGATTTAAATACTGAAATGGTTAGTAGTGGTTTGCTAATAAATTCAAATAAGAATCTATTCACAATGTTAGAAAATGAAATTTTTAGCTTACACCTTAACAATGGAAAAATTGAAAGAAAATTATATGCAAAGAACCTACCAATTAATAAACATAAAGAAAAGTTAAAAATAGGAATTTACAATAGTTATAATGAATGTTTTACTTTCGGTAGTGAAACTTTAGGGCTTATTGAGCTTAAAAAAAATTATTTTAGTGTCGCAGAAATTGATAAAAAAACAAAAAAGTATCTAAATGGGTCAATCCTATATAGTCAATGTGAAGACCCGAAGGGAAATATTTTTGTTAATAACATTGGCGTGTTTCATAGTAATGGAAAATTTACTAGTTTTAAAAACAATTCATCGTTTATTAGAAGTATTAATTACTTAGATAGCAAGAATAATGTATGGTTAGTAGATGAAAAAAAGATAAAAATTTACAATGATTTGAAAGAATCAAAAATCCTAACTTTGGATTCCATAGATAATCCAATTATAGGAATAACTGAATTGAATGATTCTATCAAGGTATTGATTTCTGCAAATGAAATTGTAATTCTAGAAAATTATGATAAAAAGGAATATGTCTTTAAAGACCACCTTAATATTATGAAGGATGAAAATTATTCATATATTTTTACAAATAAGATTAATTCAACTTGTTACTTATTGACAAATAAGTCTGTATATAAATTAGATATTGAATTGAAGCAGTTGGAAAAGGAAAAAAATTTAAAATCGGCTGATTATAGAATAATGCAACCACTCAATGATAAATATAGTTTTATCGGTACTTATGGTCAGGGTTTTCTCATTTTTGATGGAAACAAATGGATAAAGATGCCACAGGATACCAAAGGATATTTAAAATTTGCACATGCTGCCTTGGTAGATGATAATGGTCATATATGGATATCAACGAATAATGGACTTTTCCGTACACAGTTTAAAAATGTTATTAGTTATATAGAAGGGAAAACAAATGAAATTTTTTATTACTACTATGATAAATCATCGGGATTTCTGACCAATGAATTTAATGGCGGCTGCCAGTCGCCCGCCCTTAAACTCAAAGATGGCAGGTTTAGCTTTAGCAGTATGGATGGCTTGGTGCAATTTGATCCTTTGATTGTACCTATATCATTCCCAACAAATCCTATACATTTAATTCATCTTTTTCTTAATCATCAAAAACAGGATACTATACCCAAAGTATTAATTATAGATCAATCCATTAAAGATTTAAAATTTGAATTTTCAACAGCATATTTTGGACATGAAAATAACATTGTGATGGAATATATGTTAGATCGATTGGATCAAAATTGGAAGCCATTAGATCAAAAAAGTATTGTAAATCTTCAAAACGTCCCTCATGGTCAATATACTTTGAAGGTAAGAAAACGGGAAGGCTTTGAAAACGATGCTTTTTCATACTTCGAGTTTCCAATTGAGATTGTTCCCTACTTCTACCAAACATGGTGGTTTAGAGTTATACTTTGTGTGATAGGATTAACTCTGGCATACATTTTTTCAAGATGGTATAGCAGATACATGATTCAGAAAAACAAAGAGTTAGAAATGCTTATTATAGAAAGGAACAAAGAAGTACTCCAAACGAATGAAGTACTCCAAGAACAAGTCAAACAAAATGATCTTTTTCAGTCTATCTTTGTACACGATGTCAAATCTCCTATACGATTTATCACGTCCAATACTGCTCTGCTCAAAACCCATTGGAATCATTTGGATACCACTATAAAACAAGATCAAATAACACACATCCACGATGCAGCCACCAAAATAGACCATTTTATAGAAGAAACCTTGCTATGGATCAAAATCAGAAATGGAGAGTTGCAATTAGAAACTAATGATTTTCAAGCTTTAGCCATGATTCAGAAATGCATTGATTTCCACAAAACATCTGATAAAATTATACGAGGTGATATACAAATCTTGGCAGATGTCCGTCAGGATTTGTTTTTGACACAAGATGAAAGACTTTTAGCCACCATCGTTAGAAATCTGATCTCCAACAGTATCAAATACACCGCTCGAGGGAAGATTATTGTTTACTTTTTAAGTAACCCAAATGGAAGCTTTACTATCGGATGCCAAGACACAGGCAAAGGTATGCCCAAATCGTTGGTCGAAAAGTTATTATCTGACCATTATCGTGGCAATGATATCCGGGATGATAGTTTTAAAATGGGATACGTCATCATCAAAGAAATAGTACGGCTTATTGGTGGGCAATTACATATTGAATCAGAAGAAAATCATGGTACAGATGTGTGTGTAGTGTTTTAACCTGAATTATGCCTACCTATTGAAAGACAATATTTTGAAGCGGTGTACTCTCATGACGTTACTGATAATATTAACATCATAAAAAATAAGATAAATGTTTCCATATCTATAGCATCCCAATTACAGCGTTACATCTCATGTCCTTTAACACCATTAGCTCTTGCCAGATCCTGCAACTCCAAAATATTTTTTACACCCAATTTTTCAAAAATTTTGAATTTGTAGGTACCTATAGTGGAAGCATGAAGTTGGGTAATATTAGAAACTTCTTTACTGCCATATCCTTTCAAAAAATAAGTCATGATTTCAAATTCTCTGGGCGAAAGCTTTTCAAAAACATGTCCACTGTGCCCTACAAGGGCATCTTGTGTCATGGCTTTCATCATATATTTTGATAGATACAGGTCACCGTCCAGCACAGTTTGGACAGCTCTTACAAATTCATCATTACTTTCTTGTTTACTCAAAAAACCCTTTGCCCCCAATTTCAAAAATCGCTTGGCATACATCTCCTCCGAACTCATACTGAAAATCAAAACTTTTTGATCTGGTATCATATTTAAGATCAAATGCAATAAATGGTACGTATCTGTATCAGGTAGATTGACATCCATGACGATGAGATCAAAAGTACTTTTCTTGAGTATGTATATGGCATCATCTCCATTTTTGCAATTCTTGAGATCAAACTCCAATTTACTTGTATGAAAAATAAGTTGGATTCCACTAAAAACTATTTGGTGGTCGTCAATAATTAAAATAGATTTTGTTTTTGACATTACTCCATGCTTTTAACGTGCAAATGTAAGTAAAAGCCTTCTACGTTTGAATAAATATTTAATGATCTTTAAGTAGATATTTTTCTATATTAATATATATTTATATTAATATCAAAATCAAATAAATATACAAACTGTTTCCCCTAATGAATTAAAAATGATAAACTTTTATTGCTTAATCACCCACACTTACAAATATTAAAATAATTCATAAAGTATATTGATATGTAAAGATTACTCTATTTGTTATCTTAAATATAATCCTATGGCTGCAATTTTATTTTGTAAACATTTTTATTCAGGCCAATACACTATTATTATATTTTCCTACGGCACCTCCTTTATTTTTCACACCCAATTTTTTATAAATTTCCTTAATATTATATCTTACTACATCAATAGAAACGTTGAGAATTCCTGCTATTTCTTTGTAGGATTTTCCCTCACTCAAATATTGTAAAATCAGCTTGCTTTTGTTTTTCATTTCAAAGGAAACTACTGTATTTTTTTCAAAACAATTAAAGACAAGTATCGATAAATCAGGATGAATAAATTTTCGTTTTGTCAATAAGGTAAATATTGATGCATTGAGATCAATGATATCTATGCCCAAAGGCACAATACCATCAATACCCATTTGCATCCAAACAATAATATCATTATCTGTTAGAAAATTAAAAATTTTTAATATGATTAGGCTTGGTTTCTGTTTTTTCAATCTTTGTAATTCTAGTTCATAAGTTTCCTTGGTGATGCTTTCGTCTATGATGAAAATATCAGTGCAAAGGAGTTTGTTGGCTAGATCAAATGATATTTTTTCTCCTTTGAAATATGGAACAATACTTTGATTTTCGTTTTTTAAATCTTCCAAAATACTATTTGACACATAGTTTTTTGACAATAAAGATATATGTAACATATTAGGTTTTTTTATTAACTGTGCAAAAGTATTATTTCGTTATATGCTAATGTGTAGTATAACATTTAAAATGATATAGTAAAAATACTATATGGCTTATTTATTTATTGTATATCACTCAATTCATTCATTATTCATTGTTCAAATCACTCATCATTCAAATCACTCATCATTCGAATTGTTCATCGTTCAAATTGTTCATCGTTCAAATTGTTCATCGTTCAAATTGTTCATCGTTCGAATTGTTCATCGTTCAAATTGTTCATCGTTCAAATTGTTCATCGTTCGAATTGTTCGTCATCGCCTTTGAGTCTATCCAAAATTCTGAATTATGGTAAAGTTAAGATAGCACGGATGGTCTGTAACTTTCTATCTATTGAAATCGTTCTACCTTCAAACCAGAAAAATGATGAAGCCCCACGAAGCCCAGCATCTGACCGATAATCAAGTTGACATCAAAATCAAACTGGCTACACTATGGGCAGCCGTCACGCTTTGCTATCTGTACGGAGATTATTTTGAGCTATATGTGCCGCACAAAACCTCTGGACTTATGAGTGGTGACAATATGTTGGATAGTCCTACCAAGCTATTTTTGGCATCGGTATTATTGGCTATTCCAGCAGTGATGGTTTTCTTATCAATCCAATTAAAAGCTGCAACCAATAGAAGGATTAATATTGTCTTGGGCGTATTTTATACATCCATCATGTTGTTGATAGCGGTGACTTCTTTGACACCCTGGCGTACGTTTTATGTTTTTTTAGCACTGGTGGAGAGTGTCCTCACAGCTTTGATCACTTGGTATGCTATCAAATGGCCAAAACAATTGTAATCTCACCATTCTACCTTCAAATCATTCATCGTTCAAATCACTCATAATTTGTCGCGCTTTGTGTAATAGTTCAAATTGTTCATCGTTCGAATTGCTCATCGTTCGAATTGCTCATCGTTCAAATTGTTCATCGTTCAAATTGCTCGTTGTTCGAATCATTCAGTTCATTCTCAATAATCGGTCTTCAAATCCTTATCAAAAGGTTACTTGAGTTGATACTCCAAGCTATCAGACTTGAATTCATCTGTGACGTCCAAGCCATAGCGAATGCTTTGGGGATCGCCATAAGTGTAAGTGCCAAAAATGTGATCCCATATAGAAAAGATATTGCCATAATTGGTATCGGTCCACGGCCTTTCAAAATGGTGATGAAATTTGTGCATATTGGGCGAAATAAATATTATGGACATCGCTTTGTCAATACGACTGGGCAATTTGAGATTGGCATGAGTCAAATAGGTAAAGAATATGGTTAGAATTCTGTATATGAGATAAAATGCAATAGGCATTCCGAATATGATGATGGCAACCAATGCAAAACTTTCTCTCATGATAAAGTCACCAGGATGATGTCTTGTACCAGTGGTGACATCTACGGCAGTATCACTATGGTGAACTGTATGAAATTTCCACATAAATTTAACCTTATGCAATAAATAATGAACCAAGTATTGAGCCGTAAAATCTAGCACCATAATGGCGAGTAACAACTCAAGCCAAATAGGCCAAGCGAGCATATTGAATACTCCAAATTTATGTTGACCTGTCCATTCAAAGATTCCAGTAGTGGCTAAACCAAATCCAACATTGATCAGGATGGTAGTAGCCAATAAGACAAAATTTACCTTGCTGTGTTGCCATTTATTGTAATGGAAATCACGCAGAGGATATAGTCCCTCTGCTACCCAAAATATCGTCATACATGAGATAATCCATATCAACTTTTGGAAGGAAGTAAGGTGTTCGAAAAAATCTAAAATAGAAGCTAACATCGCATTGATTTTAGTGCACACAAATCTAATGCAGTTTTTTTGAAATTGTATCGAAAACTAAGATATTTCTTAGCATTAAAATTGGTGACAATCGAAAAGACAATGCACATATTATAATTATATATATATGTAAGTGAAAATTTTTGATTTTTTTTGAAAATAATTATTCATGCTGGATTTTTATAGATATGAATTTTAAAATACAAACATAATGCATTTTAAATGTCTATTATTCAAATATATATAAATACTTAAATATTGTTATATTAAAATAAAATTTAATATTTAGATGGTGTGTGGGAAGAAATATTACAAAAATATTTAATATTTATGCATGAAAAATCAGTTAGGCACAATTATTGGGTTAATACCATGAAAATGACTCAAGGGTAAACGACCATTTTTATAAAAAAGTAAAAAAGAGTCTTGGTTTGCATTTCATTCTTGTTTAACATTGCATTGCGATGCAGATTTTAGCAGTCATCAGTGTAGCGATTTTATTACACAGCCAACAAGTATTTACGCCTGAGAATTTTAATTTTTAACCTAATGTGAGTTATAAAACACTTGCATTAAAAAAATCATTTGAACATGAAGATCAGTTTTATCTTCCTATTATTTTTACTTGCGACTGTTACTTTTTTGGATGCTCAAGAGGTCATGAAACCCAATGTGCTTATTGCCGAGACTAAAATGAATATCCAAGCCAAATCTGTTCATCTTTTTGATATCTCCAAAACTGGTAATCGAACATCTATTCCTAAAGAAATCAAGGAATTTTCACTGTTGCGTTTAGACAAAAAAGAACTAAGTGCCATTCATGTAAGTAAGACACCATTTATTGCGCTTTCAATCCCACAGGAGGGTAGAAACGACCTACAATTGGAACTGGTAGAAGTGTTTCCATTTGCACCTGGTTTTAGCGTGAAGTCTGCACCTGAAAATCAAACCTTAGATGTCAATGTTGGCAAACATTATCGTGGTATTATCAAAGGGCAGGAGCGAAGTGTTGTCGCACTTTCTGTTTTTGAAGATCAGGTCATGGCTATGATTTCGCATCCTTCTGCCTCTGGCAATCTGGTCTTGGGCAAACTTGAAGGCTCAGATGATCATATTTTGTATCAAGATGATCAAATAGTGCATTTGAATCCATTTGAATGTAAAACAGAAGATCTAACTCTCAACTATTCAGATCAAGAACTTAGAGGAGTATCTGAAGGCAATAGATCATTGTCGGATTGTGTGAGATTATACTTAGAAGTAAATTACGATATTTATACCAATAAAGGGTCGAGTACGGCCAATGTCACCACATTTGTTACAGGATTATTTAATCAAGTAAGTGCCTTATATACAACTGAGCAAATCAATACGGTCATCTCAGAAATCGTCATTTGGACACAGCCGAGTCCTTATACATCTACTTCATCTAGTGGTATGCTCAATGCATTTACTGCCAATAGACAAGGTTTTAATGGTGATTTAGCACAGTTGCTTTCTTACCAAGCGAGTGGCGGCATAGCCTATGTTGATGGCTTATGCAGGAGCAATCCTGATTACAGCATGAGTTATGCAGGTATCAACTCTACTTATCAGAATGTGCCTACTTATAGCTGGAGTGTAGAGGTTTGCACACATGAGTTTGGCCATTTGTTTGGCTCTCAACATACCCATGCCTGTGTGTGGAATGGCAATAATACTGCTATAGATGGATGTTACTCAGTTGAGGGTAATTGTAGCAATCCTGGCTTGCCTTCGTCAGGTGGAGGCACCATCATGTCATACTGCCATTTGACCAATGTAGGTATCAATTTTTCAAATGGATTTGGGTCTCAGCCTGGCAATGTCATCAGATCTAAAGTAACTAATGCTGCATGCACCCAAGCTTGTTCTGGTGGTGGCGGAGGCAGTGGTGGTGGCAGCTCTTGTCAACAAAATGTCCTTACATTACAAATAAAGACAGACAATTATCCTACAGAAACCACTTGGAATATCAAAAATAGTGCTGGTGTCATCTTGTACTCTGGTGGGCCATATTCAGCTCCCAATACGATCAATAACATAGAGCTGTGCCTACCTACAGCATGTTTTACTTTTACTATTTTTGATGCCTATGGCGATGGTATTTGTTGCGCTTATGGCAGTGGATATTTTAATATCACACAAGGCAATACGACCTTGGTAAGTGGTGGCCAATTTACCACATCTGATGTCCGAAATTTTTGTGCTACTTCTTCAGCACCTACCTGTACTGATGGTGTCCAAAATGGTCAAGAGACGGGTATCGACTGTGGTGGGCCTACCTGCCCAGCATGCCCAACGTGTACAGATGGCATCCAAAATGGTTTGGAAACAGGTATCGACTGTGGAGGTCCGACTTGTACACCATGTGCTACCTGCTCTGACGGCATTCAAAATGGTCAAGAGACTGGAGTGGATTGTGGTGGCCCAAGCTGCCCAGCATGCCCAACCAATGGATCAGTACAAGTCACTACCTTGGCAGGTCACTATTTTGAAACTGGTATGGATGGTTGGACAGATGGAGGCATTGATTGTGCACGTGTCAATACCAATGCTCCAGAAGGTACATTTAGTATTCAGTTGAGAGATAACAGTGGAAGCCCGTCTGCCATGACATCTCCTACATACAATTTGCTACAGTATGACTCTATCACTGTTGAATTTAAAATGAAAGCAGTAGGATTTGAAAGTGGCGAGGACTTTTGGGTGCGATATTTTAATGGGTCTGTTTGGGCGACCGCCAAAACATATTCCTTACCAAGTGATTTTGCCAATAATACAATCTTGACCAAAAAAGTAAAGATAAATGCACCATTATCTGCCAATGCTCAAATAAGATTTCAATCAGATGCAAGTGATGATACTGATATGGTGCATATAGATGCTGTCATCATCAAGGCATACAAAACGATGGGTACTCCAACATGTAGTGATGGTATCCAAAATGGCCAAGAAACGGGCATAGATTGTGGTGGCCCAAATTGTCCTGTTTGTATCTCTTGTACCGATGGTATTCAAAACGGGCAAGAGACGGGCATCGATTGTGGCGGACCCAATTGTCCAGCTTGTCCTACATGTAGTGATGGTGTCCAAAATGGCCAAGAAACAGGTATCGACTGTGGCGGACCTAATTGTCCTGCTTGTGCCACTTGTACAGATGGCATCCAAAATGGACAGGAGACTGGTATCGACTGTGGCGGACCCAATTGTCCAGCTTGTCCTACCAATGGTGGCACAACGACTTTATCAGGACATTATTTTGAAGTAGATTGGGATAGTTGGATCGATGGTGGCAGCGACTGTACAAGATACCTTGGCTCATTATCTCCTGAAGGTCAGTACAGCATCAGGATCAGAGATAACTCAGCAGAGCAGTCTGCTATGACTTCGCCATCTTACAATCTTTCGAGTTATGCTGCTGTTTATGTTAGCTTTAGTTTTAGAGCAGAAGGTATGGAGAGTGGCGAAGATTTCTGGTTGAGGTACTTTGATGGTACCAATTGGAGTACTGTGGCTGCATTTGTAGCCAATACAGACTTTGTCAATAATCAGATATACACCGTCACCGTAAATATGACAGGCAATTTTAGCTCAGCTTCCAAATTTAGGTTTCAGTGTGATGCATCAGAAAATGATGATAATATATATATTGATGCTGTCATTATATCAGCAAGTACAAGTAGTAACTTGCCAGGTAATCATATTGAGATAAATGCAATACCTACACACCCGATAGCAAGTATCGAAACCAATGCTCTGAAATTGTATCCCAATCCTGTGAATGACATCTTGCAGATAGAATCATCAGAAGATATCATAAAGATAAATTTGTATAATATGTCTGGTCAATTGGTGCTGTCAAGGGGCAAAGGATTTGGCCATAGCATCGATATGCATGACTTGAACAGTGGAATGTACATCGTAAGAATAGAAACGGAAGAAAACAGTTATTCCGAGAGGATATTCAAAAAATAAATTTTGAGATTTGAGTTTTAAAAGGTCTTTAGCAGCATTGTTAAAGACCTTTTTTTTTTGTTAAATAAGTAATCCATTGCTATGAATGTGCAGATAAATTTTCATTATTATTCTAGAATTTCAGGTATTGATCAATGCTAAAAAAAATACAATATTCGTACCATTTCGATAAATATTTTTAAATTTGACATCCAATAATTTAACCTTAAGACAGATGAGTGTTTATCTGAAAGTTTTTGAAAATTACAAGATATGGATAGCTGAAAAAACGGTTACCAATAATGACTTTTTTGAGCAACTGTCCCAGGGGCAAACCCCTGAAATATTATATATTGGTTGTAGTGATAGCCGAGTAACAGTCGAAGATATGGTTGGCATACAACCCAGTGAAATAAGAGAAATATACGATTTGGGAATTTAGAAATAACAAATATGATAGTTACAAAAGGAATAGACTTAAAGAAAGTGTTGAGTTGGAGTGGTCACCATATAGCTTGGCTAACGACTTACATGGGTATTATAGCTATGTTGTATTATTTCAAAGTGATCACTGTTAGCATTCCATGGCTCCCTATATCAGTGATAGGTACTGCAGTAGCGTTTTATGTTGGTTTTAAAAATAGCCAAGCTTATGATAGGATGTGGGAGGCGAGAAAAAACTGGGGAGGCATAGTCAATGACAGCAGAACATGGGGAATGATGGTAGATGGTTTTATTGGAAATTTTTTTGTAGAGAGAAAACGGAGCAATGATGAAATACATAATATTAAGCAACGACTTATATATAGACATATAGCTTGGATGTATGCCCATCGTTCTCAATTATTGGTAGCTACCACTTGGGAACATATCAGCCAAGGTGGCCATACAGCAAAAATAGCACAGAAGTATCAAGAAAAATTTGGATTAGGCCTCTTTGGTGATGAAGTGATGAAAACAAATCTCATCAACTTTTTGCCAAAACATGAATATGAAAAATTAAAATCTTGCCACAATACAGCAACACAAATCGTCAATGAACAATCAAGAGATTTGACAATGTTGAGAGATGAATCCATTATTGATGATTTCAGACACATGCAATTGATAGGTGTTTTGAGAAGTTTTTATGAATTTCAGGGGAAAAACGAACGTATCAAGAAGTTTCCACTTCCACGTCAATATGCCAATATGAGTAATTACTTTGTGGGAATATTTGTATTCTTATTGCCATTTGGTATGATACCAGAACTGATGAAAATCGATAATTTGGGCTTTTGGATTTCGATACCAATCACCGTTTTGATAGGCTGGGTATATGTGATGATGGAGGTAGTGGGTGATTATTCAGAAAACCCATTTCAAGGTATGGCCAATGATATACCAATGATGTCGCTTTGTAGAACAGTCGAAATTGATTTAAGAGAGATGCTGGGCGAAACTGAATTGCCACAACCTATCCAAGCAATTGATGGTGTATTGATGTAGCCTGAAGGAGCATTTATATGTATATTGCTGCATTTAAGCAGATCAATATTGTAGAGTGAAACTGCTGTGGACGGATGGATTTTTAAGTGATTGCTATCAAGCAAGCCCTCTGTGGATTACATGAGCGATTGCATATATGGTTGGAATCAAACTTTTCAACACATAAGTGGCCAAATTGTTTGATCAAAAACAAAATCTAATTGGTACAAAAAGTAAAGCAACGGGTAGAAAGCACTTATTACCAACATGATATCTAATAAGTTGTGTTACAAAATTTTTCCAATCGCAATCTTCATTTTTTGGTTCATTATTAATCCAATTTGATATGAGGTAGCTATTGGGCTATTGTTATTCAGTTTGGCAAGTTTATCTATAATTATTTACAATTTATTAGATCGAAATTAGGATAAGTTATCCTATACTTTCTATTCAAAAAGCTTATATTTGACACTTTCCTCCATTTAAAAATAATGAATATGCAGATAAATTTATCTTTAGTACTATCAAAAAATGCTATCCATCATGTTTTGTGGACTTTCTGTCTATTGTATTCTATATTGAGTAGTAACACCTGTTTTAGCCAAGATCTAAAATTGATGACTTACAATATCAGATTGGATGTGGCATCTGATGGAGAAAATGCTTGGCCAAATAGAAAGGAATTCCTTGCCAATCAAGTTTTATTTTATGACCCTGATATCATCGGTTTTCAAGAAGTTTTGCCAAATCAATTGGCTGATCTCAAAACATTCTTACCCGTATATACTACTGTGGGTTTGGGTAGAGAATTAGACAATCAAGGAGAATCTTCCAACATATTTTACAAGGCAAATAGATTCAAAATGAAGGATTCTGGTACGTTTTGGCTGTCTGAATCACCAGATCAAGTATCAAGAGGTTGGGATGCTGCATGCAATAGAGTTTGTACCTATACACTGCTCTATGACAAGTTATTGAAAAAATCATTTTGGGTATTCAATACTCATCTTGACCATCTCGGCGTGCAGGCACGAACCAAAGGGATTCAACTGATTTTGGATCGCATTCAGAAGTTAAATACCAAAAAGCTTCCAGTGGTATTAATGGGTGATTTTAATATGGAGCCTATTGACACAAGCCTCCAATGGGTTAGATTACAAATGAATGATGCAAGAGATGTCAGCATCACAAAACCGTTTGGTCCTTTCGGCACATTCAATGGGTTTAGACACGATGAGCCTGTTGATAAGCGGATAGATTATATCTTTATTTCTAAAAATACTGCTTCGAAGGTCCAAAAATATGCAGTGCTTTCTGATGCCATAGACTTGAAGTATCCTTCAGATCACTTGCCAGTTTTAGTATTGTTAATGCTCTAAGCTCTTACGAAATGGTTGTTCATGTTTAATGTTATTTTTTCAATTCCATTTGACAGCAAGTGGTGCATTTGCGTAATGGACATGATTGCCATTCGACTGACGATTAAAATCTTTGTTTTTTCAATGCGTGGGTATCCTCATCGAAAATCTATGCTCAAGCATTGCGTGATTAATGATTTTACCGTATCTTTGGCTCGATATTTAACCTTGCTGCCTGATTTTAGGCAGAGCCACCTGAGATATTTGCTGATACATGGATACTTATACCGCGCGTATTGCATTTGTTTTTTTGCTATTTTTTAAGGCCAGCTTTGGCTTTGGGCAAGATACAGTCGCACCTGTAGTGGTCAGCCCTGCCAACGATACAACATTTGAATGCGGGATGACACCCAATCTCATTGATAAGCTTACTACTTGGTACAACGATCATGCTGGAGCTCAATTTTCTGATGATTCAGGCAGCTTTGGTGTGAATGCCAATCTAACTTTGGCTCAAGCCATCACCATATTCACTAATTCGTTAGATATCATGTGTGGCAATACTCAAAAAGTAGAAGTGACATTTACAGCTGTTGATGCAGCAGGCAATGTTAGTACTCCTACTTTAGGTGTTTTTTCTACCAAGGATATGACTCCTCCAGCGATCAATACTGTACCCAATGTGCAGTATTTTTGTGTCCAAGGCATACGCGATACCTTGATAACATGGATCAAGAAAAAAGGTGGATACATAGCTACTGATCTTTGTTCTAATACTTTGCAGTGGACAAATTTTACTTATACTATCTCGTCCAATGGTTTGGACCTTATCTCAGGTGGAGGCAGTATCTCTGCGGAGCCATATCCTATGATTCCTGATGGTATATGCAATTGGATTTTGCGCATCAATTTTTTGTCAGGGACGAATGTGGCAACCAAACATTAACACCAGCAATTACTACTTTTAGTGTGGTAGATAATGTAGCACCTGTTTTTGCTCCAACTGCTACCAATATTATAGTAGATTGCAATAACGTACCATCGGCGATGCCACCAACAGTCGTGGATTACTGTGATAAGAGTGTCATCCCTACTGTGCAAGTTTCGTCCACACAAGCACTTGACACCTTGTCTTGTAACCATTATAATTATACTTTGACAAGAAGCTGGACAGCCACAGATGAGTGCGGCAATAGCTCATCTTTAACCCAAATCATTGCAGTCCAGGATACTACTCCTCCAGTGGTTGTACCCAATCCATCAGTTTCGATAAGTTGTGCTACTTACGCCGAGCATCCAGATAGCATTTATATCAAATTTTCTGACCAATGCTCTCATGTAATAGTCACTTTCAAAGATAGTACCTTGATATCTGGTTGTACGACTGTAGTCAAGCGATCTTATACACTTGTAGATGTATGCGGTAATAGGTCGGTATATCATCAGACTTTGAATATTAAAAATGATAAAAAACCAATCATCGCTGCCAATGCCCAAAACGAAACATATCAATGTACTGATCAAGAAGATTTTAATGCCAAATTATTTCTTTGGATACAGAAAAGAGCAAGTGCTGTAGTAAATGCTGGCTGTAGTTCTTTTTCTTCGTTTGCTGCTTTAAAAAATAGCTATAATATCAGCGATCCAACGACCTTTCCTGGTACAGCTCCGTCAGTACTACCATCACAATCTTGTCCTTCGCCATTGAAAGGCTTTTTAAGGCATCTTGAGGTGGATTTTGTGTATTTTGATACTTGTGGCAATACAGCTGTGACTTCAGCAATATTTGGAGTGAGAGATACTTTATCGCCATTGATAGACAATTGTACTAACAAGATTACTGTAGTAACCCACGCTACCACATGCCAACAAAGTGTCAAATTGCAGGTACCAAATGCGATAGATGATTGTGTAGAATCATCGGCTATAATACATAAGAATGTATCAGCGTCACTGATATCATCACAACCACCGGGGCCAGAATCAATTGTTGATCCTGTGTTACTCAAGTTAGGGCCTTTCAATCCTAACACTGCTTCGCCAGTGACAAATGGTATTATCCAGATCAAGATGACCAATATGGACATAGATGATATTACTGAGTATTTTACTATTTACGATGAGGATGGAAATAATATTGGGATCACACCAGTAGGCGCTGGTCAATGTGCCTCTACCTTCATGACAATTTCAGTCAATATGGATAGGATTGCAGCTTGGATTTCGGATGGCTTTATTGATCTTAGATTTGTGCCAAATATCGTACCAGGTAGCCCTGTTTTTTCTATCAATAATATTTGTGGTGGCAGTCAAATAGAGGCAAATATTGAGTATAACACCGACATTGCCAATGCTTTGATGAAATCATACACCATAGACAACGAACCACTGATACCACTTTCAGGGCAAGATTCTATCATTGTTTTTTTGGAAGGTGGGCAGCATGTTGTTACTTTTTTTGCTGAAGATTGTGCTCAGAACAAGTCATCTTGTAAGGTAAATATTGATGTCAAAGATGCAACTCCACCAGTATTGACGTGCCCTCAAAATATCAAAACTAGCTTATCTCCAAGTATGTGTCGAGATACTATACCACTTCCCATTAATTTTTCGGTTTTTGAAAACTGTAATGGAAATCGCACCTACAATCAAATTTCGCCTGGATCAAACGAAGCAGCCAGCATCTCTTTTGGACTCAATCCCGCTACCAATACTTACGAAGCAAAAAACAAACAGATCATTTTTACAAATGTATTTATTAGCCGTTTTGTGAATAAAGATGTCAACCTTGAGATCCAGTTTTTTGGTGACAATAATGAAGTAGGCGAGGTGTTCGAAATTTTAGGACCTAGTGGATATAAAATAGGCACAACATCCACGGTGAGTGATGCAGGATGCCAGAGTTTAAGTATTTCTAAATTTTCAATACCTATCAATGTATTTAATACTTGGATCATCAATAACACAGTCACTATTTTGGCAGTGCCAGTCAATGGCAATGATGGCATCAATCCATGTAAGTCTTTAACTCAAGGTCAAACTGTCGATGGCAAAAGTTATATCAAAGGAGTACTCAGATACACAGATTTGAGTTTTTTGGTGAGCAGTGTAGGGGCTACTACATTTGGCAATCAAAAGATTCCAGATGACATTTTCAATTATAATTTGGTATTTAATGGTGGTAAAAGTTTGGTCACATTGCAGACCAGCGATATGGTTGGAAATACCACTACTTGTTCTTTTGAGGTGGAAATAATAGATACAGAAAAGCCAGTAGCAAGATGCAAAAATGCTGTGATCAATATAGATCCTTCTGGACTCATCAGCACCATCATTGCCCCTGACATGGTCGATAATGGAAGTACTGACAATTGTCATATTGCTTCATTGAGGTGTGAGCCTGCTGACGTGACTTGCGCACAAGTCAATACAGATGTTCAAGTAAAGCTGATTGTTGAAGATGATTTCGGCAATATGGATACTTGTATAGCCTTGGTCAAAGTAAAACCTTATGAAATAAAGCCCACATTTACAGCTGGATTGTGCGCCAATGATACTTTAAAATTATTTGCCAATCTACCACCAACTACTTTGCCAGGAACATACACTTTCAGATGGGATGGACCAGGAAGTATCGAATTTTTTACAGAAAATCCCACAATACCCAATGCTGATGAGTCTTATAATGGTGTGTATATTTTGACCGTGACAGGTTTTAATGGATGTGTTTCGATGGGTTCTGTGACAGTAAATATCAAGCCACTGACCAATCCTGTGCTTACCGCAAATGAAAAAGAAATTTGCCAAGGATCAGAAGTACTCATGTCCACTACCGTATATACAGGCGATATCTATTATGATTGGTATGAAGGAATATTTCCGACAGGTATCTTGCTTCGATCCACTCAAAGTGCTGATATCTTGGTACAACCTACTATTTTGGGTGCGCACTTTTATTATGTGGTAGCAAGAGGCCCCAACTGTAGTTCCAATCCATCTCCATTGTTGAAAATAACTGTGCAAGAAGTACCAATAGCTGGAGTCAAGGACTTGTTTTTATCACCATGCGAAGGTGATGATATAACGCTCAGTAGCCTTACCAACAATCCAAAATTTCATTATCAATGGTTTGGACCAGCAGGATATATGGCTCAAGGTGCTACGCCTACCATCATACAAAATATCAATAGTAGTCAGACAGGCAACTATCTGATGATCGTCAATAATGGAAAATGCTTTTCTGATACAGTTACGACCAGAGTAGAGATATTTGCGAGACCGTCAAAACCCACGATCATTGGTGCCGATATTTTTTGTCCCAATGTAGTCTTTTCATTAGTGGCGACAGGTTCTGATGCTGCTGAAAAATTTGAGTGGTTTTTGGATGGTGTTTTGTTTACAACAACTACGGACAATAGTCTCATCATCAACAATGCGCAATCTACTCTTCAAGGTACTTGGACAGTAAGAGCCATCCAAGGTAGTTGTGCGTCTTTGGTGTCTGCGGCCAAATTTATAGCTATTGACGTCAGTTTGGAGATAGGAGTGGTCAATTCTGGTCCAGTTTGTTTGGGCGATAGTGTCACTCTTCAAGCTACTTTTGTACCAACTGCTCATTATCATTGGAGTGGTCCTGTTGCCAATATACCATCCATTAGTAATCCTACTATATTGGGTGTGCCTGGTGATTATGCCGTTACTATTACTACCAATACTGGTTGTAAAAATAATGCAAGTACCACTGTGTCTGTCATCCAAGTACCTGAAATCACTGCACTTAGCAATGATGCGTTGACTTGTATGAAGCCATCGGATGTGATCACATTCAAGCCTTCAGTTTTCCCCAATTCTAATAATTATACATACCAATGGACAGGCCCTAATGGATTTAAGTCATCATTGAAAAATCCTGTATTGACTGCATTGACTGAGCAAGATACAGGTACTTATATCTTGACCATTTTTAATGGACATTGTCCTTCATTACCATTTAGCACCAAGGTAAATTTTTCAATCCTGCCACCAAAACCAAGGATAATGGCGGGACAATTTTTCTGTGAAGGTGACACTCTGTTGGTGCTAAGCGATGCCATTCAAAATGCTAACTATATTTGGACTACACCTTTGGGTAAGGTGACTACTTCTCTTCCAAAATTGGCACTAAACAATGTTGCTCAGCAAAATGAAGGGCTATACTCTTTAATAGTGCAAAGTGGCATTTGCGCTTCTCCTTCGTCCGACACTATACAATTAGATGTTAGAAATAAGCCTTCACAGCCTACTATTATGTCCAACTCACCGATATGTTTTGGAGATACTTTGGTCTTGAATGCCAGTACCATCAATGCATCACAGTACATCTGGACTGGCCCAGTGGCATCGACATCCAGTCAGTCATCATGGTATATCAGTGATGCAAACACAACACATTCAGGCACTTATCAAGTAAAGGTCTTGGTCAATGGTTGTTATTCTGACATCTCTGAAGCCGTCACAGTCAAAGTCAAAGATGCCATCAGGATACCAAAATTTGTAGAGTCAAGCCTTAGTATTTGTAAAACAAATGCTTCAGGTATAGAATTGTGTTTGGATCCCGCTACCTTGACAGCTGGGGCTACTTTTTCTATATATAACGGGAGCAATTTATTATCTAATGGCAACCAGTCTTGTCATTACATCCATGATTTACAATCATTGACCGATGGACCTAATGCTATTGTAGCTTATACGAATTTTGAAGGTTGTAGGTCAAATGTTTCTTTGCCTTTGATTTTGAATGTCAATACACCACCAGCCATCAAGGCAACAGCTATTTTGGATGAAATCATTGCCTGCCCTGACGAAATCGTTAGACTTGAAGCCAAAGATGGGCCACCTTTGGTTGATGTAAAATGGACGAGTGTTAACCCAGCTATCGTCATTTCTGATAGGTTTTCTGTTGCTCCTGCAGTTTCAAAACTTGAAGATGGCAATAACATCATTTATTTGGATTATTCAGTGGCAGGTTGTACTGATTTCAGTAGAGATACTGTGCTTGTCTATGTGGAGTTTGAGCCAGATGCTACTGACGACATATATACTTTGGCTTATGGTGAGAAAGGGACATTTGACATTTTGAACAACGACAATACCCCTGATGCATTTTCAATTCAAATTGTCTCGGGTCCAAAATTAGGAAGTGTAGAAATAGTAAATGACCAAATGGTCTTCGTACCAGACAGAATGAGCGTGGATGAACAAGAAATCATTTATAGGATATGTGCTGATTATTGTAAAAATCTTTGCTCTGAAGCAAAAGTTATCATCAATATAGATAAGAATATTTCATGCAAGGTACCCAATGTCATCACTCCAAATGGCGATGGATGGAATGATGTACTCTTCATAGCATGTCTTGAGACAGATGCATTTCCAAACAATAAGGTCATGATATTTAATGAATGGGGCGAAGAAGTATATTATGCTTCACCTTATAAAAATGATTGGAAAGGAACTTATAGTGGTGGAGATCTGCCTGTCGGTACATATTTTTTCGTCATTGATGTAGGTGACGGCAGAGAAGCATTAAATGGATTCCTAATTTTACAAAGATGATGAGGACATTTATTATATTTGCGATACTCCAACTTAGCCATTCGCTTTTTGGGCAGCAGCAGCAGATGTACACACAATTTATGTACAATAAAATGGCCTTAAATCCCGCTTATGCTGGCAATGAAAGCTACCTCAATGCTACTTTAATGTACAGAGACCAATGGAGTGGATTTTCTGGATCGCCCAAGGCACAAGTCATCACTGTCAATTTGCCGAGGATAGGAAAACGTGTTGGATTGGGTCTAAATGTAGAACGTCAAACCATCGGCATCACAGAGAAAATAACTTATGAAGCTATGTATGCTTACAAATTTTTCTTGGGTGAAGGTACATTAAGTATGGGCATGAATGTGTCTGGTAGGAAGTACATCCAAGATTTTACAGATTCAAGACTTTTTGCGATCCACGATTTGACTCTTGACCCTTCTATCCCACAAACTGTACAATCAGCCAATCTATTTAATGCAGGCTTTGGAGTTTATTTTAATACCAATAAGTTTTACTTGGGTGCAGCAGTACCGAGAATGATCAAGGCCGATATAGATTTTGATTCCAACAATTTGTTTTCGACAGAGGTGAGGCACCTGTTTTTGATGACTGGTGGCACCTTTATTGTCAATAATGAGGTGCGCATCACACCACAGGCTATGTTTAGGGCAGCTGAAAATAGTCCTTGGGGCATAGATTTGAATTGTAGCACAACATGGAAAGATAAATATTCTGCTGGCCTTACCTACCGTACTGGAGGTACTCGAGGAGACCTTGGTGAGTCTATAGATGTCATATTGGGTATGCAGATTTCAGAGCAATTGATGTTGGGTTTTGCATACGATATTTCGTTATCAAAAATCAGGGTCATAGATAATGGAAGCTTAGAGATGATTTTGTCATACAACTTGATTCCCAGAAAGATCAAAACCATCGTCGTAAATCCAAGATATTTTTGAATAATATGCTTACAATCTTTCGACCTTTCGTGCTTTTGATCTTACTACTTGGTAATTTGCCCATACAAATATTTGGTCAAGATCTATTCAATCAAGAAGCTTTGGTATCTTTAAAAATTTATAACGAAAAAGAGATCAATACCGCCAATATTGAATCATCGCCAGCATTCATGGGAGATAAAATAGCATTTGTCTATACAGATGTAAAAGGCAAGCTCTTTGATAAAGAAATTGATGAGCCATATTTTAATGTAGGATTTGCAGTAGTAAATGCTGATAATACTCTCACTCAAAGACAAGCTTACAATAATAAGATCAATTCAGACTTGCATGAAGGACCTATGGCCTATGATTTGAATGAGAATAAGATGTTATTAACAAGGTCGCACAGAGAAAGCCGAAAAGTTAAAGGTATAGAAATCGATACTTTTTATCTTAGAATTTTATCTGCCGACCTCAATGCTGCAAAACCAGTGGTAAAGCCGATCAATATTAATGTTCAGAATTACTCAGTTTGTCATCCTGCTCTATCTTCAGATGGAAAGATGTTAGTATTTTCGTCCAACAAACCTGGCGGCAATGGCAAAATGGACCTTTATACTGCTTATTATGATGGGTCAGCATGGACTGGCATTCAAAATCTTGGCATTGGGATAAATGGTGTGTATAATGAAGTATTTCCTACCTTACTTAATGATACACTGCTCTTATTCGCATCGGACAGACCTGATGGTGTAGGTGGCTTAGATATGTATGTGTCGCTTTTGAAAAATGGGTATTGGCAGCAGCCTGAACTTTTACCTGCTCCACTCAATTCTCCTCAAGACGATCTAGGACTCATAGTTAGGGAAAATATGAAATCAGGCTATTTCACCAGCAATCGTCCAGGTGGAAGAGGTAAAGATGACATCTATCGGTTCCAATCTAACGTGCCACTTTTTGGAAAAAATCAAGAAGAAATGGTGACTTCCGATATCCACATTATGGACAAATTGACTTTAGATCCAGTGGCAAAAGCTGCTATAACTTTGACTCCTTTGGACATCGACATCAATAATTTCACGCTTTCAAGTTATAATATTGACATGCTTTCTGGACGTGATCCAGGCGATTTAGTGCTCAAACTTTCACCTAAGAAAGGCCAAACTTTTCCCGAATTTTTTTCTGATAAAGAGGGAAAAGCTTCTTTTCAGGTCAAGAGAACTAGGAAATACTTACTAAATATCACTGCAGATGGCTTCGCTCCTATGAAACTCATTTATGATTATCAGGTTTTTGGATCATCATCCAATGTCGTGTTAGAACCTCAAGACAATGATTCAACCAAAGAAACAGAAGCACTCACCAATGATTTAACATTAGCACCTGAATCATCCAACAAATTGGATAGTTTATTGGCCAGCTCCAAGGTCGGCGATGTCGTAGTATTGGACAAAATATACTATGACTACAACAGTTATCGCCTTAAAAAAGGCGCAACTGACGAACTCGATGCACTCATCAGAACCATGACTCAAAATCCAAACCTTAAAGTTAGATTAGAGTCTCATACTGATAGTCGTGGCACAGCCAGTTACAACCTTCAGCTGTCATTAGACAGAGCCAACGGTGTGAGAAATTACCTCACAGAGCATGGCATAGACGAAGATAGAATCAACATCCGTGGCTATGGCGAAAGTCGTTTGCGCAACAAATGCAGCGACAAAGTGCCCTGTACTGAGAGCGAACACAGTTACAACCGAAGAACAGAAGTGGTCATCGAAGAAAATTGATTATTCGCCAATAATCTTCTTTTTCATCTGCGCAAACTCTTCATCTGTCAGCAATCCAGCAGCTTTCATATCTGCCAGTTCTTTCAACTTATCCATAGCAGCCAATCCATCTGATGATTTGGCGGCGCTTTCTTGCTTTTTGCGCAACTCTTCGGCTACTTCTTTGCCTTTTTCAAACTTTTCGTTGTAATACTTTTTTAATCTTTCAGGGTCAAAATCAAGGAAGGTACCACCTGTTTCGAAGTGCTTCTTGAATACTTCACCCAAGGCGTAAGTAGAAGCACCAGACAAGGCTGCCATCGTGACTCCACCAAGAATTGACCCAACGCCAGGTATGAATTTTACAGCTCTTGCACCCAATCTTGCCAAACCAGACCCAGTCAATGTGGTGATCATTGCCTTGCCTTCTGTTTGTTTAAAATCAATATCGTACACCTTGCAAAGTTGACGGATCATATCTAATTGGATGGCACTTACTGCAAACAAATCTGCTATTGGCACGGGTATAAATCCTGCTCCCATCGACCAAATCATGTGATTTTTTATAATGGAATTGGCGCTTTCGCCTCTATTACTCTTTTCGAAATCTGACATGTATCTTATTTTATCGGTATGAACAATATTTGCTTAGGATTTGGTTTCATACCTTGATTTTTTTTCGATCAATGGTAGGATCATGACGATGAAGGGTAAGATTAAATGACTAAATGATTTATCGATGTAACGATTAATTGATTGAATGATGAAACGATTTAAAGATGAAACGATCCCCTTACTCCTTCACCACCTTGCCCTCGCTGACTGCCACCTTGCCATCTATCAGCTGCCACACATATACACCTGCTGGCATTTGACGCAAATCCACATTATTTTGTCCATAATATATGCGCTGGATCTTGACGATACGGCCTGATATATCATACATCATGATTTCGCCGTGTGCTGGCACATACTCGCCCAAGGTCACCAAGAGATAATCCTGCACTGGATTGGGGAAGATGCTCACATCGGCTCTCTGTGCAGCACCATCTTCTATACCACTTGTACCGATGGTAATGGTGCGGCATGATGTATTGCTACTATGCTCATTGCTGACGGTGAGGCAGACATTGTAGGTGCCATCATGTGGAAAGGTATGGTATGGACTCTGGATGCTCTCTCTCGGGCTGCCGTCGCAGTAGTCCCAACTCCAAGTCTCAACATTTTTTGTTTCAAAATAATTCATCTTCTACTGTATCTCACGCCTTGCAACCAATGAATGTGCTATTCGACGATCTTTTTCGATAACCAAAACTGAACTCAAAGCACTTATTAGTATGGATTATTCTACTTTCACTATTTTCTCAGTTTTACCAATTACTTCTCCTTTGTCATTTGTTACTCTTACAAAATAGACGCCTTTTGTCAAACTTGAAATTTCAATTTGATTGAATATTTGAGTAAACTTTCTTCAAATACTTGTTTACCATTTAGATCATATATTCTCATTCGTGAATTACTTGTCAAATCTGACAATTTTAGATATAATGAGTTTGAAGTTGGGTTAGGAAATATACTAAATTTATGGTTTTCTTTAATAATTTCATTTGTTGAAACAGGTTTAAAGTCAATTCCTAAATCTAAGGCTCTAAAGCAATAGATTTTTAATGCTGTTTTAGATTCTTGTCCTTCTTTTGTGGCGTAGCCGCCGAGAATTAAAAAGCCATCATCATAAAGTGTGTGGATATTGAAGTTCTTTGCAAATGATTCACCTTCAACCAAAGAAGTTAGTGACGAAATGTATTGTATTGTGTCAATCCCATGGTTTATCCTTATTATATCAAATCCATATTTATCTTTTATGGAAGGGGATGCATACAAATAAGCAAAATCATCATTAGCATAAATCATGTCTGTTAATAAATATAAATGATCATTGTATTTAGGTATTGGAATAAATGTTTTAATTTCACCAATTGAGTCAAGCCAAAGGATATAACAAGTATTTTTTTGAATGTCAAAATTCGGGTAATTATGACTAATGTGGATCGTATTATTTATAGCATTAAAACGTTGTAATAAGAAGCTTTCTTTGGTTCCAGGTATTATTCCAGTATAATCTTTGATTTGTCTTGTTTTGATTTTGAATGGATCGGATATGTCTGTCCACATAATTTTTGTTCCTCGGTTACTCCATGATTCATATCTGTCTCTGTAAGCTAAACTTACAAGGGTGTTTTGATTTAGCTTTAGAGTATAATTTGGTTGGTCAATTGAAAATGGACCTAATGTGTCAAAATCAAAAAGATTCCTTGTTTCAATTAAGTTTAACATATTTTTATCATATAATTCGACATTAATTCCATAATTATATTTTGGCTTGTCTAAACTTCCAATATCGTCTCCAACGGTGAAGGAATTTAAAAGTAGAGAATCAGATGATATAACATAGCCTGTAAAGTATCTGGTGTAAAATTCAGGAAGTGATTTGCTTGAATTGGTAAATTTTATTAGCTGCCCCGTTTTAGTGTCAATCATTTTGTGTGAGCAATAATTTTTTCTATCAAAATTCTCAACTGCGCCAACCATTTCAATATTATCACCAAAGAAATTCAGGTTATGATATACGTCTTTTTGCCCTTGATTGTAAGGAGTATTATAATGTGTCCAAATTTTATTTCCTGTTCTTATATCAATTTTATCCAATATAAATCCATAATCATCCAAACTTTGTTTTTCCTTACAAATTGCCATTGGATAAATAAAATCTTTTTCTCTTTGTGCTAAATGTGGGGATATAGATGAAAATTTTGTAAAAAATGCTTGATTTGCTATAGGAATGAACGTAGTGTCTACCATCGTATGTACCCAAATGGGATTGGCTTCGTTAAACTTTACATCAATGGTTTCTTGAGAATTGAGATTTGTACAACTTAATAAAAATAATGTTAAAATTAGTCTCATGATAAGTAAATTTGGAGATGTATATGAAAACACAGAGTGTGTTGAATCTAACACCCTGTGATACCTTTAACTACATATATGGACAGGTTACCGTACATGGAGTTATAAATTCTATGGTTCCTAACCATAAAGGAGGGTCCATTAGAAAAGCAGGATCGGAACAGTTAATATCAAAAGGATCTGTATCATCTGTTTGTGTTATTTGCAAAGTTCCATCAGATTTGCGACACACCCTTGTGAAAGTTTTACAACATTGTGACCCACATGAAAGTTTTGTGGAAATACCTAATCCCCCTTCTTTAAGTTTTGTTGATACATACCTAGAACAACTTGCTCTAATAAAATTAATGTTTAAATACTGACCTAGACCACATCTAAACTTGTTTCCAGTTACTTTTTGAGCAATAACTTGATCCCTAATCGCATTCCACATGGCAGATTCGAAATCAGTGATATAGCTAGACCAAATACTGAGATTGCGCTTATTATTTAAATCAGTCGAAAATTGAGCACAATTATGGTCTAAAATCTGGAAATCACCTATTGTAACATCAAGAAACTGACCTATAGCACATTCTTGTCTCTTAAAAATAAGTTTGAAGGAACATCCTGGATACATAGGGTGGTTGCTTATAACCATAGTGTCTGTAAACGTAGTGGAATTGCATCCGAGTCCAATATTAATTGAACCAGGAACACATGCTGTACCTAATAAATCCAATAGATCGCCGCCGCTCCGAATTTCGACCGTTTGGTTTAATACTACATTATGTTTTTCATTGTCTTTAGAACATGAATAAATATAAAGTGAAAGCCCGAATGCTACCACAATACTGAAAAAAATTTTAAAATGTCTCATGTTTTTTACATTTTTAATTTGTTAAGAAAATATTTTAAAAATTCTTAGTACGTTATAAATTTACTCACCCCTTATCACATTTTTCGATTTGACCACAAGAGTCAAATCCTTCCGATTTTGTTATTTAATTCGTACTAACTTGTTGCAATACGCAATAAATTTAATCCCACCATCTAGTATATACTTGATTATCGTTATGTTATATTTTGAAAATCTATTGTGCTATGCGTTTTATATATCCGTTTGTAAATGCTTATTAATTAAATGTTTGTACACGCTATTTACCCAAATTTTTTTACTTTAAAATTACTACTTATATTGCACTATTTCTTAATTCTTTATTTAAAATAGAACCATTTCAACCGTTTCCAACTTTTGGCACAGCTACAATGATCCATTACAATATGCATCAGGACTTATCCAGCAACATATCACATTTTAATCAGATAGCGGTTACTCTCTCGAGTGCTAGAACCACACTATCAAATCAAACCAAACTTATTAAAAACGGGTGCAATAAAAATTCAAAAAATCATCTTAACTCATGGTTAGCTATTTGACTATGAGTTATGATTAGACAAATATATAATTTATTTTTGAATGCACAAAATTATTCAGAAAAATTCTTCACATTTTTATCAAGCGAAAAGTGACCCTTTCTTGTCAAGCTTTAGCATGATTGGGTTAGTTTTTTTTTATTGAATTAGGCCGATAATGAATAATTGATTATTGACAAGTAAGGAACAGGTTTGTGTTTGACCATCCTAGTGATTAAGTTTTCAAATATCCCTTCTTTCATTCTATGTCTGTTGTACCTATAACAATATTCATCAAGGTAATATTGTAGGTGTTTTGCATGACCGTGTGTACCACGTAGCCATGCTTTAATGCCCATGATCACTCGATGCATGGCATCAAAATTTTTACCTTTTTTAGTTGATTTTTCAGTCTTTAGGTTTGGTAATTCCTTCTCCAAACTTCGATAACTTGAAAATGCATCTGTTTTCATCTCTGCTTCTTTTGATACTTTTTGTTCTATGAAGGCTTTGATGTTTTTCTTTGTTGATTTTGATATTTGCTTGGCATAGATGCGTTTCACTCCCTTGGTGGCTCGCTCTATTCCTATGATTATCAATCTTTTCTTTGTATTCTTCCTGCCTACGACACCTTCTTCTTGTTGGCCAATCACAAATTCATCTATTTCTACCTTTCCTTCCAAAGGATGTTGGTCCGAACTCGCCATGGCTTGCATTACCTTCTGTTTGAACAACCAGCACGTCTTCTGTCTTAATTGTAACTTGCGACTCAATTCGGTGGATGCTATCCCTTTTTTACTGGTTGAAACATAGTAAACTATCCAAAATGCCTTGAGAATAGAAAATTTTACCAAATGAAATAAGGTGCCTGCTGTGGGGCTTTCTATATACGCACATTTCGTGCACTGTTTATCATACTCTGTATGTCCTTTACAACATTTGGTATTACTACATTTACTACATTTGTAACCTGAACTCCATTTAAGTTCTGCTAGATATTTATAACAACTACTTTCATCTGGGAATTTCTCTTGAAAATCAAATATTGATAGGCTTTTAAATCTTGCTTCCATATCTATTATTATATTTGTAGCAAATATAAGCATTTTAATATATTATACAAATGCCTAATTCAATTTTTTTAATATGGATGGAATGATGTAATGATGAAAAGATTGAATGATGAAACGATTCCATCTCTGCTCAGGAATCTACTTCCGCAATGTTGAGATTTATATCTCCGCTTAGAAGCTAACATCTGCAATGTTGAGATTTCTATCTCCACTCAGGAGCTAACTTCCGCTATGTTGAGATTTATATCTCCGTTCGGGAGCCTACTTCCGCAATGTTGAGATTTATATCTCCGCTCAGGAGCTAACATCTGCAATGGTGAGAATTATATCTCCGCTCAGGAGCGAACTTCTGCAATACTGAGATTACTATCTCCGTACGGGAGCGAACTTCTGCATTGAAACGAAACAATCTTCCGCTGCGGAGTAAGATTCTGACAAAATATGATTTTGCCCTCCAATGGGCGGCTAAACATTATTTTAAATCAATCCATATTTGTTTTATAATAGTTTGGCTTCAACATTTTTTTTTGTAGTAAATTATTTGAAATCTATCCCTTACTATTAAGCATAAATAACTACTTAGTTGATAGCCAATCATCTAAAAACATCATACGCAATTACAAATATTAAACCATATTGTATCTCAATTGCTCTGCCAATACTAAACTGCGACGAGATGGGATAATTTACTTTGATGCCTTCTTATCAATCCTATAATTTACCCTTTCCAAAACCCACAAATAATACCAGCTGCTACAGACACATTGAGCGATTCAGCAACCTTTGATGGATGACCATTGATAGTGATGTGGTGATGGATGAATGGTTCGTTTTCTTTTGTGATGCCTCTACCCTCGCTTCCCATCACGATGATCGCATTCTTTGAAATCTTGACGGTTGAAAGGCTTTGTCCATTCATATAGGTGCCATAAACTGGTTTATTGTATGGCATGATTTGAGCAAGTCGTGAAGTTGACAGTTGCACATTGACCATGCTACCCATACTCGCTTGCACCACTTTTGGCTGAAAAAAATCGGCAGTATCTTCCGATCTGATGACGCCATCGATGCCAAACCAGTCAGCCACTCTGATGATGGTACCTACATTGCCGGGATCCTGGACGCCATCCAAGTAAATGGCACAAGTATCCTGCTTGGACAAATAATCGAGTGAATCTTCCTTACGTTGGAGAACTAAAAGTATATCTGATGGAGATTTTAGTGCTGAAACAGATGCCATTTCCTTATCAGAAATGATAGAAACTTGGTTGGAATCAAAAATTTTTTGGTATTTTTCTACAGCAGAAGCAGTGATCAATATGTCTTCAACATTATATTTTCGATTATTTAGCAATTCAATGGCTACTTTTTCGCCCTCAGCTATGAATTTGTCATACATTTGTCTGAATTTCGGGAGATGTAGCGATCTGATATCTTTGAGTTTGGATTTCGAAATCAAAATTTTATTAATTTATTGATTAAAGAAAACTTTTTGAAAATTTAGGAGTTTTCCTGATGGCATGATGTATTGAATGATTCGATTAGCGAAAACATATATTTTTAGATGCACCTGTTTGTTGTTCAGTATTATGTTGCTGTCGTCATGCAATACCAATAAGTTTTTGACCACAGACCAAACCTTATTGAAAAAGACAAAGATAGTTTTTAAAAATGAATCTAAGGTTCAAGACAAGAGTTTTTTAGAATTAGAATTGGCTACATTTATCACCCAACAACCCAATTCGAAGTTTCTATTGGTCATTCCGAGAGAGTATATTTTTATGGCCAACTATGGACAAAGCAAAGATCATTGGTATAACAAAGCACTGAGGAGTATCGGTGAGCCACCCACATTGTACAATGAAGCAGATGCAAAAAAAATAGCTTTAAACATGGAGAATCACCTTAAGTTCAAAAAAGGCTATTACGATGCCAAGGTAGATTTCATCACTGAGGAGATGCTGCATGGGTGGTCATCAAGCAGTGATAATAATACATGGTTTACATCAGAAGTAACTTACATCGTGGCTACAGGCGATAGATACACCATCAAAGAAATACATTACGAATCGAAAGATCAAAACGTACTGAATTTTATATGGACCAACCAAGAAAATACCTACATCAAAAAAGGAGACTATATCGATTACTCCAAATTTGAGCTAGAAAAATCACGATTGGCAGTGGGACTTCAAAACTTTGGATATAATAATTTTTCACCCAATTATTTTGAAATTTCGGGTGATAGCAGCAAGTTGATAAGCATGTAAACATCACAATTGATGTCAGGTCACCACTGCCTGATACCTTACATCAGCAATTTACTATTGGCAAAATCAGTGTTTTTACCGATTATTTTAAAGATCAGCAAGATGCATCTTTGACGAAAGAAGACACACTCAATATGGTTTTTCATAGGCAGTCTCAACAATATTTAGTCAAGCCTTCTTTGCTCAGAAATTCAATTTTTTTTAAAGAAGGAGAATTATTGCGCCGAGATGATAGGCAGAAGACATTTAGGAAGTTGAACGCCTTGGGTACTTACCGTTTTGTAACCATCAATCCGATGCCGGACCCAGTATTGGACAGTGTGATGAATTTTAATATTCTACTCGCACCTTATGAAAAAAAATGGATTTGGGACGGTGCTTTGCAAGGATATTTTAGCACATTGGGGGCATCGCAGTTATTTGGATTTTCTGTATCGTCGCAGTTTGTCAATAGAAATTTATTGGGTGGATCAGAGAGATATTCACTTCGTGCTGAGGCAGGTACAGAATTAGGTTTTGGTAATGGTGGAAGTTTGGTGAGACGCACATCCAATATTACTTTACAAAATAATCTGAATATTCCTTCATTTCAAGATTTCATCAGTTTAGGTAAAATAGCTTGGAAGACAGGCATTATCAAAGATAAGTTTTATAAAAATTTTGTAGAAGAAGCAAGGACCAATATTGGATTGGGCTTTAGTTTGAGCAATATTGTCAACTTTTATACCCTCAACTCTTATAATGCTTCTTTTGGATTTGATTATACATCTCCTCGCAACAATCGTTATGTATTCAGGCCTTTAGGATTCAACCTTGATCTTTATGAGATTTTAGATACGGTCAGATTTCAATCTCAACCATTGCTTAGGCTTTCGTTTCAAGACATCCTAGGTACTGGGTTTTTATTTAGAGACTTTTCATATATCTACACTAAGGCAAAAAATAGTAAAGGTAATTCATTTCTATTGATCAATAACTTGGAACTCTCTGGCTGGGAAGTGCATTTGACCAATTTGCTTTACAATAAAATTTCAGGTGACGCCAGCATTTGGAGTTTAAATAATATCGCTTTTGCCAAGTATGCCAGGTATGAGTTTGATGGAAGGTTTAATAAAGAGTACTCTACCACTCGGAGTTTTGCTATGAGGCTCAATGCTGGTATCGTCATGCCTTTTGGCGAAAGCAAGGTGGCACCATTCGTCAGACAATTTGGTGTAGGTGGCCCCAATAGCCTGAGGGCTTGGAATGTAAAACAGCCAGGACCAGGAGCTTATAGAAATCCATTAGACAAACTGACTGAAGTACCACCTATTTACGTCAACCAAGGTGATATAAGACTCGAATTGAATGCAGAGTATAGATTCAAAGTAGTTGGCTTTTTGGATGGAGCTCTATTTGTAGATGCTGGCAATGTGTGGACGCTTCGCAATGATGTCAATAGGCCAGGAGCAGTTTTTTCAAAAAATTTTCTCAATCAAGTGGCCATTGGTGCTGGATACGGCATTAGGTTCAATTTTGATTTTTTCGTCATCAGGTTTGATTTTGGATATAAGCTCCGCAATCCTTATTTTGACGAATACAAAAACTCCAATTGGTACACTTTTAAAGAAATAAGACAGCAAGGTTTAGGAAATCTACAAGTTGGTGTCAATTATCCATTTTAAGGTGTTTTCTTGCTTTATAGCTACCAAAAGTCACGTTGTATTTATATTTTAGGTCTTTATATTGGGTAGCTAATTACTATTGCATCTCATATTTGTGGTGTAATGGTGTATTCTATAATGATCTGATTGCAATTCAGAGTGTATTATAGTCATTATTCCTTCGATTTAATATTTTTCAAAAAAAATAAATAAATTATGTACAAATAATGAACACTGTTCATTATCTTTGTGCCATTAATTAAAATCAACCGTAAATGGGCCTAGCCGAAAGAAAAGAAAGAGAGAAGTTGGAATTGAAAAATCTCATCCTGGATGCAGCTCGCAAGATCTTGCTTGAAAATGGGCAAGACGGTATGTCCATCCGCAAGATTGCCGATGCTATTGAGTATAGCCCAGCCACGATTTATCTATATTTTGAAGATAAAGATGCTATCTTGCATGAGTTGATGGAGATGGGCTTTGGAGTGATGAATCAATATATGAAGCTTGCATTTGCGATTTCTGATCCCGTAGATCGCATCCATGCAGTGGGTAAGGCATATATCAAGTTTGGTTTAGAAAATAAAGATTGGTATGAGTTGATGTTCAATTCTGATAAACCTATGAAGCATATCATCAAATGTTGCGAACACTGGGATCAAGGTATGGCTTTGTTCGAATTCCTGACTAAAACATGCCAAGAAGCCATCAAAAAACTTCAATTGGACAATGTAGAGGACAGTTATTTGGCATTACATCTTTGGAGCAGTGTACATGGCTTGGTCAATCTTGCTCTGACAGACAGATTGGAGATAGTGCAACAAGGCAGTAATGAAGAGATGATCAGTAAAACATTGGATGCCATTATGCATTCCATTTTTAGAAAATAAATTTTTTTGTATGTTGATTAACAGTGTTTATTTAAAATACATAAGTAATAAGTGCAGAATTGTTACTTTTATAAGCTTAGCTTTATTGCCAATGTGGGCTTATTGCCAAGATTTTGATCCATTAGTTCGACAAGCCTGGGCCAATAATCAAGAATTGAAGGCGAAGCATTTTCAACTGGAAAGTGCTACTCAGGCACTGTTAGAAGCAAAGGCTATGTATGGTCCAGAAGTCAAATTTGGTGTCCAATATACACTAGCCGCAGGTGGTAGGAGCATTGCATTGCTAGTCGGTGATTTGCTCAATCCTGTTTATAGTACACTCAATCAATTGACACAATCGAATGCTTTTCCTCAGATTCAAAATGTCAAAGAGCAGTTTTTGCCCAATAATTTTTATGATGCTCGATTTAGGGTCAGTCAGCCTATATACTATCCTGATTTGGCTATCAATAAGCGATTAAAAACAGAACTCATTGAGCAGAAAAATTTGGAAATCAAAGCATTCAAGCGGATGATAAGCAAGCAAGTCATGCAAGCATATATCCAGTATGCGGCAACTCAGCACGTCATTAATATTTACCAATCTGCAGATACTTTATTGGCGGAAGCTAAGAGATCTACTCACAGTATGATAAAAAATGGCGTAGCATTGCCTACAGCATTATCACGTCTTGAAAATCAAAATGCTGAATTGATTTCTCAAAAAACAGAAGCTACTGCAAATCATGCCAACGCTGCCCATTACTTGAGATTTTTATTAGGACTTAATGATAATGATGAATTGCCAGTTGTCGAAGAAGTATATCAAATGCCACCAAATGCACTGGCATCGGGCAGCGAAAGAGAAGAATTATTGCAATTAAATCAAGCCATTAAGCTCCAAACACTATCGATCGAAAAGGAAAACAACTTCTACTTGCCTAAATTGGCCGCTCAATTGGACGCTGGTAGTCAAGACTATAATTTCGGATGGCAACCTTATGCCATCTTGGGTGTCAATCTCGAAATGAATATTTTTGACAGTAAAAAACATAGCTATAGAAAGCAATCTGCCAAGACCGAAATCGCGGCCATCCAAGCTACGTATGAACAAGCTGATCAACAAATCGAACTACAGCGACAAATAGCCAAAGAAAATCTTGATGCCGCTATCGTTCAAGCCAATGTTTATGAATCAAGAATTAAGGCCACAAAAAAGATATATGACGAAGTATTCACAAAATACAAAATTGGCAATGCAAGCTATATCGAGTTGATAGATGCTCAAAACCAATTCACATCCATACAATTGCATCATTTATTGGCCAAAAATAATGCTTGGATCAAATGGTCTGAGTATGTGTATGCTTTGGCTCTATTTCCTATTCAATAATCTATAAATCAATATTTTATCATGAAATTATTTCAAAATATAAGAGTGCCATTGTGCATGATTGCTTTGTTCGCTCTCGGAATATTTGGCTGTGGCTCTGAAGCAAAAACTCCAACAACTGATTCAAAATTGAGCAAAATGGTGGTTAAAACTCATAAGATTGAGTCTATTGATGAGTCAAATGAAATTCGTGTTTTGGGTATTGTTACCAGTGAATTAGAGGCGCGTCCTTCTTTCAAAACAGGTGGCATCATCAAGAAAACTTATGTAAAAGAAGGAGACATGGTCACCAAGGGTCAGCTATTAGCCACACTTGAAATGGACGAAATCAATGCTCAAGTCCATCAGGCAGAAGAAGGTCTTTCCAAAGCATTGAGAGACAAAAATAGGGTCTCTGCTTTGTACCAAGACAGTGTTGCCACCTTGGAGCAATACCAAAATGTATCTACTGCTTATGAAGTAGCTAAAAGAACAGTAGAAATAGCAGCATTCAACAAAAAGTACTCTGAGATAAGGTCACCAATCACTGGCAAGGTAGTCAAACAAATCATGTTTAATGGTGAAGTCACAGGTCCAGGCAATCCGGTGTATGCCATCTTGGGTGTAGGCAAGAATGATTGGATTATTAAGGCTGGACTTACGGATAGAGATTGGGCCAGAGTAAGTCAAGGTGATAAGGTAGCCATCAGGATGGACGCATATCCAGGCCAAGTTTATTCTGGTGTGCTGACAGAGAAAACTTCGGTCGGTGGCAATGCAAGTGGCACTTTTGATGTACAAATATCGTTTGGTCAACAACCCAAAAATCTGGCCGCTGGCTTGGTCGCCAACCTCAACATAGTGTCAGGTCATACAGATAAACAGGTAGTCATACCTATCGAAGCATTAGTGAAATCCAATGGCAAAGATGCAGACATTTTTACAGCTGAAAATGGTCGAGCCAAATTAATTCATATCAAAATAGCAAAATTGCTGGGCGATAAAGTAGCTGTAGCTTCTGGTTTGGAAGGTATCAACAATGTAGTCACCATTGGCGCAATGTATCTTGAAGATGGCGAAAACATCGCTTATTAGGCAATATAATATGAATACCAAAAATTAAGCAAAGTCATGGGTTTTAATAAATTTTTTGTAAAAAATTGGCAGTTCACCATGGTGATTTTTATAGCTGTCATGGTATTGGGTATCAATGCGCTCATCAATATGCCACGGGGCGAAGATCCTCCTTTTGGTGCGCCAATATTTTCCATTGTAGTGGTATATCCAGGTACCAATCCTGCTGATATGGAAAAATTGATAGCTGACCCTATTGAAGAGGAATTGTACCAACTGTCAGATGTCAAGAAAATCAACACTACCATCAATGACGGCTTGGTTGTCATGTTGGCTGAGTTTAATTTTGGCGTAGATATTGAAGCTAAAAACAATGATGTCATCCGGGAGATCAACAAAATAAGGTCTGATTTGCCAGATGGAATCGTATTGTTGGACATCAAGAAAGCGGCATCAAGCGATGTAGTCATCTTACAATCAGCTTTAGTATCTGATACGGCATCTATGGAAAGTATGAAGGATATGGCCGAAAAACTAGAAAAAGACATAGAAAGGATCAAAGACATCAAATGGGTAGAAATCCAAGCTGCTCCAAAAAAAGAAATACATATTGACCTTGATTTGGACAGAATGGCCGCCATGAAACTAGGTTTGGATCAAGTGCTTGGATTGATGCAAGCCAACAATATCAATATCCCTGGGGGCGATATAGATTTGGGTCATAAAAAATATAATGTCAAGACTGCATCAGAGTATCTTACCATTGATGACATTAAAAATACCATTGTCCAAGTGACGCCACAAGGGCAAACAGCAACATTAGCACAAATAGCTGATGTTTATTATGCTCATGAAGAGACCGACCATATAGCTCGGCACAATAATCGGAGAGCTATATGGATACTTACTGCGATGAAAGATAAGAAGAACATTATTGCAGTCAGAAGGCAACTGGAAACTGTCATCCAATCCTTTAAAGAAAAATTGCCTAAAGGCATGAGCTTAGAGACAGCTTTTGACCAAGAAAAAGGGGTAAAACATAGGTTGTCAGGATTAGGTCGAGATTTTGCCATAGCCATTTTCCTTGTATTGCTCACTTTATTGCCCTTGGGTACTCGTGCTTCTTTGGTGGTCATGATTTCTATTCCGCTTTCGTTGAGTATAGGACTGTTTATGCTTGATTTATTGGGCTATACACTCAACCAATTGAGCATCGTAGGCATGGTCGTAGCTTTGGGATTATTGGTAGATGACAGTATCGTGGTGGTAGAAAACATAGAGCGATATATGCGAAAAGGCATTTCTGCCAAAGAAGCCGCAGTATCAGCTACCAATCATATTATGGTGGCCATTTTAGGATGTACAGCTACGCTACTGTTAGCTTTTTTGCCCTTAGCCAACTTACCAGAAGGTT
>JAXLUT010000023.1:0-42238 GCA_046329385.1 Saprospiraceae bacterium
TAGCAATGTCAGGAGATTTTTAGAAAATGGTAAAATGCCACCTCATGATGCTGTAAGAATTGAAGAAATGATTAATTACTTTCCTTATGCGTATCCTGAACCAAAAGATAAAGAAATCATTGCAGTGCATACACACCTGACTTCTTGCCCATGGAATGATGATCTAGAATTGCTGCATATAGGTGTGCAAAGCAAAAAAATGGATATCAGTTCGATGCCCCTTTCCAATCTTGTTTTCCTTCTGGATGTATCTGGAAGCATGAATGAAATCAATAAACTCCCATTGGTGATAGAATCAATGAAAATACTCTTAAATCAGTTAAGACCAGATGATCGCGTAGCTATAGTCACTTATGCTGGCATGGCTTCTGTTCCACTCACATCTACAAAAGTAGCGGAAAAAGATAAAATCCTGGCATCTTTAGACAAATTGCAGGCAGGAGGTAGTACTGCTGGTGCCCAAGGTATCATCACTGCCTACGAAATAGCAGTTCAAAATTTTATTAAAAATGGCAATAATAGAGTTATTCTCGCCACAGATGGTGATTTCAATGTAGGTGTTTCAGACAATAAATCACTTGAAAAACTGATAGAAGAAAAACGCAATTCAGGAGTGTTTTTATCAGTGCTTGGTTACGGTATGGGAAACTATAAGGACGATAAACTTCAAATTTTGGCAGATAAAGGCAATGGCAATCATGCATATATTGATGATAGAGATGAAGCTATCAAGGTCTTAGGAGCAGAATTTGGAGGCACCATGTACACATTGGCCAAAGATGTAAAATTCCAGATAGAATTCAATCCAGCTGTAGTCCAACATTATAAGCTTTGTGGTTATGAAAATAGATTATTGGCTAAGGAAGATTTTAATAATGACCAAAAAGATGGTGGAGAGCTGGGTATGGGTCACCAAATGACTGCCATTTACGAAATCATCAGACATAAAAATCATAATGTTGATTTGTTGAAATACTCACCTGAATTAAATCCAAAGAAAAAAAGCAATAAATATCTTGACGAATTGGCCACTATAAAATTCAGATATAAAGATCCTAATGGCCAAAAAAGTCAAAAATGGGAACAAGTGATCAAAAACCATTTAACACCTTTTGATGGCTTGAGTCCAGACATTAAGTTTTCTATTGCTATAGCCAATGGCGCGTTGATTTTGCGAAATGCTCAAACTGTATCAGATCATTCCTTGAGCAATGTGATCGAGATGGTCTCCAATTCAAAAGTAGGTCAAGATGATAAAAACAAACTTGAATTCATTCATTTGATGGAATTGGCGGCAGACCTAAATGGCGAAGATTTTGAGAATTAAATGAGTGATTCGCTATTTGCAAGAATACAACGATATATAGCTAATATAAATTTTGAGAAAGTACTTGGTGGCGAGTACTTTCTTTCTTCCGTTTGGGCAAGGAAATATTTGATTTACTGAAATGATCAACATCAAATACTCCATTGCTTTGAGTCCTTCCCTACTGTATCAAACTGGTAATCAATGTATTCAATTATGCCTATATGTACAATCACGTAATACTGACACTGTAAAATTGTGTATTTTTCAACTCAACAATTTCCTTTTATTTTATCACCACTTGCTGCTCAGTTTTAGTAAAGCCATCCAAGGTCAATTTTAATAAATAAGTGCCTGATGATACCCCAAGACTTGATAATTGGATGGTTTCGATATATGTGCCGTAACCTCTTGTTTGGTCATCAATTAATGTTTTTAATGTTTGGCCTTCAAGGTTGATCAAATCAAGTCTAACCTTTGTGTCTTTTTTCAACTTGAATGATACATAACTGACTTCAGAAGCTGGATTTGGATAGTTTTTAAAGTTCATTTCACTGTGAGTGCCATCAACCTCTGAAAGGGATACGAGTTTATCAATAGGAGTAATATCAGTCCACACACTCAAGACACCGTTGTGCAATCTGGTCCAAATCGGCCTTACTATGCCATTGTGGGCCACAATATTGGTATAGTCTCCAAAAAAAATGCGGTCATCAGGCACAAAAGGCGTCTCTGATATTCTAAAATTTGTAAATGTATTCCCTCCATCTTTTGAAATGGCCATATAAACATCTGTGTGCGTGTCGTCATAGTTTCTTCTGTCATAAAATACAAAATACAAAAATCCTGAAGTTTGATCAATAGCCATCCAAGTAAAAAATTGTTGTTTTCCAGGTGCATCATCGTTCACCCTGATTGGAGCAGACCATGTCTGACCTCCATCTTTTGATTTTACAAGCCAAATATCTGTATCATTGGAACCATTGCGTTGATCTGACCAATTAACATAGATTGTGCCTCTATGTGGGCTATTGCTCAAATCACAACTAGTAATAGGTAGCCCATTGCCTCGCATGATACCTGGGATGTTATAATCCCAACCAGTGGGCATAGGGTCTATTTTTGTTTCTTCATCTAACCAAGTTTCGCCTTGGTCATTAGATTTATTGAAAACTATACCATTGGGTCCAGCCCAAGCAACATAAATCTCACCATTGGGGCCTACTGCGGGTACTGCGCCTTCCACAGTATTGTCACTATCTACACAATCACCAGATATTTTATTGATTTGTTTAGCATCAGACCAGCTCAAACCACTGTCTGTAGATTTTGAAAACATAATATTGCTATAATGCAAAGGTGATTGAGAATTGTATTTATCAAATTGTGTCCATGTCAGATATAGGTTATTGTTTCTTCTATCTACACAGCTCCATTGCTTGTCTTGTGCTTTTATACCATTCAGCCCTGCATAGCTGCCACTGCTCCAAGTGGTGCCATGATCTGTAGTTTTTTGGCAAACAATACGATCTATCCAATTGCCTGATGGAGGATTGGACAAATGAAAATAATAGAAATGACCACTTGTATCAACGATAATGGTGATCGCCATAAATAATTCAAAGGGTGAACTAAGTAAGGAGATGTCCATGTTCTGCCCGTGTCATTGCTAATAAAGTAGTTATTGAGATTGCTTGCAGCTATCAATTTTGCAGCAGGATTATTGCAATTCATCATTATCGATGGTTCATTGGGATTGTGGTTAGAATTTATTTCAATATTCTGGAGCCATGACATTCATTACCATAGTACAAAAAATCAACAAAAGGATACTTTTTACTATTGCTAAGGAATTTAACCTGAATTAAAAAGGCATAAAAAAGGTAAGATTTGGCCGATGAATTCCTTCATTCTTTCCACAAAATATAGTTTCAAATAGCTTATAGAAGACAGTTTTTTAACCTTCAAAATTGAAAGAAATAGTAAAGATTTGTGAAACAACATTTTCTAAAATTCGTGCCTCATTTCTTGACGGATCATATATAAGAATATTGCCTAATCCGCGAGAAAATTTTATTTCTGGTGAAAATATAAAATATGGATAAAACATCTGTATCCCAACTCCTACTTCGTATTGAAAATCATGTGGTGCCACTTTTATCAAACTTTACGCGACTTACTACTAGTTTGTACATCATAGCTGTACTTCAGCCCTGCTACTACAAAAAGCCTTTTGTCTTTATATGGTTCTGATTTGAAGCGAATATGAAAAGGTAACTCAAAAAAGACAGATTCAATTTTTCTTTCTGTTACTTTTGAATCAAGCACGGAGGTATATTCAAAGTCTTCGTTGAGCAAATGAAAACTATAAAAAATTCAAAATCAAAATACTCTCCTTAACTTCAGATTGGTGATCATGTATATTAACTCCGATTTCACTTTTTGCCTCGGTGACTTTGATACTATCATTATTGATAAAAAAACCTGATTGACGTAGCTTGTACCCAGAACTATTGAAACCTACATTGATACCGAAATAGTAAGATTTCTATTGAAGTCTCTAAAATTATAGTTCTCCTTACCACCTATTTGAGCATGCAGACTATATAAAAAAGAATGAAAAATATTTCATAATTCCTATTTTCTTGCAAGGTAGATGCACATATTCTCCGCTTAAAACTTTGTAACCGGCTTGCAAAAGCTCAAATTTTGGTAAAATGGCCTTAAAATTATCGTAATCAGGAAAACTTGTACTGACTCAGCAAATATTTTTATAAGCTTTTTGATCTTTTGATCTTAACCTACCTATAACGGGCAAAACGTTTTTAAAGTATATATTAAATAATTGTTTGAGCGGAAAATATCTAGGTTTTGAAAATTCTACTACCATCAGAGTGCCAATTATGTTTTTAAAACCCTAAACATCTCTCTGCAAGACTTTTCTAAATTCTCAAAATTTCTGACACCAAATGCTGCCATCACAGCATCAAATGTATTGTTTGCAAATCTTTAAGTTTTCGCTATCTCCTACTTCCATTGTGATAATACCTTGAAGCCCTTTTTTAGCTATTTTTTCTTCGCCAATCTTCAGCATATTGGGAGAAATATCTAAGCCGATGATGGTCTTGGGTTTGATTTTTATCGCTGCTTCGATAGCAAGATCACCTGTACCAGTAGCTATGTCAAGGATGCTTTGTGGTGATGACTGTTTTAGTAGTTGGATGGCTTTCCTGCGCCATATCAAATCTATACCCAACGACAATACGCGATTCAAATTGTCATAATATGGTGCGATCTTATCAAACATAGATGTCACCTGATGTTTTTTTGAGCCATCTTTGGCTTCATAAGGTGTGACTTGAATTTTGTCTGACATCAGTTGAAATTTAAGCATTGAGTTTACATTATGATGAAAATGTTGACGACAATTGTTTGGATAATAGACCATTATCGCCCGATTTTCAAAATAAAATGCAAAATAAAGTAATTTATACCATATTTTCAAATTTTCAGGTGAGTGCCATGTTTTTGCACCACTTTCTTATTAAAATTTAAAAGTTCAGCTACAAATATTGATATTGATTTAATTTTAATTCCCAAAACCACAATGGTAATGAAGATGGCAAAAACTCCGTCAGTTATGGCATTGAGTCGTTCTTTTTTCATTCTTTCTTTTTAAAAAAGTCCGTAGCTTGTATTTGAAAGCTGATGACGCAGATTTGGCTAATTTTCACTGATTTTTTTATCCAAAAATTTTCTGCTCAATCTGCGTCATCTGTGTTCTATTCTTTGTTTTTAGTAAAAACTTGGTTTATTGCCATCAGTATTTGGTTTATTTATACCTACACTTGCTCTTATATCTTTGGTAGAATGCTGAATAATGTCTGCAATATAAGCACCAACACTTTTTCTGGAAACTTCTGTTCCTTTAAATGGTTCAGGTTTGTGAGTAGTTTCGTAATCTACTTCATCTTCATCTTGCAACCAAGCTGGGCGAACAATGGTATAATCTAAATTACTTGCCTCGATAATTTCGGCAGCCTTGCTATATGTTTTTAATACAGAACCTATCATTCTATTGTTCCATTCGCCAAATTTTCCGGGAACTTCATTATAAATTCCTAAACTGGTTACGAATATCAAACGATTCACTTTATTTTTTTCCAATGCTTTTACAATATGGTCAGCCATTTTATCTACAGCACCAGCAAGATTTGCATATACAATATCTTTACCTGCAATGGCATCGTTTAATTGCTTTTCGTTTAACACATCGCCTTCAATAATTTTGGTTTGGGCGTTTGCGAATTGTTTTATGTGATTGGTATTTCGGGCAAGAAGCGTTAGTTCAATATTTTTATTTGTTATTAAAAACTCTGTAACGTGTTGTGCTATTGCACCTGCTGCTCCTAATATTATTATTTTCATTGTTTTCTATTTTTCAAATTTAATTACCAATGCGTTTTTTGAACCATCAATAGAAGAAATATCTTCTTTAATTTTTCCAATGTAAAATAACTCGTTGTTGTCAAAGTTTCCACCTTCAAAGAAAATCCCTAAACCTTTATATTCTGCTGAATAATAAATTCCTCCTTTTGTAGCATCTTTTGTTGGCTTCAAACCATTTATAGTCAAAGATTTTGGCGTTACTGCATAATAATGATTTTTATGATAAACAGATGCAGAAATTGAAAAAGGCAAAGTTTGTAATAAGGCTTTTGCGGTAACATTATTTTCTAACAAAATAGTAAACGTTTTACCATCAAGCTCCATTTTTAAAGTTTGCTGCTTCACATCTTGAACTGTTACTGTTGAACTTTTATTGGATTGTGCATTGGCATTTTGATAAGAGAAAACTGAAAAAACAGTTGCTGCTAAAAGAATGATTAATTTATGCATATTCTATTTTTTAATATTACGGATGCACAAATTTCTTTTGGATTATTCGTGCATCCGCAGTTAAATTAATTTACAAATTTGTAGTAAAGAAAGGTACTAATTGCCCAACTGCTTCATCTACGTATTGTGGTATGTCATACAATTTCATATGATTACTACCTTCTACAATATACATTTTTTTGTTAGTGCTGGCTGCTCTTTTCATTAAATCATCACTCATCCATTTAGATTCTGCAACGTTGCCCACAATGGTTAATAATGGTTGAGTAAGAAAATAATTAGCAAAATTAAAAGCATCGTAAGTAGCTAATTGTGTAAGGCTACGAGCTGCACCTACACCTGGCGAAGTTGCACATTGAGCCCTGTCAGTATGATAATATTCCCAAGCTTCTTGCAAATCTACATAAGGTGTATCTTCTTTGTGCAAAGGTGCCATTGGCATTCTTGCTGGCTCGCCACCTTTCGCATCTTCTGTTCTGCTGCTACTGCCATATTGCAAAGTAGCCATTGCATTTTCAATAGGTTGGTCGCCAAGCCAACCTCTGTTAATCATTGCACCAATATTTACAGCACTCACCGTAGCTGCTGCTTTAATACGTTTGTCGTTGATAGCAGCATTAATCGTGTAACCACCACCGGCACAAATACCCATTGCGCCAATTTTATCCGTATCAATATAAGGCAAGGTTGTAAGATAATCTATCACGGCACTTACATCCTCCAGTTTCTGATGTAAGGATTTTCTAAAAGTCTTGGTTCACCACCACTTTCGCCTTGATAAGAAGCATCGGTTGCTATGGTTACAAAACCATTGTTGGCTAATTTACTGGCATACAATCCTGCTGTTTGTTCCTTTACGCCACCACTTATGGATGTGTAACTACAATGGCTGGATATTTTTTTGTGGCATCAAATCCTTCTGGAAAATTGATTAAAAGCCGACATTTGTAATACTTGGATTATTACTGTTTTTAAAACTAATTTTTTGCTGAGACACTTAACTTTTCTTTTTATGATTTTTAAATTATGCCACAAAGCTAAATTGCTAAGAAATATTGCATAGAAACGAAATACTACTAAAAAGGAAACATTTTACTGATAGATGCTTTTTCTTGATTTTTGTGGTTGATTTTTGTGGGCTTCTTTATATTCTTTCGGAGTTTGTTGCGTATGCTTTTTGAAAAACTTTGCAAAATAATTTGGGTATTCAAAACCTAATGAATACGCCACTTCCGAGCTATTTAAGTTGCCTGCTGAAAGTAAAGATTTGGCTTTTTCAATCACCGTTTCGTGGATAGTTTCAAGAGCCGATTTTTTGGTAAAATATTTTATAATATCACCTAAATAATTGGGCGATAATTTCATTTCATCGGCAAAACACTGTACTGTTGGTAATTCCGATACATCATCATTATCGTAATAACTTTTTAGCAAACGTTGAAATTCTGTTACAATATGATTGTATCGCACACTATCTCTACTAAATTGGCGATGATAAAAACTTTCGATATGTGTAATTAAGAGATGAATATAAGACAGCAAAATGCTTTGTTCTTTTTGCTTTACATAAGCAGCATATAAAAGGTCAAAAATTGTTTTGAGTTCTTTTTCTTCTTCGTTGGTAATGAGCAATGCTTCGTGTTCTCCATAACCTAAATAATTATAGAAAAGGTCTCGGTTTTGTTCTATAATTTCTTTTGAAAATTGAATATACATTCCGGTAAAATCTTTGTTCGATTTCCAACTCAACGGATAATCGGGGCTCATAAAAAACACACCACGAATGGGTTGAGGATTTTGCGCATCATAATCGGGTGCAAATTCGTTGATGAGATTGCTTTTAATAGAAATTCTGTAAAAACCAATGGTTACAGGTTCAGAATGCAAAAGGCGTTTATCGCTGTAATAACCTACGTCAATATTGTTGTTTAACGGTTTTGCTAATCCTGCGTAACTATTAAATGATGATATATTTTGAAAGTGTTGCATATATAAGATAAGGTTTTTGATTATTACATGTTTATTTAATGTGCCAAAGGTCTCTTTTTAATCATTCCACCTTTGGTATCCTTTACGCTGTTCATGACAACAAAAGCATTAGGTTCTATTTTTTCAATCTCAATATTCAATCTATTCAATTCAAGCCTTGTGATGACTGTATAAATGATGTCAACTTCTTTCATCTCGCCACGTTTTCCATACCCTTTTTTTCCTGTATAAACAGTGACGCCACGACCCAATTTTGTGATAATCATTTGCCTTATTTCTTCGCTATGAGATGACACTATGGTCACTCCAATATACTCTTCTATACCTTCCACAAAAAAATCAAGTGTCTTTGATGCAGCCAAATATGTAATCATGGAATATAGCGCTACTTCTACACCCAAAAAATATACAGCGGTCGAAAATATTATTATGTTAATGATAACGATGATGTCCCCAATTGTTGTACCGAACTTACGACTCAAATATATAGCTAAAACTTCTGTACCGTCTATCACTGCTCCACCACGTATAGAAAATCCTATGCCAGCACCAAGAAAAAAACCACCAAAAACAGCCACCAGCAAATTATCATTTGTAACATTTGGAAAAGAAACAGATGCTAAACAAATAGAAAGTCCAATGATGGCCAAAGTTGTTTTGATAGCAAATCTACGACCCATCATCACATAAGCTAATATTATGAATGGAAAATTGACGGCAATTATTAGGTATTGAAGAGGTATCTTGGTCAATGCAGCTATCAACAATGATATACCTGTTGCTCCTCCATCGATAAAATGATTGGTCAATAAAAATCCTTTGAAACCAAAAGCCGCACAAAAGATTCCAATGGTAATCAGAAAAACATCTTTTATGTTGCTCTTAATATTTATCATCAATTCCTTGTGGGCACGTGCAAGTTTGTAGCGCGAATATTGGGTTTGCTCACCTACATTTTTTGCTTCTTTTGACAAGGTCGTCATGACGACTATTTTTGACCAAAGTGACTTCATATTTAATTGGTATTGTGAATGTTATATCAAAATGCCTATTCTTTAAATCAAACAATATAAAAGAATTTTGATGTGCTAAATTGCCAAAAGATAGTCAGCAATCAATTAAACAACATAAGGCAACAATGCTTGGTTTAATTCAAATGTTTGATTATCAAACATACGGTTGCAGTTTTATCAAATATACTTTCAACTTTAGGAATCCATCTCACAATCCTACTATGTCAATGGGGCAGTTATCCTATCTCAACTAAGCTTTCATTTTCGCATTTATAGACCCTTGCTGGAAACTTCTGAATCAATCTATAGTCGTGCGTAGCAATGATGATGGATGTGCCAAACTCGCGTGCCAATCTATTGAGCAGATACAAAATCTCATCGCTGGTGTCGGGATCGAGATTGCCCGTAGGCTCATCGGCAATGATGATGGGAGGATTATTGAGCAAAGCGCGAGCAATCACCAATCGTTGTTGTTCGCCACCAGACATAGCGCTTACTGGTGCTTTTTCTTTGCCATTCAGACCAACCATATCCAAAACTTGCAGTACTTTGGCTTTCATTTGCGCTCTGTCTTTCCAGCCAGTTGCTTCTAATACATACATCAGGTTTTTGCCCGCAGTCCAGTCGTCAAATAAGATAAAATCTTGAAATATCATGCCCAATTTGCGACGTAGATGAGGGATGGCATCCTCTCTGAGCTGATTGAGATCATAACCCGCTACATAGCCATTACCAGATTTAATAGGTAGCTTGCCATAAATTGTTTTGAGAAAACTGGTTTTTCCACTTCCAGATTTACCAATGATATAGCACGTTTCGCCCAAAGCAAGACGAAAGTTGACCTTGGCCAAGACCAATTTGTCATCCTGCCAAATGTCAGCATTTTCAAATGATATCACTGATTGATTCTCCAATAAGATTTATTTTGCTGTAAAGATAACAAACTTTGTTCAATAGAATTTCTATAAAACCAACAAAAATGAGACTGCATTCAATCACCTTGACAAAGTAAGCATGATACTATATACGTTAAATGGATTTTTTAGCTAGGCATCTCGCCTATTCAAGCCTAGTATTTCAATTATTCTTTAGGTCAGTTTGTCTCTGCTATGTGGGATCGATCACAAAATAGACCATTATTTTTGTAGAAAAACGTATCTTTGCGCCATCTACCAATTATTTTTATGGCAAAGTGGTCGGTTTTACTATTAATAATTTGTGGTTTTTGTCACAAATGCTTCGCCCAGCGAAAGATTACTACCTTATCTGGGCAGCATATCATCTTGTATTCCAATGGACAATGGCAAAACTATGTACCCAACGAAACTAAGCTTGACTCCTCTGGCTTATTGATCAATGATCTCAATCCAATGACACAACCTGTCGCCGACACTCTTTCAAATATGCAAAATCAGGCTTGGGCATACCTTTACGAAACCGCAAAATTGAAGGAAATAGAGCATTTTATAGTTTTTGACAGCCTTGACAAAGCTATGGCATACCAGCAAATAGCATTGACAGTAGCCAAAAAAAACAAAGATAAATCCACTTATAAATCTATAAAAAATGAAATCGATGTTTTAGAAAAAGCTCTTGATCAAGCTAATAGTCAATACAAAAAAGTGGCATCTCAAGTGATGGATATAAGTCAAATACCATCACTCAGTGCACGAGATCAAGTAGTCAAAATCAAAGAATACAACACAATATTTGGATTTACAAAAGTTGAAAAACCTATCATTGAGCCTTTCAAATCTACACCAAAAGAAAAGAAAGTAATCGTAACATTATCTCATCCTGATTGTATTGTTTTAAGAGACGAAAAGATACAAAAAACTCGATTTTTAGAGACTGGTCAAACTGTCATGGTGACTTATACTCCAGAAAAGCTAAAATCGTATTTCAAGCTCAAAGACCTGATGCAAATTTCATCAGCAATATACAAAGAGGGAAAGCACTATTTTTTAAAACTTTATGTCAAAGTCATTTCGAAAGATGCTGCTAAAAATTATGGCATCGTCCAACGTGGGAATCTACTCAAAATCACTTTAATTTCTGGTAAATCAATCAACTCCAATGCGATAGCAGATGCCATGCCTTCGATCGAAAATTATACAGGACACAATTATTACCAAATTTTATACCCACTCACCAATGATGACATTAATGCCTTAGAAAAGACGCCTTTAGATACATTGGGTATGATGTGGTCGTCTGGATTTGAAAGCTATGACATATACGATGTAGATGTGTTGATGCAGCAAATAAACTGTGTCAAATCGATAGATTAAATTTGTAAAATAATATATCCATGTTAGGACTTAAGTTGGCGACTGACCCATATTGGGTGAATATTGCTGAAAAAACAATAGACGAAATCCTTATCGATCATGCATATTGCGAGCAGAAAGCTGCTTCCACTTGTATTTCTTTAATCGTCAAGTATCCAAACAAAACTGAATTGGTCGAAGAAGTCACTCCAATAGTAGCTGAAGAATGGGGACATTTCAGGAAAGTCTTGAAAGAGTTGAAGTCAAGAGGCTTTGAGTTTGGAGAAAACAGATCAGATGACTATGTCACAGAATTGATGAAGTTCCAACGCAAAGGTGGCAATGAGCAAGCTAGATTGACAGACAAATTATTGATATCTGCTATGATTGAAGCAAGAAGTTGTGAGCGTTTCAGACTATTAAGTTTGCATATTTCTGATCCAAAACTCAAGGAATTTTATCATGAATTTATGGTATCTGAGGCTGGCCATTACCGCACATTTTTAGACCTCGCCAAACTATATGCTCCAGAAGAAAAAGTGAAAGCAAGGTGGCAAGAGATGCTCGATTTTGAAGCAGACATCATGGAGAGAAGAGCCTTGCGTGGAGACAGAATGCATTGATTGTCCAACTTTCATGATCTCAATATTTATGCATCTAGATATTTTTGAAATTTGTCGATCAACATGCCAACATCTATCCCATCGCCCAAGCCATGATGAAGGTGTACCGAGCAAGGCATCCACATTTGTCCATTCTCACTGAAGGTACGACCAAATGATATTTTAGGAACAGAATCTTTTGATTTATAATCTCTTGCATGAGATAAAGCTGTAAACTTCAACCAAGGAAGAGCCGAAACATGGATGCAGTCTAATCCATTTTTTGTTGGAAACAATTGGTTTGTTTGTGAGATTCTTTGACTTTCCGCATCCATATTTTTTAAAAATTGATATAAATTCGGATCAAAATCAATGAAACTAAACCCAAAACTACCATCAATCCTTGGCAAAGTGGCAGAAGCGTGTATTGTTTCACATTTCACAACTTGATCATTGAGAATCCTCAATTTAAAAGCATCTACTTCATTGATAGCCATCAACAATTTGTGCAGGTAATATCCAAATAAAGATACTTGCTGGTGAGCAGCATTTGCCATTGCATTTTGCATATTAACATTTACTGTCACACCAAAAAATGGCTCGTCAAAAGCACTAAAAAAATAAAAAAGCTCTTTACGATTCCAGTTTTCGATATCAATGACCTGATACATCCAATATTTTTAAAATGTCAACAATTCGGGAAGCCGAATGAAATTTTTCATCAGTGATGATGACATCTACATGCTCGTGTTCCCAAGTGGTATGAAATGGCACGTGGATACCATAGCCTCCCAATTCGAGGACTGGAAGTACATCTGACTTGAGAGAATTGCCAATCATCATAAACTCTGAAGCTTGTATGTCTAAGTGTTTTAACAGCTTTTGATAATCATGTGTTGTTTTCTCCGATACTATTTCGATATGGTGAAAATAGGTAGCCAATCCAGATTTATCAAGTTTTCTCTCTTGATCTAACAAATCACCTTTCGTGACTACTACCAATTTGTATTTACGTTTGAGTTGACCGAGTACATCCAATACGCCATCAAGCAAAATGACAGGCATATCTAGTTGTTTCCTACCTATCTCAATGACCTTGCTTATTACTTCTATTGGCAAGGTTTTACCACCAATTTTCAATGCAGTCTCGATCATAGACAACATGAATGCCTTGATGCCATAACCATACAATTTTAAGTTTGAAATTTCGATAGCCAACAGCTCTCTCGCTAAACTATGTTTTGGCATATAATCTTCCAACAAATCGAAAAAAGACTCTTCTGCCTCCCGAAAATAGGTCTCATTGATCCATAGTGTATCATCAGCATCGAATCCTATCACTTTTATATTATTTGTATCCATACTCCACTTTAGCGTCAAAAATATGAAAGTTTTGTCATATTACTTAAAAAAAACTATTTACACAATTTGCCTTGAATGCGCTCTTTTGATCCAAAAGTTATTAACTTTGCAGTGTGAATTGACCAGATAATGGAGTTATTATCGTTGGTCTAGGATTTGTGGCACCAAGTATAAAAAGACATAGAGCGCATGAAATTGTCATTAAATTGGCTAAAAAAATATCTGAATATCTCATATACTCCAGAAAAAATTGCTGAAATGCTGACCATCATCGGTCTGGAAGTAGAGGGAATTGAGAAAGTAGAATCCATTAAAGGTGGCTTGGCTGGTGTAGTGATCGGCGAGGTCATCAATTGTGAAAAACATCCTGATGCAGACAGACTTTCGGTAACAAATGTAAACATTGGTGAAGAAAATCTACTCCAAATAGTATGTGGAGCGCCAAATGTAGCGAAAGGTCAAAAAGTAGTAGTGGCTACCATTGGCACCCAATTGTACCTAAAAAATGGTGAATCTATCACTATCAAAAAAGGTAAAATCAGAGGTATTGAGTCGCAAGGCATGATATGTGCTGAAGACGAACTCGGGCTCGGAGATGATCATTCTGGCATCATTGTCCTTGATCCAAAAGCCAAAGTAGGCATGCAAGCAAGCACGCATTATCAGATTGAAGACGATTATGTGTTTGAGATCGGACTCACTCCCAATAGGTCTGATGCTACATCACAACTCGGTGTGGCGCGGGACTTATTGGCATATCTTAGAGTCAACGAAAACTTTACAGATGACATCAGAGAGCCAGATAGCTCTGGATTTATAACCGAGCGAGTTGGTCTCAATATTGATGTCGAAGTGATGGACAAGGCTGCTTGTTTGAGATATTCTGGCATTACCATTAATAATATCGAAGTCAAAGAATCACCAGACTGGTTGAAGAAGTTATTGATGGCCATTGGTGTCAAACCTATCAACAATATAGTTGATATCACCAATTTTGTCTTGAATGAAATGGGTCAGCCTCTCCATGTATTTGATGCAGACAAGATATCTGGCAAGAAGATCATTGTGTGCAAACTGCAAGATGGAACAGATTTCTTAGCTTTGGACAATGTATCCCGTAAGTTGGGTGTTGATGATTTGATGATTTGTGATGCAGATAGCAAGCCATTATGTATGGCAGGTGTTTATGGTGGCCTCGATAGTGGAGTAAGTCTTCAAACCAAAAATGTCTTTATCGAGTCAGCTTGCTTTCACGCAAAGACTATCAGAAAAACCAGCACTAAATTCAATCTTAGGACCGATGCAGCAAAGGTTTTTGAAAAAGGTGCTGATCCCAATGTCACTGTCCAAGCATTGAAAAGAGCAGCCGCACTCATCAAAGAGTTGGCAGGAGGCGCTATCAGCAATACCATTGTGGACGTATATCCTACCGTCATCAAAGAAGCAGAAATAAGATTATACTACGCTAATGTACATCAACTGATAGGGATGGATATTCCAGAAGATGATATACACGCCATCCTTCAGGCCATGGAGATGGAAATCACACCTATCGACGACGAGAGTATCAAGGTAAAAGTACCTACCAATAAGTCTGACGTCACCAGAGAAGTAGATTTGATAGAGGAGATAGTACGTATTTATGGTCTAAATAGAGTGCCAATCCCGACACAGATCAAGAGTACAATCACTTATACTGACAAGCCTGACAAGCACAAAGTAAAAGAGTTGATTGCAGACTTTTTGGCTGCCAAAGGCTTTAACGAAATGATGGGTCTATCGCTGATAGAATCAAGGCATTATCAAGGTCTTGGAATAGTTGATGAAAGTGAAATGGTTTATATCAATAACACGTCAAATATACATCTCGATATCATGCGACCTGAGATGCTATTGAGTGGTTTGGTATCTTTGGCATTTAACATCAACAGACAGCAAACCAATATTTCAATATTTGAGTTTGGAAAATCCTATACCAAATCGCCCAAAGGGTATGATGAAAAAGAGATGCTAACCATCTTTATCACAGGTAAAAAGAATGAAGAATCTTGGCTATCTGATAATAAAACCGATAAATCATATTATGACATCAAGGCCATAGTTCTGGCTATTTTGGGTAAGGTGGGTATTAGCAATATTGACTTGGTAGAGTTGGAAAGTGACAAAAGATTTGCTTATGGTATGAAGGTCATGAAAGGAAATGCAGAACTTGCAATTTTTGGAGAAATCAAGAAAAATGTAGGTCAAAAAATGGGAATCAAAGCCAATGTACTTTATGCTGAAATTTATTTTGGCACTTTATTAAAATTGGCTGGAAAAGAAAAAATTCAAGTAGCAGAAATAAGCAAATTCCCTTCGGTAAGGAGAGATTTGGCCATAATTGTAGATAAAATTATCAAATTTTCTGAGATTGAAAAAATAGCTCAACAAATAAGTAGGAAATTTTTAAAACAGATTTCACTTTTTGATGTTTATGAAAATGAACAGCAATTGGGTAAAAATAAAAAATCTTATGCTGTTTCATTTGTGTTTGAAAATAACCAGAAAACGCTCAATGATGTAGAAATCGATGCTTTGATGACAAAACTGGTCGGTCAGTTGGAGCAAAGTTTGGGAGCAAATATTCGTAAATAAGTATATATTATAAATATTTATTATCTTTGATGGAAAATTTGGTTAGCGATCTCGATACAATCATCACAAAACTTCAATTATTGAAGACTGATCGTCAACAGTTGAGATCAAAAAACAAACAACTCGAAGTTCAACTCAATCATCTAAAAGTAGAGATTGATCAATATAAAACAAAATATATTAATTTAAAAAAGGAGAAGGAAGAATTAGAAGGGAAGGTAAATCATTCATTATCGTCAAAAAGCGATAATTCATCAATTGGACAAGAACAATCTGCAAAAAAAGTAGAATCATTAAAACTTCAATTGGACGAATTTATCGAAGATATAGATCAGTGTATTCAAATCATTCAAGCCAAATAAGATATGACAGAAGATGATCTGAAGACACTAAATATTTCAATAGCAGGGAGACAGTTTCCTGTGAAAGTCACAGACCAGGAAGTAGATGACTTGCGGGCATTGGAGCAGACACTTAATGCCAAGATAAGTGAGTACCAAGCGACTTATCCCGGTAGAGACAAGCTAGATTATGTGATCATGACCATGCTTGCTCATACATTTGAACTCAAAAAATCTTCACAAGACGAGGTGAATACACAAGCGATAGCACACAAAATCAAGCAATTGCATCACATGTTTGATGAGTCTGAATAGTTGCACTTAGACATCTACCTGCCTTATATTCCTACATCTCCACACCATTTTACCCGTAAGGGAATTTATTCATTTTTTTAAAACGTATCATAATATGAGTCCGATAATAGGAATAATTTTGGGAGTCGTGATAGGTGGTGGAGCAAGTTATTTTGTCATCCAATCACTCTTCAAATCCAAAGTAAAAGAAGCCAATGATAAGGCAGACATTACAGTCAAAGAAGCCGAACTCACCGCTAAAAGAAAGGTGGACGAAGCAGACAATAAAGCAGAGAAAATCATAGCTCGAGCAGAGCAACAAAACGAATCAGTCAAACAAAAGAAAATTCAAGAAGCTAGAGACAATTTCTCTAAATTAAAGTCTGAGTTTGAGTCTTGGAAGGCTGAACAAAAAGTAGAGATCAAGGAGAGAGAATTGACAGCAATTGCCTTAGAGAAAGAAATCAAAATCAAGCAAGATGCTATCCTTGCCGAGATGGAGACCATCGAAAGTAGAGAGCAAGAGATCAATGCCATCAGAGAAAACCTCGATGTACAGATGAAGATTGTCTCTAAGAAGAAAGAAGAATTGGATACTGCCAACGAGAGATTTATTAAGGAGCTGGAAACCATCGCAAAATTGACAGAAAGTCAAGCCAGAGATCAATTGCTGGATGCTGTGCGTGCAAAAGCCCAAAATGACGCTATGGTCATCGAAAAAGAAGCCATCGTCAATGCACACAACAATGCCAATAAAGAAGCAAAAAAAATCGTGATTCAGACGATACAAAGAATGTGTGCCGAAATCACCATCGAAAATTCGGTATCCGTATTCAACTTAGAGTCAGATGAGATCAAAGGACAAATCATAGGTCGTGAGGGAAGAAATATCAGGGCTTTGGAGGCAGCCACGGGAGCTGAAATCGTAGTGGATGATACACCAGAAGCCATCGTTATTTCGAGCTTTGACCCTATCAGGAGAGAGCTGTGCCGTTTGTCATTGAAAAAATTGGTGTCAGATGGTAGGATCCACCCAGCCAAGATTGAGGAGACCGTTGCTAAGGTCAGAAAACAATTGGACGAACAAATCATCGAAATCGGAGAGCGTACTATCATAGACCTTGACATTCATGGTTTAGCACCTTATTTGGTAAAAATGGTAGGCCGATTGAGATTTAGATCATCTTATGGTCAAAACCTTTTGAAGCACTCGATAGAGACAGCCAATCTTTGTGCCACTATGGCTGCCGAGTTGGGTTTGAATCCTAAGCAGATCAAGATGGCAAAAAGAGCGGGTTTGCTCCACGACATAGGTAAGGTAGCTGAAGAAGAATCAGAACTTTCGCACGCATTGCTGGGTATGGAATTGTGCGAAAAACACAAAGAGCATCCAGTCATCATCAATGCTGTAGGCGCTCACCACGATGAGATAGAAATGAACAACATCATTTCGCCCATTGTACAAGCTTGCGATGCCATCTCAGGTGCAAGACCAGGAGCGCGTAGAGAGATCTTGGAGAGCTACTTGAAGCGCATTGGTGAATTGGAAGAATTGGCTTTGGCTTATGAAGGCGTACAAAAAGCTTACGCACTGCAAGCTGGTAGAGAGCTGAGGGTCATCGTCGAATCAGAAAAAGTGACCGACCAATATGCAGATGACTTAGCGTTTATCATCTCTCAAAAAATACAAGATGAGATGCAGTATCCAGGACAAGTCAAAGTCACAGTGATCAGAGAGAAAAGAGCTACTGCATTTGCCAGGTAGTAGTTATTTTTGATAAATAAAATGAAAAAAGGAGTATCTTATAATCAAGATGCTCCTTTTTATTTTACACATATTTATGTCAAAAATCTTGGTTATTTAATAGTTGTTGTTAACTTTACACTAAGCTTTGTATTTCAGTATTTTATAATTAATTAATAATCAATATTTTACACAAGATGAATAGGAAGATTTTTTTAGCCTTTTGTATGATGATTTACTATGTACAATTGATAAATGCTCAATGTGGTTGGGTAGGAACTATGAATTTTCCAGGTGGTCCTATCAATGCAGGCTCCGAATATTTGGTGAATGTTCAGGTTTATCAAGCTGGAGTTACAAATCCAGCAGGTCAAGGTAGTGGTATATCATGTTTTACTCACTATTCGCAGGTAACAAGTTTTGGTGGTGCTTGGTTAAGTCCTCAAACAATAGGAATGAGCTATGACAAAGATACTGGCAACAATGATGAATATAAAATAGACCTTGGACCAAGCCTCTCACAAGGACTTTGGGAATATACTTGCTATTGTACATGTAGTGGAGGAGGTCAAACCTGGGTTGGAGCCAATGCACAGTTGACTGTCAATGCACCGTTACCAATCAAACTTGGTGATTTTACTGCCAAGAAAAATTCAGATCATGTTGAACTATTTTGGTCCACTCTTTCAGAAGTAAATAATCATTATTTTGAAGTGGAGTACAGTAATGATGGTAGATATTTTAGAGATTTGGGTACTGTATATGCCAAAATGAGTAGAACCAATCAAAATGAGTATGCGTTTATACACGAGTCACCAAGTGATAATATTGGATATTACAGGCTCAAGCAAGTTGACTTTGATGGAAAATCATCTCTGTCTAATATTGTAAGTGTCAGGAGTGATAGAAACAGCGCCATTAGGGTATTTCCTATCCCGACTACTTCACACATCAATATTGAAGGAATGAGCGGCGACAGTCACATCAAGATCAATGATCTAGCTGGCAAGCAAGTCATGTTTGCTAAGCAAACCAACACCTTGGACGTAAGTCAATTAACGCCAGGCGTTTATGTGCTTAGAATTTGGAGCGACAATGCTTACCAAAATTTCAAATTGGTGAAGGAGTAGTGGGTATTAGTAAGTAAGTAATAATTTGGTTATTGGTATTCCTTCTTAGCGCAAGTTTGAAACTTGTGCTTCATTTATATACAAAAGCCACATAAAAGATTAAAGTTGTGTGGCTTTTGTGATATTTGAGCGTGACTACATTTTTCTGAAAAAAACTCTTAAACTTCTTATTAGTGAGCATTTTATCGATGAGTTTGAATATGGTTTGTTTGTCATCATCATCGAGCTGGCCATTGATTACTCAACAGGCCAATACACTTATGACAACAGTGACAATCTTATTATTGACCCGCACAGCATACAGCATTAAAGATCACCCTATAACTTATTCAGAACCACATTTCCAGACAACAATGGAAAAGTTCTTCTTTATAAACGACGAAAATTAATCTTGTTTTTTCACCAAAGCAGCGCCTATCATGATAAAGTATCTTATATTGTGATTAATCTTGATGATGACAATATAAGCTGATGATGAAATATATTTTTTGTACCCTATCTCCCTAATAGCTTGGACAAACATTCGTAGTCAAAATGTAAAAGTAGATTTTGGCATGAAAGAAAATCTTGCTGCAAAAATAAATTCATCAAGTGGTCTTAATTTATCAAAATAGCATAAGAGAAATTGAAGCCTTTGGTTTCATCTCAATTGACAGTAAAAATACCTTGTGGAACCAAATATGTCGCGTTTGACCATCAATATTGGAGCAGCTGAAAAAAACATCACGACTTTATCCAATCCTCAGTCTTTTCATTTTCGATTGTAAAAGGAGGTGAAGTCATCATCAAATTTGATGTGCAGCTACAATGAAGCTTTGACATGCTTAGATGCGCAGCAAGCATTTGTATTTTCTACTCAATACGCCACATAAAAATTCACCAAAAATTTTGTTAACTTGATTCTTATTGCCGTGGATAGTCCACATTTGGTGAATTGCAGCATTACAAATGCAGCGATGAGATTAGGTTCGTTCAAACTTAAAAGTCAGGACAATAACCATTTGTTACTTAGCTGGTCACGATTGGGCGAATTTGTCTAACACAAGCATGATCCGTGTACATGTTTCTACCAATATTGGCACCGTCATTCCAAACAAACACACTCAACGATCAAATTGTCTGTTTGATTTTTAACATCGGTAAATAAAGATGAGTGGTTGGATTACAATGAATCAATTGTTTGGTCCAGAAATCATCTATATCAAGGCGCTATTATGATCATCAGCTTGTGCGATCTGATTATACTGCACCAAATACATCAAAAACTTGTCAACAAAGCAAATGCAATAGCCAATATATGATCTTGCCCGCAGATGATAAAGGCGATAAGCCTCCATTAAGACCAGCTATGTATTGGATTGCTGGTGATGGCGGCACTATGCGGATCAAAAGGCAACTATCAGCAAGGTACCACATCGGACTCAGCTGAACAATCTGCTATTCAAAGTAGATCAACGTTTTTTGGCCGTGGAATTTTTGGTCAATTCAGTAGTCATGTAACCCACTATAAATAATGGCTCACCTACCATGACACCACCAATGATTGGGGCGTTATGCAAAAATATATCACCATCTATGTGGATAAATTTAAAGCAGATGGCCTTAGAAAGAATTGCAAATTGATTGGAAAACAGCATTTTATGAAGTTTCTGACTATGACACAAAAGAAAATGATGGGTGGCCAGCCACAATATCAAGGTAATAATGTTCTGCTGATGGTGGACTTTATTTTAATGTTTCCTAAAGGTTTATAAAGACCTTAACAATTTGGCATTTTTATGGATTAATAACTGCACAGATACGATCAATAAAAAACCTTAGGACCAAAGTTAAGTTTTTATACGATGGTTTGAAAGGTTACCTAATATTTTGCACTTGAATGATAGCTGTTTTTTGGGACACAATAACGATACATTACGCCTACAACTAACCATCTTAAAAGGAGAAGTTTTAAGGTTCAATATAAGAAAAGCATTCACATTCTACAGCATATCTTCCATCCATTGTCCATGCTGAATGAACAACAACCATTCATTTAATGATTTATCTTACCATTTGATATAAATGAAAAGCAATAAAATTAGTGAGGGCCTTTGTGTACCATTGTAATTTGGCTCTACCACCTGAAGAGTGCAAAGGTTTTATAAAAAGTTGTATCCATAATGAAGTGGTGTAGTTGATAAAATCATCAATGGAGAGAGCTATATTTTGGATAAAGATTTCATCCAGATGGGTTTTATCCCAGTTTTCGTGTGTATCAAATTTAGAGATAAAATGAGAAGATACATCCTTGCTGGCAAAGATGGCCTTGGATGGAAGCATAGGATACAAAGCCAAAGAGATATAGAATGAGCTATGGCAAGATGGATTCAGATTATGATGCCAATCCTGACTCTGTACAAGTGTACTATCCCGATTTCTATATCTGATAGACTTACTGCTGTACATAGCTTCAATATTCAAATCAATGGCAGCTAGGTACAGACCTCCCATAGCCACTACTACTGCTCTGATGTAGGATTGATCATAATTTATTCATTTCTACCCATAGTCTCCACATCAGACTTTTATAGAAATCTATCATCGGTCCACAATCAGCTGTACATCTACTTACTACAAACATGGAAATACGGTGCAAAAAGACCCCAAAAGCTTTATCAATTTGACTGGCATATGAGAATTATCAACTTGGTTCTTACTAATTGTATTTACTCAGCAGATCTGGCTAAAATACAACCCACATAAGTTTTCTGCCGATTATCGATACAGCGAAGGTGATAGCATCGAGATTATCATCAAAAAGAGCCATAACACATCGAAAGATTTTTAGCAGTCAATGATCAAATAAAAGTGGGACAGTTTTTTCAGTTTACTTACGGATCCTAATTTATAGGTAATGATGTGCCTAATCTAATTTCCCACCTTCGCCTTGCGATTGTGATTTTATTGATATATTATTTCCACCATTTTTGATGTCCATACCAACACCTGTCGTATGGATGTTAGAATACCGAATGTTCCATTTTGTTTTGATCAAAATTATAATCAAAGTATTTTTGATTTTAGTTTTTAGTTACCTTAAGGCACACAACCATTGCCAATAGGACATATTTCCATTCGAAATCAGAGAATCCTTAGGATGGAAGCGCGTTGTGCTGTGGCAAGCATCCAGATTATATTTTGGAGATATTGATGTTGCTTATGCCAATAGAACTTACAAAATATTCCGAATGGACTGGCGCAATTTTCTGGAGTATAATTTATACAAGCTGTTACCTTGACCGACCATTTTTTTGAAATGATCAAACCAAGTCAATAAATGGGTGTTTCTCAATTTCAAGACCAAATAAATGCAGTAATTTGCATATAAATCAACGTTTGATTTAAAGCCACTTGATCTCAATGACTTGTGCGTTGTATTTTCCAGATTCTGTCGTCACAAAATTGAAATTTCATTGCCAAAGCCAACAATTAAAACCTACATCTATCAAAAGGAAGCCACGGCATTTAGTCAATTTTTTGAAGTTGGCTTTTCTATCACAGGACCAAGTGATGTCGATGAAGTGGACAATATTTTTATCAAACTCACCAATCCTACGGGCAATCTCAAGGATCTCAAAATTAGAGATACCTTGTCCAATCGCATGTATATAGCAGAAGATGGCTACTTCCAAATGGGTAAAATCAACAAAAATGCCATCAGGAATTCGGTAGTATTTCTGGCAAATCAAGTAGTTGTGGGTCTTGAAAGTTTTGTATATCCGAATATGGTTTTGGATTGTACAAAGTTTTCCAATCCAGCCTTGCAATCCATGCTTCAGGGCTTTTGATACCGTTCTGATACATTTTCCTATGGATTGTGTAGATTTGGATCACCGATACCATTGCGCGCCCCAGTTGGTGCTTTGCGATACTACTAAAAGACAACATTTTTCAATGCAGGATTGGGCAATGCCTACCAGATGAAAATTCAGCGCGATTGCCTTCTGGTTCCCAACATGTACCATAAGTGGCTTCATTTATTACTCCTGCAAGACAGACCGTTACTGATTTGTTATTCCTGACCTGAAAGTCAATGCACAACAAGTGTCGCGAATGGGATTTGTGCAGCATTTGCCTCAACACAATACTTAAGGTATTGAGGTGCGTTGGTTTTTTTCCTGACAATGAATTTGACCTTTTGTTATAAAGCAGAGTTATCAGGATATCACTGTTGGAAAATTGGATCACCTACAACATATGAAGCCTTGAGTGCATGTGGTACCATCACCAATAAAGTCACTAAAACAGTTTAAGCCATCGATTTAGAAGGCATTCCCGCCATTGGCGCCAATACATTGATGCATCCTTAGCACCATTGGACCAATGCCATAGATATTCTTATAAGCTTAATATTGCTTTTGATAATCCAAGGTCAGAAGATGCCAAACTCTTGCTTTCGTTGCCACCATCTTGGCATCTTGCAATGGATAGTACGAGAGGAAATTTGCAAGATTTAATCCCAGGACTCGAAAATGGTATATTCACATGGCAAATCAAATCCGATCAAGACAAGATCAATCTGCAATCGGTAGTCATTAATGATTCAGGAATATCTTGTCTATCTGAGCTCATATCGATTTATATAGCCAAAGACGCATCAGTCACATGTATTGCTACTGGCCAAGCGTGTCAAGTTGGTAGCCTTGCAGGTGAGATCACTTTACCAGTATCCACGTTACAATCTGAATTCAATTTTTCAAATATCAATGCCGTGATGAGGGATGGTAAACTGACTTTAGAATCTGAATTGGAGCAAATATCTGGTCAATGGTACGGGCCATTAAATGCCATAGTTTTTGTAGATAAAAATGCAAATGGCATGCAAGATCAGGGAGAAAACTCAGTCGGCAACATGGTCTTTGAAGGCTTTTCTGATCATATTAAAAGAAGCAAATCAGTAGCCATCATTCAGAATCTGAGTATGGGACAATTATGTCAATTGGCTATTATCATACCTATCTCTAACTATTGTATTTGCCAAGATTTAAGATTACCATTAAGAAATATTAATTTTTATAAAGATGGCATAGATTTGTGTAGCAATGAGCAAGCAATATTAGGAATAAATGCTATGCAAGGATATGATTATCAGTGGAATAATGCAGTGGGTCTTAGCTGTAGCCAATGTCCAAATCCAATTTTTTCAGTCAAAAACGATGGTAATTCGAGCCTATTTTTCGAAAGAATATTGACAGTAAGTAAAGATAATTGCCAACAACATTATCATCAAAATATCATGGTGAATCCACTGCCAAAGTTGCTCACCAATGACTTGGAGATTTGTGCAGGTGATACCATCAGAGCCATCGCTACTATGGCGCAGAAGTATCAATGGTCTGGGCCAGATGTGATAGTCAATCATCAACAAATTTTAGTTGCCAGACCATCAAAATCAGCGACTTATACTGTCCAGATAGAAGATGGTAATGGTTGCAAAGGTATTGATAGCTTCTATGTGTCTGTTGTCGCAGTGCCCACTTACAAAATTAATCACCCATCGGTGTTATGTGCTGATACGAGCGCTGAATTAAACATTCAATTGGTCGATGCCCAAAGCTTCATTTGGAGTGAAGGTGTCGATAGGCTTAGCAATCCTTTGATTTTAAATCCTAAACTCGAAGTGTTTGAAGATTTTATTTTCAAATTGCAAATGTTCAATGGCCCTTGTAAAAATGAAGCAACTATTCCAGTAAAATTTTATCCACCAGATAGTACCAATAAAACTGTGGATATTTGTAAAGGACAATCTTATTTTTTTGATTTTAAAGAGTATTCGGAGCCTGGGAAGTATTGCAAAACGCTCAAAGACAAACAAGGTTGCGATAGCTTATCTTGCATCACACTCACAGTGCATGATGTACCTGATTTATCATCATTGCCAGATACATTATACAAAGAAATAAATATTAATTTAACCTTACCTGGACCATTGGGTTATGACCATTACTCATGGTCTCCTCCTACAGGCTTGAGCTGTACTTCTTGCCCCAACCCTATCACTACTGTCAATGACACGATCACATACACTATTGAAGTATCTGACCAATCAGAATGCAAAGTCACTAAGCGAATCAAAATATTATTGGTCGATCATTGTGATGCAGAAAATGTAGATTTGCCCAATGCCTTTTCACCCAATGAAGATGGCACTAATGATTTTTATACCTTGGGAGATATAGAGTTGTGTAAATTATCTTTGAGAGTATATAACAGATGGGGAAATTTAGTCTTTGAAGCTCCCGAATGGGACAACCATTGGGATGGCCGCGCTGCCAATGGTCAGTACCTACCCCAAGGGACATATTTTGTTGAAATTAGATTTGATTCAGGTATCATAAAAACAACCATGCTTGACTTAAGAAAAAAATAAAATCATGAAGACATTAAATATTTTTTGCCTATATATATTGTTAATTTACAATATTAAAGCTCAGCAAGACCCAATGTTTACCAGATATATGTTCATTTCGGATATGATGTATAATCCTGCATCTACTGCGAGCAATGGCCAGATGAGAATGATGGCATTTTATCGCAACCAATGGGCTGGATTGAAAGGCGCACCTATCACTACAGGACTTAATTTTGAGTTGCCTATTTCATCAACAAAAGCAGGTTTGGGTTTCAATATTTATAATGACCAAATTGGGTTTGAATCGCACACTGGCACTTATATCAATTATGCATACAAGATTGGTATATCAGATGAGTGGCAACTGGCGCTGGGCATCAAAGGTGGCATGAGTATTTTTAGAGCAAATCTGCAACAAGCACTCACTCCTGACCCTATCGGCAATGATCCTGAATATCGAGAAAATACCCAATCTATAGTGCCAAAAGTAGGCGCTGGGCTTTTTTTGTCCAATGGCAAGACTTATGCAGGATTTTCTATCCCGGCTTTAGCTGCTATGCTACCAAAAGATGGATTTGCGTTTGTTGACGAAGATGCTTATTTGAGCAAGCACTTTTATTTGACAGTAGGGCATGTCATCAGTTTGCAAGGTAGTGACTTGCAGATCAAGCCATTGGCATTTGTCAAATATCATCAAGCAGCACCATTGCAAGTAGATTTGGGCTTGCAATGCTGGTACAAAGATTTCGTCTCGCTCGGTATATCATATCGCACTGGCGATGCTATAGCTGGCATGGTAGATCTTGGGCTGACCAAAGAGATCATCTTGAGTTACGCCTACGACTATACACATTCTGATTTTAAGAGTATTGGTAAAGGCGCACATGAAATCATTGTTCAATACATTTGGAATAAGAAAAATGTAAGCATTCCATCCATTCACAAATTTTCTACCCTTCCAAGATATTAATGATGAAGAAGAGTTATTTTGAAGTTATTTTTATTGTCATAGTGTATTTGTTGGTATCAATACATGGTCAGAGTCAATGCCCCAATGGCGACAAAGCATATCAATTGCTCCAATACAGCAAAGCCATCACCGAGTATGAAAAGTGCCTTAAGAAAAAGGAAACATCGAGCATCATTTTAGAAAAATTGGGTGATTGCTATATGATATTAGACAATACCAGCAAGGCAGAAGAAATTTTCAAACAAGCCATTATTGGCTATAAAAATTACAACGGTGTACTGCTAAAATATGCGCAAGCGCTCTACATCAATGGCAAAACGCAGCAATACAGGACTTACTTAGATTCGCTATTGACCAAATATCCTAGACAAAAAGACTTACAAAGAATGAATAATGCTTTGGCTTATGCAGATCATTCACAATATTACAATGTAAATCCCATTACGCTCAATTCGGCCGAAGCAGATTTTGCTCCTGTCAAGTATCTAGATCAGTTGGTATTTAGCTCGAGTAGGCCATCAGACAAAAAAAGCGATTTATTTACGGGACAAACATTCACAAAGCTATACATTGGCGATCCTAATGGTAATGAAGTACAGCCTTTCTTACCCGAATTATCTATGAAATACAATGTGGGTACATGTGCATTTTATGACGATGATAAAAAAATGATGTTTACTGCCAATGCAAAATCCAAGTTGGTCAAAGATCAGTATTTCTTGAAAATCTACGTGGCTGCATCAATCAATGGTCAATGGAGCCAACCAAAAGAATTTGAATACAACCATGCTAAGTCCAATACTGCCCATCCAGCCTTCAGTCCATCGGGCAAGATTTTGATCTTTTCTTCTGATAGATATGGACAAACAGGCATGGATCTTTACCAATGCACCAAGGCGATTGACGGCAAATGGAAGCAGCCAGTGAGACTTAAAACATATATCAACACATCAGGTAATGAAGTATTTCCGACTTTCTTGAATGACACTACCTTGGTGTACAGCTCTGATGGAGTAGGCAGAGGATTGGATTTGTATCAAACTATCTGGCAAAATGGCAAATGGTCACAACCTGTCATCCTTCCCGCACCTTTCAATTCATCGGCAGATGATTATGCATTGTATAGTAGAGACCAAATGAAGTCTGGCTATTTTACTTCCAATCGGCAGCAAATAGAAGGCAACGAAGACATCTATTACTTCGAAGCTATACATCCTGACACTCTGTGGAAAGAGGCAAAACCTGAGCTAACTACACCATTAGAAAAATTGGAAATCGACATCAAAACAATGACGGAATCATCCCAGCCACTGACAGATGTGCATATCGTTATCACTAATCTAGCTGGTGATACCATCATCATGACCAAATCCACCGCTGAGGGCAAGTGTGCCGTATCATTGCCTAAAGCCTCCAGCTTGAAATATCAGGTAATCAAAGATGGGTATTTTACTGTCAATGGAGACATCTATACATCCGAAAGAATGAAGGATCATCCTATCGACATCATCTTAAAACCACTAAAAAAAGATGCTGTTTTTGCCTTAGAAAACATCTACTACGAATACGACAAATCAGACTTGCTACCAGAGTCTGAAGAGGAGTTGACGCAGCTATTTCAAGTCATGCAGCAGCATCCTACCATTGTCATTGAGCTTTCATCCCATACTGATGCGAGAGGCAATGATGACTACAATCTCAAGCTGTCAGATCGGCGTGCCAGGTCAGCGGTCGAGTTTCTCTACCAATTGGGCATCAAACCTTATCGCATCCAATCAAAAGGTTATGGCGAAACCAAAATCACCAATCGTTGCTTCAATGGCGTCACCTGCACCGACGAGGAGCACCGTCAAAACAGAAGGACGGAAGTAAAGGTGATCAGGATGTAGTTTATTTACTCATGGACTTTCTATTTTATTTTTAACGGCAAACATCGACAATCTGTGGGTCACAACAAAGGCAATCACAACGAGGTTAGCTATTTGCTGATAGCTCATAATTCGTAATTCACTGTCATTCATAATTCGTAACTCGTAATTCTTACATCAAGCATCATCCTTAGGTGAATACAATGTCTAATATGCATTATGCATCAACATTACTTCCTAGAGTGACTGACCATCTGCAGCAACCTATCAATCTCCTGATCTGTCAAATAACGCCAAGAATCATAAGCGATGCCATCAAGTGTGATCTCCATGATGCGCACTCTTGTCAATGATTTTACTTGATACCCCAAATATTCGCACATTCTGCGTATTTGCCTATTTAGACCTTGTGTCAAAGTAATTTTGAAGGTGATATTATCCAATTTTTGTACCTTACATGGCCTGGTGACGGTATCTAAGATAGGTACACCAGCAGCCATTGTCTTGACAAATGCTTGGTCTATTGTTTTATTGACAGATACTATATATTCTTTCTCATGAAAGTTACCAGCCCTCAATATTTTGTTGACTATATCTCCGTCATTAGTCAAGAGTATCAAGCCTTGAGACATCTTATCCAATCTGCCTATTGGAAATATTCTCTCTGGATACGACATATAATCAATGATATTATCAGGCTCATTGGTATCAGTGGTACAAACGATGCCCACTGGCTTATTTAAAGCTATATATATAGGTTTTACCTTATTTTTAAGCAAAACACCATCCAAATATACCTTGTCTGTAGGGAGTACACGATTACCTTTGCGAGCCACTTGGGTGTTGATGACTACTCGACCTGTTTCAATGAGCTTATCTGCATCTCTGCGTGAGCATAGGCCAGTATCACTTATATATTTATTTAAACTGATATGTGTATCCTCCATTATTGTAAGCCTCCCATATCCAAATAAGAATCAAATTTTTCGCGCATTTTGTATCTCGGTGTATCTTTTTTATGAAGGTGCATTACCAAGCTAATTGATTCTCCTGCCAATGGTTCAGCATGTGCATCCAAGTTGTTTTTTGCCAAAAGACTTTCCAATCTTATACCATATTTTTGGGCAATGTCGTACATAGTTTCGCCATTTGATACTGTATGAAAGTCATTTCCGTTTGATTGAATATTTTTCTTTTTGCGCTCCAAATATATTATTTCTTGATAATTGGGTATATAATCCTTGCTCACCAACATTTCGTTGTACTCAAGGATGTCAAAGACTGCAACTCCAGTTTTATGCGCTATGTCCTTGACAGAATGATGACCAGATGCATAAATGACCTTCAATTCATTGATTTTGCCATACTCATATCCAGCCTTTTTTGGAGATGTAGATGTATCATTTTGTCTATTGCTTTCAGGTGTCGATTTTTTTGTTTTCTGATTTTGGTCAGCCTTGACTATTTGTATTTCTGACTCTTGATTTTTTTTGCTGGAAGGCTTCATTTCAGGATTCACTTCCTCAACTTTAGCCACTACGTTGACATCTTTATCATATTGAAAAAGTTGAAATTTCTCGATAATATTGATAAGTTTGGAAGGATAAGATGGATCAGTTGCATATCCAGAAAACTTCAAACCATTGGCCCAGCCTACATAATCTGTACTACCAAGATTAAATAAAAAACCATACCTTGATTTCTTGGCAGGGTCTGTCAAAAATTCAGAATGCGCCAAATAAGACTCTTCGCCATTGGCAAATGCCCGAAAGCAACTCTCTATGATCACGCCAGTGCTATCAGTGTCATCATCATGCTTGTAATAAACATTGCCAGTCCAGTCCTTACCACATTTGATACCAAAATGATTGTTTGCTTGATAGGCTAATGGACTCCTACCTAAATCTGACTCCAAAATCCCCTGTGCCAATTTTATACTGGCAGGAATACCTGTCCTCATCATCTCTGATATCGCCACATTTTTGTAGGTGGAAACATAATTTTCTGTTAATCTTTTATTGGCATTTCCCAAATGGCTAAACAATAAAAAGAAACTAAAAATGTGTATATTTATTAGCAATTTAAACGACATATACATTAAATATTTTAATAATTTATTAATACAAATACCATTCCGAAATTTCTGCATTGCTAAAAAACTATGGTTTAAAATGAATTTTTTTGTTGTTTTATTGTTATAATTGCGTATCGGATATTCGATATTTTACATAAAACACAAAAAGATATTAATGGACATTAATGATTTGTTACAAGGCCCTGCAAAAGACATTATTCTCAGTCAATTTGGCCAACAATTAGGACTGGGCGATAAGGCTCAGACCAATACAGCGGTAGATGGTATTTTAGCCACTTTGCTCAATGGTGTTGCCAAAAATGCAAGCACTCAAGAAGGCCAAGATGGCTTACTTAGCGCCTTGGATAGAGACCATGATGGTAGTATTTTTGATGATTTAGGTGGCTTTTTGTCTGGTGTTGTACAACCATCAAATCCTAATACAGCAAACGGTACTGGTATTCTAAATCACATTTTGGGTGATAAGCAAGGTAATGCTATTAATTCTATTTCAAAAGCAAGCGGTATAGATGTAGGCAGTATTACGACTATGATGACATCTTTAGCACCTGTTGTGTTGGGTATGCTGGGCAAAGCTAAAGCAACACAAACAGCCAATCAAAATGGCGGTAGTATTTTGGACATCATCACTGGTGCTACCCAAACTATCAACCAACAACCTACTACTCAAAGCATTTTCACCAAGTTATTGGACAAAGATGGCGATGGTAGTGTGATGGATGATTTGACTCAAATGGGTATGGGTTCGATATTGGGCAAATTTTTTGGTAAATAGAAAAGCCAAAAACAATCATTCATTCGGGTGATTTAAGTCGCAAAAAGTGAATGTTTTTTTGTAAAAAAACCGAGATCATCTTGATTAAGAAGGTCTCGGTTTTTATTTTTTGATAGTGTTGATATTATTTTTAGAAATGACAAGGAGTTTTATAATTTTGGGAGAAAATAATTGATTTGTCCAAAAAGACGTATATTGCAACTCTTATGAGCAGATTTGTCATTATAGTGATCTTGTGTTCTTGCTTTGCCGATTTGGTGGGTCAAAGTATCAATACCGAATTTGGAAAAAACAGGGTGCAATATCACGATGATTTTAATAATTGGTGGGAATATGAAACTGAAAATTTCGTCACTTATTGGTATGGCAAAGGTAGGTTTATAGCACAGCCAACCATCCAAATAGCTGAAATGGACCACGATGCCATCCAGAAAATCATCGAACATAGAATCAATGACAAAATCGAAATCATAGTTTATACAGATATTACCGATTTGAAGCAAAGCAATATTGGTACCGAAGAGACATTTTCTAACAAAACTGGCGAAACCAAAATTGTTGGAAATAAAATGTTTGTTTATTTTGATGGTAATCATCTCCATTTAAGAAAAAAAATAAGGGAAGGCATCGCAACAGTATATCTCAACAATATGCTTTTTGGCTCTACTTTGCAAGAAATCATTCAAAATGCGGTATTGCTCAATATACCTGATTGGTACAAAGAGGGTATAGTTGCCTTTGCAGCCAATGATTGGAATCACTTGGTCGAAGACGAGATGCGTGACATTTGGGAGCGAGATAAAAAATATCATGAATTTGATAAAATGGCAACCGATTTCCCAAAACTGGCGGGGCATTCGTTTTGGTTTTATGTCAGTCAGAATTATGGTAAATCAGCCATTTCCAACTTGCTGTACTTAACCAAGATAAGCCGAGGCATGGAGAATAGTTTTGAGTACATATTAAATGCAGACTTACCTACTCTCAAACAAGAATGGGAAAACTATTATAAACAATATTTTGATTCGGAAAAAGGGAAAATGGAAGCATTGTCCAAGTCAAAATTGTTAAAACTCGCAAACAAAAAATATACACCTATCAGCCAGGTGAAATTGAGTCCAGATGGCAAAAATTTGTTATACTCGTATAATGATCAAGGCAAAATACGTGTTGTGTTGAGAGATTTGAAATCCAACAAAGAGCAGACTATTTTCAAATATGGATATAAAAATGCCTTTCAAGAGACTGATTATAATTATCCATTGCTGGCTTGGCATCCTGACAAAAAAGAAATTAGTATCGTGTATGAACACAGAGATATCATCCAACTCATAAAATATCATGTGCCAAGTGGTGAAAAAATGGAACAAATCATTCCTACAGATTTCCAGAGGGTATATAGTATCTGCTACATCAATGATTTGGATTACATCATGTCAGCTTCTACTGATGGTTATTCTGATCTTTACCATTACCAATCAAAAAACAGAAATTACCAACGGCTGACCAATGACTTTTATGATGATCTCGATGCAGAATATGTAACGCTTAATGGCCAAAAAGGGATTCTCTTTAGTTCAAACAGGACAACAGATACTATCAGAGATATCAAGTTTGATACTATACTTCCATTAGAAAAATTTGACATTTACTTTTTGCCTGAAGGGGCCAAAACTGCTCAACAACTGACATTTACTGAGTATGCCAATGAAAGGTTTCCGTATATAATCAACGAAAAATCAATCATTTGTACTGCTGATGGCACTGGAATAAACAACACTTTCATCCTTAATTTGGATACAAAAAATTTGATAGCAATCACCAACCTTGATCGCAATCTGATCAGACATCATGCCATGTCAGGGAGTGACAACTATGTATATACACTTTATAATGATGGCAAATATCAAGTTTACAAAGAGCAAATACCAATAACTCCGATCCAACCTTATGTCACCCAAACTGGCAGAGCTCTTCAACCTATCAACAAAAATATTCTGATAGTGCCACCTACCAAGGCGCAAAATTCAGTAGAAAAAATTGAAGATGGTTTTTTGTTCCAATCACATTATCCAGATCCTGCCCAACTCGAAACTATCAAAACTAAACCCGAAAGTCAAAACGGTAATGAAGAGTTTTCGATCAATATTAAGGATCAAATAAAAACAAATCATCGCATAGAGCCTTATGTGAATACACGGGCTATTGCAGCTAATAATAAGTTTGCGCTGACTAATATTACCACAAAACTCGACAATTCGCTCCTCTTTGAAGGATTAGAAAGTTATACAGGCGATAGGCAGCAACTACTGACAACACCTATTGGTTTTTTACTAAAAGCCAAGGTTCAAGACCTTTTTGAAGATTATGATGTAGAAGCCGGACTACGCATTCCTACCACATTTAATGGATCAGAATACTTCATAGTATTTAACAATAAAAAGTCAAGAATCGACAAAAAGTTTGCCCTCTATCGTAAATCAAACGAATACAATGTCGATACTGACCCAAATTCAAATCTAATATTGAGATCCAAAAAGACATCAGTTTTAGGACTTTTTCAATGGAAGTACCCATTCGATATATACAGATCATTCAGAGCCACTACTACCCTGAGATTTGACAAATTTCTACAACTTAGCACCGAAAACCAGTCTTTTTTGGCTCCAGCAGTCAACGAAAAAAGGATCAGTTTGAAATTGGAATACGTCTATGACAATACACATGATGCAGCCCTCAATATCAAACATGGCACTCGATACAAGATTTACACCGAAGTGATCAATAGATTCAATATTCAGCTAATCGATGGTTTTCAATTTAGTGCATCTGATGGCTTGACTGGCATAGTAGGATTTGATGCGAGACACTACATACCGATCTTAGGTAAGGCTTTGCTTGCTATCCGTGGCGCTGGAGCTACATCTTTTGGATCCGAAAAAATGCTCTATTATATGGGAGGAATGGAAAATTGGCTTTTCCCAAAATTCAACAACTCGATACCTATACCTGACCATTCGGACTATGCGTACAAAGCCAATGTTTTTCAGTTGAGAGGATTTGACAATAATATAAGAAATGGAGCAACATTTTTAATATCAAATACCGAGCTTCGCATTCCTTTTATGCAATATATTTTAGGCAAAAACCGAGGTAATGCTTTCTTTCGAAATCTACAATTGACAGGATTTTTTGATGCAGGATTGGCGTGGCATGGTTCGGGACCATTTAGTGCAAAAAACCCACTTAATTCAACCACTATATCAAGCCCACCATTGATAGAAGTAGAAATTGAGTATTTCAGAGACCCGTTGGTGATGGGATTGGGTTATGGATTGCGTACACAACTACTTGGGTATTTTGTAAAATTGGATTATGGCTGGGGCATCGAAACCAGAAAGGTTCAAAGTCCCAAATTGTATTTGAGTTTTGGTTTGGATTTTTGATTGGGTATAGCTTGTTGACCAATTAACTTGTAGTCCAAATAATATTGTCTTAAAGGTTACAACTTGATCATGCCGAATTGAGTAATTATTGCTATAACAATGATCGCAATCAAGAGTCTATATGCCCAAATATTGATATTGGGAAATCTAGGTGCATACAAAGCCGTCAAGTAGCCTCCAAAAGTTTGTCCAATTGCCAATATAAATCCTGTCTGCCAATCTACCAAGCCTTTATAGGCAAAGATGGCTAATACTATAACCGTATAAATCATCACGACTACCGTCTTGATTGCATTGGCTGCAATGATATTGTAACCCGACATCAATACCAAGACTGCTACAAAAAAAATTCCCATGCCCATTTGGATAAAGCCGCCATAAAATCCTAAAACTAAAAATATCGGATAGCTCTGCCACTTGGGCAAAGTCTTTACAGTTGACTCTTTGATCCATCGCTCTGGCTTGACCAATACAAGGATAAGCATACCTACCATCAAATACTTGAATACAAACATAAACTGCTCATTGGATACTTGTGTCGCCACGATGACTCCTGCAATGGCTCCGATGATCATCAGGACAATGATATGGGTTGCCCCATTAAAATTGGCCGATGCATTTTTCGCAAATCCTTTGCTACTACCAGCCGACTGAAGGAGTAGCCCTATCCTATTGGTACCATTGGCTACATTGGGTGGCAAGCCTACCAAATCTGTCAATAAACTCAATGTGATAACAGAGCCATTGCCAGCTAGTGTGTTGATAGAGCCAGCAATGAAACTTCCTATCAATACGAGGAGATATTCGTACCACTCAAGATTCATCATTATTCAGTATCAAGTCGCTCCTGACATAGCTCGATCAGCACTCCATGGGCTCCTTTAGGATGGACAAAACAGACAAGTTTGTTGTCAGCCCCGATTTTTGGGTTTTCATTGAGCAGGTTAAAACCTTGGGTTTTCAATCTTTCCATTTCGGCATAGATGTCTTCTACTGCGAAAGCTATATGATGGATGCCCTCGCCTTTTTTCTCAATAAATTTATAGATCGGGCTTTGCTCATCAGTGGCAGCCAACAATTCAATTTTATTGGGTCCGGATTTGAAAAAAGATGTCACTACACGTTCTGATGCTACTTCTTCCCTCTTATAAGAAGGTGAGTTTAACAATCGCTCATAAGTCAATTCAGCTGCATCCATGTCTTTGACAGCTATACCGATATGTTCTATTTTCTGCATTTACACTAAACTTTTTACTACGAAAAAAGCCTGTCACACTTGTATGCACCAGGCTTTTTATAAATTTATTATCTAAATTGTTTAATATTGCTCACCTTCTAATCAGCTGAATACTACCTTTTTTTACCTTTTCTACACCAAATATCGTATATCTGGCTATGTAGAGATAGGTCTCTGTAGGTGCTTCGCTCCCTTTATTAGTACCATCCCATTCCTTTGCCACACTATCTGACTCAAATACCAACTGTCCCCATCGGTTATACACATACAGCTCGTATTTGGTAATGGCAGACAGGCAATATTTTGCTAAGTTGACTGGCCCGAAGGTGCGATTGTATTTGATTGCATCTGCTAATCCCATTGTATCTTGAGATCGAGTTTCTAATCCCACTCCAGTAGGGAAGAACAAGTTGGCATAAAGAAGATCAGGGGGCTGAATTTCACTTATTGTTATTGACTTACTATCAGATGCTGTATTGCCGCATTTGTCAGTAACTGTTACAGTGTATGTACCTGCTGATTTTACATCAATTCTCGCAAATGTATCGCTCGCATTTGTATTCCATTTATATTTATAAATTCCTTGGACACTTGATACCGCATTTAGAGAAATTCCTCTATTTTCACATTCACCAAATTCATTTGCAGTAATATTTATATTAAACTTCTTTGTCCCCTTCAATTCAATCTCTATTGAAGTCGAAGCTGTCTTACCACAAGCATCGGTAGCGGTAACTGTATATATTCCTTGTTTATTTATAACTAATGCTGCCGAAGTGTCTGTTGGTGATGTACTCCATTTATATGTTTGAGTTGACTCCAATAATCCAGTAGCATTGCCTTTTGCAATTACATTACCAGAAATCGATCCAATATTGCAATCTACAGTAACATTATTTGTGATTCCTACAGAAGTAATTTTTGTAGGAAAAGCACCCACATCTATATTGGCTATAGCTACCTCATTGCATTGATCTACAATGGTGACACTATATTTGCCTGGGTTGGCTATCTCAATATTATTTATATCCTTATCTCCCGTACTCCAAGTATATGATTTTGTACTAGGATGACCTGGTGTATAGCCAGCATTCAAGGTAAGCTTACCATTTTCGCAAAACTTACCCAAAGAGGTGGATAAGGCAGCTTTTGGCTCTTTATATCTTTCAATTTTGGCCGTGTCACACAGCATATAACATACGCCCTCGCCGACAGTTACTGTGACAGAATACTCTCCCTCTTCCATCACGCGCAATGTATCCAATGTAGCACCTTCATCACCAGTACTCCATTTATAATTGGTAGCTCCTGGTATGGTAGCACGAAAAGTCCAATCTATTGGTTCATTTGGACAAAATGTCTTGGTGTCTAAAGATAGTACAGGGATATCATAAGCAAAATTTATACTCTTCTTTGATACTGTATCACTTAAAATTACATCATCTTCCTGAATCCAAATCAAAGTATCTGCCAAAAATCTATGGTCAAAGACTATTACATCTTCTATGTCCGATTCACATGATGATTTACCATCTTTGTCTGTTTTGATCAAACTTGTAAATGTCTTATCACCATCAAGTGCTGTATATGTGATGCCATATCCACCATCAGAAGTTTCGAAAATTTGTCCGCCTTGATTTTGACTTTGAAAATTAGGATACCTTTTTTGCCATATTGTTTTTCCTTGATCGTCAAACTTAATGACAAATCTATAAACATCTGCATTTGCCAAATCAATATTAAAACCACTCACCAAAATATCACCCTTTTTATCAATAGTCATTTCTGTCAAAAGTGTAAAAACATCAGTGTCAAAGATCACTCTTTTGCTCCATAAAACGTTTCCTATGGTATCAGTCTTGATGATAAAGCCTTTGATGGTAATGGCCTGCGGCGGAATGAACTCTATATTCGATCCTGCCATGACATAAGATCCATCCTTTGCTTGTTTTGAAGCATTGACTATAGGAATACCCAATAATGATTCATCATCATAATAGTACTTGCTCCATAAAATTTTTCCCAAGGTATCTGTTACCATCAAGAAAGATTTTGAAAAATTTGAATCCAATACACCTGACATTAAGATGGTTGTGTCCAAATTATAAGACACAGAGACGATATTTTCATCAACATCAACATCTGCAACTTTGGCATCATACTTTTTGCTCCATAAAGTTGTTCCATTAAATCTCTTTCTTGACAGTCCTCCATGCTGTTCACTATTATCAATATAAGAGTAAGCACTGTACAAAGAACTATTGTCATTAGTTAAAAGTCCACCAAAGCTGTATGCTAAGTTAAGGTCATTTCCAAAGGATCTGAGATATCCTAATCGTCCACCATTTCCTATTGACCCTATCAAAATGTTTGGTTTGTCCAATTGTGTAGACACTATTGAAAAATACAAAGAGTCATTTGGTGCTTGCAATAATGTACCATTTGCTGCAAATCCCTTAAATCCGTTGTTAAGATAGATAGCTTTAGACCAATCTAAATCGCCTTTTGCCTTAAATGTAGAAATGATTAAAGTATCAGAATAAGATTCACCTAAATCATTCACATCGACTTGGAGCTCCATTGTAGCATAATTTCCACTTTTCAATTGAATGCTACTGATGGTAATGGTATTTTTGTCTCCTACTGGCGGATAATTCCTATGGAAGGTATGCTGACCATTCAACTGTTGGAGGCCAATCACCGCCAAAAATACAAGCAAAATTCTAAAACTCATAAGTTTATTGTCTTTAGTAAAACTCATTATATCATGATATATTACAGAGCCAAAATTAATATTAAACTCCAAATGTAGAAAATTTTATGATGCATTTCTCTCTTTCATAATGTTTATATGACAATTTTAACAAAAAAGGGAATTTACCCGTGGCAAACTCCCTTCTTTAAACACACTTAATGACTATGATTAATCTTTTTTACCCAAATTGTTGAGTTTCTCAATGACTTTATCCACTACAGCTTTTTGAGTATCTATCTCTTTGACTTTATTTTCTTGATCCACCACATTTTTTTCGATATTTTTTTCTGCCTCAGCTATTTTTTGCTTTGCTTTTTCGATATCTTTATGGTAATCATCATTTTTATCCTTCAATTTTCTAAGATCCTTCTCCAAATCTTTGAAGTTATCTTCTTCTTTCTTGAGCTCTGCAGTCACCACTTTTTTGCGCACAGCAATGAAGTAATCATACAAAAACTGTCTAACTGCTGTAGCCTGCGAAGGATTGTCTGATGAATTGACAAAGGCACCACCTAAGTCAACCCAAATATATGTAGTTGCTATGTTCTTCCCTTCCTCAAATTTAGCATAAACATCAATAGGAGATGTACCATTGATGACTGGTATTTTGGTAGCCATCAAAAAGTGCTCTTTTGCCTTTTTATTTTCCTTCATTTTGCCATATTCCTTGACAATTTCGTAAAAGGTTTTCTCTGCCAATTTTTCATCAGCACCAGGAATCTCAATGTAAAAAGCATTTTGAGGCCCCAAGCTCATGGATGTCTTGCGCTCCATTGCATCTTGGCCAAAATTCTGCCCTATAAAAAAGGCAACAACCATCGTAAAAGTAAGAATTGGTTTCATCTATTTTGAATTTTAAATATGAATAATAATTAGACTATATTTTGAAGTGAAGTACACAAAAATTTATGATTTTTTTGATTTCAAAAAATTGAGTAGGCCGTCATATTGGGTCAAATCTCCACCACTTTTCTCAGCCTTCTCTCTGGCTTTGGTGACAGTTTTTAATGCTTTATCCACATCATTATTCAGCATCAACATAGAGCAATACTGTGTAAGAGATTCCATATCATCTTTGATACCATATATTTCGCCAGCGTATTCTACTGCATCGGTAACCATTTTCTTATTGTCTTTGTGGTGTTTGATAATATCCGTGACTATATTTTTGAGTATTTTGGCATCGTCAGCACCTATTTTGGCCATTTTCTTGTATGCGGCTACGTATTTATCATCATTTTTCATGGCGCCATAGTACTTCATATCTGATTCAGCCTTGAAAGCATCAAAATCTTCTGGAAATGCCTTGTCTGCCTTGTCGATGGTCTCTATAAACAATGGCTCCATTTCAAACTCTATGGCTTTTTTTACTGTAGCGGCACATGCACTCTTAGTTTTTTCAATGTATAACTCTTTTCCAACCAATTTTTCAATTTTTGATTTATTGGCCAATACCTGATCAAAGAGCTTGCTATCTGATTCTACTGCCGCTTCCAAAATAACTTCAGCTTTTCATTTTCTGAAAGTGACGGATTGGATGCTAAATATTCATTGGAGATTTTCAGACTGGGTTTTCCAGCTGCATTGGTGCTTTTGACATAATTGTACATCAAATCAAAACTGCAATCGCCTTCCGCGTATTTGGCTTCATACCTGACGCTCCTATCCAATTTTTTCATGGCCTCATTTCCTAAGGATACCAATCCTTCAGGAGTTTGGCCTCCTTTTATTGTCTTGACTACTTTGCCGTCGCCATCAATAAAAAATAATGTTGGGTAAGCTTGTACAGGGTATTTGTGTCCAAAAGTGACACCATCAGTCTCTTCCATATCCAATTTGAGATTGATGAAATTACTATTGAAAAACTCTCCAACATGAGCCTGTGTAAAGACATTTTTCGCCATGGCCTTGCACGGTCCACACCATTTGGCAAATGCATCAACAAACAATAACTTGTCTTCAGCTTTAGCTTTTGCAAGGGCATCTTGCCATGATCCTTCAAAAAATTGAATGCCCTGAGCTTTCCCAAAAATTACTGTAAAATATAAAAATAGAAACAAAAAATACTTCTGATACATATTTGGATAAAAGTTAAAACTCTAAACAGCAAAATTACAATAAAAAATTCAATGAGCGAGAATTTAACTTTTTTGTAACTGAATAAAATTAGGTTGACGTCAACATTTCTTTTGAAACAAACAAAAATGACCATGTTGTCAATGGTCTATTTGGTAACTTGTCATCACTTGCATTAAGCTGTCAAATGATGGAGATTCTTGATTAGCATGCTTCCACTTATCACCGTTGGCAACAAATATCATGCTTTTTATACTATTGGTTAGATCAAGATCTTTCTTAAAATATTCGAAAATTCTGGTAGGAAATTTATCTTTAAAATTCATTGATTTGATCAATTTTTGCAAAGAGTTTTCTACTTTATATAATTTGATTATAATGTGGCCATTATCAAAAGATGCAATGCCAAATCCAACAATGTCATCACTATCGATCTTTATTTCACCATAATATATCTTACTTGTATAAATTACAGTAAAGTATTGAAAATCTGTCAGTTCTGTTGAATCAGATAATAAATCTGCATTGATTTGCTCTAAATTTATTGAAGTAGTTTTTATATAGTTGAAGACAGTATTATAAAACTTATCCTTTGGAATTTTACCAAAAGTTACTCTTGGCGATTCGTAGCAATTTTGTAAAATTTCAAAGCTTGCTGGACTTTCTTCATCCAGACTTTTACAACTATCTTTCACGCATGCAAGGCTCATTATACCAACAAGGCTACAAGCAATCACAATATTTACATTTTTCATTTTCACGCACTTTGCTTTTTCTCAAAACGATAGTATTTGACACTTCGCTGGTTTAACAAAAGCTAATTTTCTCTTAAATATTTGGATTCAAAATACCAAACTTGAAACAATGTAAAACCTAACTTTCTCCTATACTTCCCACTCCTTGCCTGTGCGAAATACGGTACCCTTAAAAAGAGCCACGATTTCACCATTTTGATTGGTAAGCGTCACTTCGTAAATGCCAAGTTTGGATGTGAGATTTTTTTCGATGGCTTTGGCTGTGATGATATCGCCAGCTTTG
>JAXLUT010000024.1:0-37914 GCA_046329385.1 Saprospiraceae bacterium
AAGATTTAGCCCATTTTAATTAGATTCAATTTTTTTCCTTATCTTTGCATTTATTAACCAAAAAATATTTTATCATGAAAACAAAGATTTTTTCAGCTTTTGTGGCGTTTTTGTTATTTGCATCTTTGAGCCAATCACAGGATTATAACTCGGCCATAGGCTTAAGGTTTGGAGTTCCCACTTCTGTTTCGTATAAGAAGTTTCTTTCCGATAGAGGTGCATTTGAGGGTACTGTCGGATTTAGAAGTTATACAGGTTATTCTTGGATTAATATTGGTGGATATTATCAATTGCACAATGATATTTCTTCTGTTGATGGTTTGAAATGGTATTATGGAGCAGGTGCAAATATTTATTTTTGGTCTTGGGACAACTCTTTTGTTAACCCAGGAAGTTCAACTTCCTTTGGTATATCTGGTGTGTTAGGACTTGATTATAAAATTCAAAGTGCACCCATCAACTTGAGTGTAGATTGGATACCAACCTTCTTTTTGAATGGTTATGGAAATGGATTTGCAGCAGGATATGGAGCTTTTTCAGCAAGATATACACTGAATTAATTTGAATTAATTTATAATAAAATAGAAAGGCAATTATATTAAGTAATTGCCTTTCTGTTTTTTTTTGTACTAAATGTCAAGCTTTTGACTTTTTGGAAGTCTTGATTTTTGATTTAAACTATACTTTTAGAATTTACAACGTTCATATTCCTAATTTACATCATAATCATAAAAAATATCTCGATTTATGAAATTACAATAAACATTGTTATCTTACATAATCCCCTCTCTGATTAGATCATGGATATGCACTACACCTTTGTATCTCAAACCATCGACTACCAAAAGTTGTGAGATGCAATATTTTCTCATGAGTACCAAAGCATCCACAGCCAAACTATCTATTTGAACCAACTTTGGATTAGGATTCATAATATCTTGTGCTAAAATATGAGATACATTTGCTTGCAATTCTAACATACGCCTTAGATCACCATCTGTAATGATGCCTTTCAAGTTTTCGTCATCATCCAATACTGCAGTGGCACCTAATCTACGAGAAGAAATTTCGAGAATGATTTTTTTTATAGAGTCATGTAGATATACTTTGGGCCTTTCGTTGTGTACTATCAGATCACTCACTTTGAGATACAACTGCTTACCTAAACTTCCACCTGGATGAAATTTTGCAAAATGCTCAGACGAAAATCCTTTGATAGAAAGTAACGATACTGCCAATGCATCTCCCATAGCTACCTGCAAAGTAGTGCTTGTGGTTGGAGCCAAATTGTTTGGGTCAGCTTCAGCTTGCATCGGGAGATGGATGACAAAATCAGCTTGAGTAGCCAAATAAGATTGCTGATTACTGACCATGGATATCAGTGTATTCCCAAAACCTTTGATCAATGGTACCAAAACCTTGATCTCTGGAGTGTCGCCACTCTTAGAAATACACATTACAATGTCTTCTTCCTTTATCATACCGAGATCTCCATGTATAGCATCGGCAGCATGCATAAATATTGCATTAGTTCCTGTAGAGTTAAAAGTAGCCACCATTTTTTGAGCGACTATGGCACTCTTACCAATGCCTGTAATGATCAATCTACCTTTACTATTTAGGATGTGATATACAGCTGCACACATAGCTGGAGTTACATGATTGCTCAAGTTTAAAAGAGCATCAGCCTCAGCCTTTAAAGTATTTTCAATTTTTTCTTTTATTTCGTTTTGCATATTTGGATTCTAATTTGTAATTTTGAGGGCAAATTAAATTTGAGCCTTAAAATGTGGGTCAAACTTACAAAAAAAGGCAGTTTCATTCCAAGAGAAGTGTTAAATTGTAGTTTTTATTTGATTTTTGAGAGATTGGTCTGGTATCAATAACTTTTCAAAAAATGAATAAATGTGGATGGGCGATGATGGTAATTTATTGTCGGTCAATAGATTTAGCCTTTCATGTTTAGGTATTCAGGTATGAAGACATGAGAAATCAATGATGAAGCAATCAATATTCATTTGGATTTCGATTTTTAAAATAACAAAATAAAAGGAAAACAATAAGTATGTCTTTTACAGAACAAGAAATCAGTAGTGCTTTAAAGCAATATTTTGGGTTCGAATCATTTAAAGGAGATCAAAAACAAATAGTAAAAAGTGTCTTAGAAAAAAGGAATACTTTTGTCATCATGCCCACAGGCGGAGGTAAATCGCTTTGCTACCAATTGCCAGCATTGATGATGGAAGGTACTGCTATCATTATTTCGCCTTTGATTGCATTGATGAAAAACCAAGTGGACTCTATTAGAGGATATAGTCAAGAAGACAATGTGGCTAGCTTTTTGAATTCTTCACTTAATAAAACCCAAATGAATGAGGTAAAAAGTGAAATCATCTCAGGTAGAACCAAGATGCTGTTTATTGCACCTGAAACTTTGACCAAAGATGAAAACATTGAGTTTTTTCAGAAGACAAATATCTCTTTTGTAGCAGTTGATGAAGCACATTGTATCTCCGAATGGGGCCATGATTTCAGACCAGAATATAGGAGGATTAGGACCATGATATCTGCCATTGGCGAAAATATTCCCATCATCGCTTTGACTGCTACGGCTACCCCAAAAGTTCAGACAGATATAGTCAAAAGCTTGGAGATGGATGATACTAATATATTTATATCTTCATTCAATAGAGATAATCTGTACTATGAGATCAGACCAAAAATCAACAAAGAAAGTGCTGTAAAAAGTATCATTCAGTTTATAAAGACATCACAAGGTAAGTCTGGAATCATCTATGTTCAGTCCAGAAAATCGACTGAAGAAATAGCCAAAATGCTCAATGTCAATGGTATCAAAGCTGCAGCTTATCACGCAGGCCTCGATGCTAAGACGCGTACTCAAGTGCAGGATGACTTTTTGATGGAAGAAGTAGAAGTGATTGTAGCCACGATAGCATTTGGTATGGGCATAGATAAGCCCGATGTTCGTTTTGTTATACATTATGACATACCCAAGAGTATTGAAAACTACTATCAAGAGACTGGTCGCGGTGGCCGAGATGGACTCAAAGGTGATTGCTTAGCATTTTATTCATACAAAGACATTTTAAAACTTGAAAAATTTTTGAGAGACAAGCCAGTCGCAGAGCGTGAATTAAGTGCTCAGTTGATGGATGAAGTTATAGCCTATGCCGAAACCAATACATGTAGAAGGAAGTTTTTGTTGCATTATTTTGGTGAAGAATACGATGATAGCAAATGCACCAATATGTGCGACAACTGCAAATTTCCAAAACAAAAAGAAGAAGTACAATCTGAAATGAAGTTGGCTTTGCAGGTAGTACAACAATTGAACGAAAATTATACCATCAAGATCTTGGTAGAGTTTATCACTGGTAAGCTGTCAAAGGAGATGAAAGATTTCAAATTTGACAAACTTCCACTTTTTGGTACAGGTGCAGCTAAGGATGAACTTTTTTGGCACACTATTTTCAGGCAGGCTGTATTGCATGACTTTTTATTCAAGGAGATAGAGCAATATGGCATTTTGAAACTGAGTGAAGATGGTAAAAAGTTTATCAAGCATCCAGAGTCCGTCAAAATCCCACTCAATAGAGATTTTACTGTCAAGGATGATGGTGATATAGACCTAGGTGGTGGCCAAGGAGCTGCATTGGATGAAGTATTGGTAGAATTGCTCAAAGATCTTAGAAAATCAGAAGCAAAGAAAAGACAAATGCAAGCTTGGGTCATATTTTCTGAACCTTCGCTTCAAGATATGGCAACCTACTACCCTATCAGCATGGATGATATGACTAAAATATCTGGTGTAAGTCAAGGTAAAGCAGAAAAATTTGGCAAACCATTCATCGAGTTGATCAAAAAATATGTGGAAGAAAACGACATAGAGAGACCTACTGAAGTCGTCATCAAGCAAGTGGCTAATAAGTCAAAAAATAAGGTTACTATCATACAATCTATTGATAGGAAAATGCCTCTATCAGACATCGCAAGAAATGTCGAAATGACCTATGATGAATTGTTGTACGAATTGAATAACATAGTAGATGCTGGCACTAAACTAAATATTAATTTTGCTATAAAAGACAAGGTAGATGAAGATATAGTAGAAGAGATCTTTGACTATTTTAAACATTCCAACACTGATGCAATAGATACCGCTATCCGCAAGCTTCAAGAAGATGACATCAGCGAGGAGGAAGTTTTGTTGTCTCGTATCAAATTTATCTCAGATATAGCGCACTAATCTTAAAAATGGTACAAATCATCATCATCAATGGCCCCAATCTCAACCTATTGGGAATACGACAGCCAGAAATATATGGCACCAAATCTTTTGATTCATACTTTATTGAATTGGAAAATGACTTTCCTGAGTACAACTTACATTATTATCAATCAAACCATGAAGGAGATATCATCGACAAAATCCATGGCGTAGGTTATAGATATGATGGTATCATACTCAATGCAGGTGGATTCACTCATACTTCTATTGCCATCGCCGATGCTTTGCTCGCCATCACTACACCAGTGATCGAGGTACATCTTACCAATATTTATGAACGGGAGGCGTATAGACACACCAATTATATTAAGGCTTCTGCAATCCACAGTATAGTAGGCAAAGGTTTGGCAGGCTACAAAGAAGCTATCGAATACCTCAAAAACCATGTGATCAAATAGTAATGGCATTCTTTACGGACTTTGAGTTTAAACAGTTTTATTTAGATACTTTTCCTGTAGTCAGAACATATATTTTGGCAAAATGTGGAGACCTAAAATTGGCAGAAGATTTAGCTCAGGAAGGATTCATAAGATTGTGGAATCATCAACAGAAAGTAGAAACATTGAATGCCAAATCATTTCTTTTTACTGTCATCAACAACTTATTTTCGATCATGTCCGACACCACAAAGTGGTTGCAAATTACTCTAACGCATTTAAAATAACTAATAAATATACAGGATCCGCACTACTTGATTGAAATGGAAGAGTTCAAAATACGACTAGAAAACAACTTGAACAAAATGCCTGAAAAATCGAGAGAGAAGTATTCCTGCTCAATAGAATCGAAAAAATGACTTATTCTCAGATAGCAGCCCAACTTGACTTGAGCGTTAAAGCTATTGTAAAAACGCATGCAAAAAGCCTTAGAAATTTTTGCAGAACTAAAAAAATCGATATTGAATTTCAGACTTTTATACATATAAAAATAAAATTTTAAAAAAACATTGTAATATACTTAGGGTTTTACCTGATATGTTCGTCTAAGGGTTTACAATGAACACAACAAATAACATATTATTGGTCAAATGGGTTGAGGGTGAAGTTTCTCAACAAGAATTGGAGCAAATTTCTGGGCAGTGCAGTATGACATCAAGACAATTGCAAAAAACTTGGACAATTTACAAGATTGTACACTTGATGGTAAAATTTTCATGACTCATGGATAGCATTTGCGAACAAAATTGTCTGCCAAAAATCAAAAACAAAACTTAGTGTTGGTTTAAGTGGTTACTTTTTGCTTAAATGCAAAATCATATTGTAAACCTAAAACATAACATTGAGCTACATTTTGATTATGCGCCATTAATTGCTCCTTTTTATATCCAAACATTTCACAACTTTTACTAAAATCTTTTGATAGCCACATCATTGCTTAGTAAAGCAAAATGAAAATAGCACTATATTTTTACCTGTTAAGTTTCTTTATTTTCATTTTAAAAAATTTTTACTAAAAAAGTAGGGGTAAATGCAAAGTGATTCATAATAGTATTAATAAAAACTAACAAGTATGAATCACTCAGCAAAAATAGTAGCTTTCAGAGAGATGCCTGTATTCAAACATCTCACTACTGAACAGATAGACCTTATACTCGAACATGCTGTCTTTGTACAAATGCCTACACCAAATCATCTATAGCATTGCCACCAAAATGGATTATGTTTATATTGTAGAAAAAGGAAGTGTGAAGCTTGGTGTGTTTTACTGAAAACCAAAAACTCCTGACTAAAGATATCATTTATGAGAATGGCATTTTTTGAGAGAATATTTTTTTTCTGCCAATGACGAAACTAGGGAATTTGCCGAGACCATGATGGATACCAAGCTGTATAAAATTCCTGTGAATATTTTCAGACAATTGGTGACACAAAACAGCCTTTGCTAACACCATCATGAATATTATCTTAACTTTCAAACTTCAAATCATCGAAGAAAGGTTGCAAAAAAGTTTTGTTTTCTGTAAAGCAAAAGAAAGGATTGTTGATTTCATATATCACGGGCTTGCGCAAAGGCATCAAAATTGGTATCAAAGAGTGTTTAATAGATCACGGTATGTCACACATAAAGAAATTGCCACATGACTGATACAAGCAGGCAGACTGTTGCGCGAATACTAAATGAACTCAAAAAAGAAGATTATATATACATTATGGCTCTCATAAGAGCAGCAAGATATTGATAAGAGAGATATGGCAGTCATGCAACACTACAAATGGGTGGGTTGACTATAGATCAATGATCCTGAACCCTTTAGCAATGGAAACTTTAAAGCTATTTATGAATATTTAGAAGTGGTTAATAAATATTGATAGGATTTGAAAACCGAAACTTGTTATCCAGCAATGTTTCAGTTTTTTATTGCTTCAAAGCTATCCTCATAAGATATTGATGTGCAGTCATATATAAATACTTTTCATTTGTATCTAAGGCACAATTTGCGGTAGCTTGACCAGTCAAAATAGTCCCCAAATGACGCCCATCTTGGTGAAAAACTAAGACACCACCAGGTCCAGTAGCAAAGATGTATCCTTTTTTGCTAATTTTCATCCCATCAGGAAGACCTTTTTGGGTAGCCAATAGATGTGTCTTATTGGCAAATTCAGTTTTCTTCAATATATTTTTTTTATTATCCAGTTCAAATTTTACCCAATTGGCATTTTTCTCATCAGAATTTGCTACATACATAATTTTCTCATCTTTTGAGAAAGCTATTCCATTTGGTCTGGAGAGCGTACTATCGAGCAATGTAATACGACCATCTTCTGTTAGTTTATATATTCCATTGTATTTCAGCTCTTTAGCATTATCTTCATCTTGCTTTGGCAAGCCATAAGGTGGATCTGTAAAGTAAATATCTCCATTTGAAGTCTGAAATAAATCATTGGGACTATTCAATTTCTTACCTTTATATTTCGATGCTAAAAAACCAAAACTGTCATTTGGCGCATCTAAAGGTGCAAGCATTTTGGCCACAGCTCTATTGCCATGTTGACACAAAATGAGTTGACCTTTCTGGTCTAAGATTAAGCCATTGGCTCCTTCAGTGCCACCATTCTGAGATATAATGGTATAGCCAGAAGGCTTAAGATAGATTTGCTTACCGTGTACACTATCCCAAGAGTAAATGGTATTTTCGGGTACATCAGTAAAGACTAATTTCTCTTGTTCGTCTAACCACAATGGACCTTCTGCCCATGTAAACCCATCTGCCAAAGTATCCATAACAGCCAGACTATCAATCAATAAATCCATCTCCTTATCCAATACTTGTACAAATGTATTTTGATGTACAGCATTATCTTTTACCTTTGATTTACAACCGTTTATAGATAATATAATTATTATAATCTTAAAAAAATTTGTTTTCATTTTCCCTCTTTTTTGGATGAAGATGCATTTTATCAATAAACAATTTGAGTTTCCAAATATTAAAATAAGTAATGGAAGGGTCATCTGAAAGCAAATTGGCTTTAATTTTCTCATTCAATTTGCGATATGACCAATTAAAAGATGAAAGCAAATTGTACTTACTCAGTTGTTCGTACTTTTTGGTAAGGCGAGTAGCAGGTATTTTGCCAGATTTGTATAGTATTGCTAAATTATTAATGGCATTTTCTGTTTTCCTAATAAAATCAGTGTTGATTTCTAAGCCTGAATGAATAACTGGATTATCAATGTGCATTATTTTAATTTCAGCCTTTTTGAGTTCGAACGCATACAATAAATCCTCATAACCATATCCTTGTACCGCTTCATCAAATTGAAGTGTTTTGAATAACTTTTCTGGAATTAAAAAATTATTGGTCTGAAAGTTGAGATATGGATGATGCTGTCTTTTTTTTGCACTCAATGCTTCTCTCTTGCTGCCATATTTCCAATGAAGTATTTTCTTCTTACTTCTTGGCTTTTTGGGGGCATAAATTCTGCCACCATAAACCACATGATCAGAAGGAAGGACATTAATATAATTTTTAATAAAATCTCTGTTTTTGACCTCGCTGTCACCATCCAAAAATAAAATATACTCAAAGTATGCAGCTTTGCCCAACCAGTTTCTAATCCTTGATCGACCCAGATTCTCAGACATTTCAGTATAGTTGACATTTATCTTGAATGCCAACTCTTGATTCATTTTTTTAAATTTATCGTCCGAAAAATCGTCAAAACAGAGTATTTGATAATTGATATTCAGTTTATTGCATTGCTTCATCAGGGTATAGACCAATGGTCTTACATCTTGATTGAAAATTGGTATCACAATAGAAAGCATGGCGCCAAAATGCATTTGATAGCGTAAAGTAAGAGGATTCTTTCATAAAATTCGGTGGTTTGATCAGCAAATTTTAATTTTGGGAGTTTTTTCCATTTAATAGATTATATAGTGGCACCCATTTCTGATCTCGATATCCTTTTGAATGATCCATCTTTGCCTACTGAATTGCACACCATAGCAAAAAAAGTAGCTGACCAAAAGCGCATAACTAATGATGATGCGCTGCTCCTCTTTAATAAAGGTAGTCTTTCATTTGTAGGTAGCCTGGCTAATCATATCAGAGAACAAAAACATGGACATAAGACATATTTCAATCGCAATTTTCATATCGAACCTACCAATATCTGCTTATATACTTGTTCATTTTGTTCTTATTCTAGATTGATAAAAAAGAGAGAAGAAGGCTGGGAATTTACTCATGATGAGATCATGGAAATGATCAAAAAGTATGATGATCTGCCTGTCACAGAAGTACACATAGTAGGAGGAGTTTTGCCTCAATACGATGTCAAATTTTATAAAAATCTATTTAGTGCTATCAAAGCACATCGGCCAGATCTACATATCAAGGCATTGACACCTGTAGAATACCATTATATGTTTAAAAAAGACAAAATTTCTTACGAAGAAGGAATGCGTCAAATGAAGGAAGCTGGTTTGGATTCGATGCCAGGAGGCGGCGCTGAGATATTTGATCCAGAAATCAGAGATCAGATAGCAGGTGGCAAATGTAGTGGTGACCAATGGCTTCGCATTCACGAAATATGGCATGAAATGGGATGCAAGTCAAATGCAACTATGCTCTATGGTCATATTGAAAATTATTGGCATAGAGTGGATCACTTAGACCAATTGCGAAAATTGCAAGATAAAACAGGAGGATTTCAGACATTCATTCCACTCAAATTTAGAAATGAAAACAATCAACTCTCTCATTTATCTGAGACTACTTCAATCGAAGATTTGAGAAACTATGCGATATCAAGAATATTTCTTGACAATTTTGATCATATCAAATCATATTGGCCAATGATAGGCAGAGATATGGCTCAGTTGTCATTAAGTTTTGGTGTTGACGATATTGATGGCACTATAGATGATACTACCAAGATATACTCAATGGCAGGCTCAGAAGAACAAAACCCATCATTGACCACAGAAGAATTAGTACAACTCATCAAAAGAGTAGGACGTCAACCTGTAGAAAGAGATACTCTTTATAATGTGGTCAAAGATTATACCCATGAAGTATTTGAAAGTGACAATGAATATAAAGGATACTTGAGTCTGCCAGTAGTCTAAATGTAAAATTGACTGCAATCTATGTGGCATCATGGTGGTTATTTCAAATAGTCCCTGACTTTCTTTTGTATTGCACTTTTCACTATAGTCCAATTTTGACCTTTCAAGCTGATGGGATCTTCACTTTCATCTGCATCATCAAAGTAGGTAATGGCTTGTGGCACAGTGATATAAAGGTTTTGTGTACTATACTTCTCTTTATGAAGATTTACAAAATCTGCGACAGTAAAATGATTTAACAACTCAGCCACGTCCCAAAAATCCTTCTTCTTTCCCCTGCCTAAAATAGCTTGGACTTTCATAGCAATGATTTCTTCAGGTGCGTACATTCTGATGCCATCTACCACAATTGTAGGCCGAATCAATGGATGTGGAAATCTCACAATATCTACTTTTACACCTTCGATATAGCAAAAAATGCCGAAATGAGAAGATGTTCTAATATTTAAAATTTCACCAAATCTTGATTGCAATGAATTAGCAATTACCTCATTTGAAAATTTATTAACACAAAATAAGTCCAAATCGACTGAAGTACGATGTCCATACATGAGTGACAAAGCTGTGCCACCTACAAGATTAAAATCTTGTAATGCTGGAATTTCCATCAATTGATTTAATATGGAAAAAGTCCTGGGTTCAACTGTCTCAAGGTGTAACATCTGAATTCTTCAATGGGTCTATCAATAACTGCGCTTGCCAAATATAATGTTGTCAAAGGTAAAAACTTTGCTTTCAAAAGGACTTCACGCACTTTTTCATCACCATAATACCTGCGACATTGTCTGATATCTTCTACATCTCCTCGTTCAAAAACTCTTTCAATGACGAAAGATGACCTAAGGTCATAATCTAATTTTTCAAAATTGACATCCCAAAAAATTCTTTTATGAAATATTGGCTTTGATTTTTGTTCTATCGACATTTGAAAAATTTTACATTATAATATCACAAAATTACTAATATTTTTCATTTATTTGAGCTAAATATTTTTCAATAAACATATATCAGAATATTGAGAAATGTGTGCTGCATAAATAGTAGAAAGAATATGAATAACAGAGTAATAGGAAAATATATTGGTAATGCGTCTGGCCCATTATTAGTCATCACTGCCGCTATGCATGGCAATGAACCAGCTGGCGTCAAGGCACTTGATTTATTATTCAAAATGCTTGAAGTAGAGCCTATCACCAATCCTGATTTTGTTTATCATGGTGAAATCATTGGTTTGATAGGTAATCTGTCAGCGTTTAATCAAAAGAAAAGGTATATCCAAAAAGACATCAATCGATCATGGCTACCAAAGCACATCAATTTTATCAAATCAGCAGATATTTCATCATTATCTGATGAAGACCAAGAAATGAGGGAGATATTGGATATTTTGGGTAATGAATTGAGTGCCACCCATGCCGAAAAACTGTACCTCCTTGATTTACACACTACCTCATCTGATGGTATATTTTGTATAGCAACCAATGATATGGAGAGCATCAAAATTGCCAATGAAATCCATGCCCCAGTAATCTTAGGATTGATGCACGGAATTGAGGGTACTAGTCTCCACTATTTCAATCAAAGCAATACAGGTTTGCCTACCACTTCTATCGCATTTGAAGGTGGTCATCATGATGATCCATTATCTGTCAATAGATGTATAGCTGCTACCCTCAATTTCATGAGTATGATTGGCGTGGTACGTCCTCGAGACATCGAAAACAGGCATGATCAAATATTAAAGGATTACAGTGCAGAGCTACCAGACATTGTAGAAGTATTTTATAGATATCATGTTGCTGACAATAGCAAATGGAAAATGGAAAGTGGTTTTAAAAATTTTGATTGGATCGCAAAAGGTACATTATTGGCTACCTACAGTGGACAGATGATCTTATCACCATTTGATGCATTTTTGTTGATGCCCTTGTACCAACCGCAAGGCCAAGACGGATTCTTTCTGGCTCATGAAGTAAAACTTAACAATTAAAAGGGGTCGGTAGTTAAACATATTTATCGTATATTTTGTAAAAAAATTTTACATTGAAATACCATATAATTCAATATAAAGTATTTAAATTCTATGATTATTAAACTTTAATATTATTTAAATATGGAAAAAATGCTACATTACAAAATAATCAGTAATATTAATATTTTTAATGTATAAAGTTTTTACCGCAATTTTTTGCCTTTAAGTATAAAATTACTAATTTTGGATTCTCAATTATAAAAATTTAATATTTTACAAATTGAGATATTTCCCACCTTACGAATCATTTTATTTTATTGTTATTCTTTTGAGCAGTTAATCCTAAATTAATGAGAAAGTTTTTATTCGCATTTGTTACACTACTTTTAGCCAATGTTTTAATGGCTAATATTGTAAATTTGACATCAACAATTCAATACTTTTCACCCAATAAATATCAATGGTGTCAATGGCTTTTTAAATCAAATGGTAAGATCAGCCATGTATCCTTTTTAATGCCAACCAACGATGATTGTGCCAATGCAGAAGTTTTGACAAACGGCACATCTGTTGCTGGCTCCAATATCATGGCAACATCACAAGGTGGTGAATCAGTCCCTGGCGGCATCACACCTTTCAATTCTGTATGGTACAGCTTTACATTAACGGCGCCAAATCAAACAGTCAATATAACTTTGACACCAAGCGGCGCACCAGCCATCGTCAATCCTGTTATCGGAATATACAGCGGCCCTTGTTTTGGCACTTTAGAAGGTACAGGAACTGGCCCGCATTGTTTAGACGCAGGTACTTATCACATTCAAATCTCAAGTTTAACCTCCAATGAAGGGAACTTTGATTTAACCGTTAGCGAAGGACTATCCACAGTGACTGCATCATTGGCTGTCACTGAGCTTAATGGCTCAAATGATGGCAATGTATGTCTGAATGATGGTTTTACATTAACCGCAAATCCTATAGGAGCAGCCATGTATGCATGGGAACTAAATGGTACTTCTTTTACTAATACAACCAATACTTGGTCGATCACTAACAGTGCATTAGTTAATGGAGGCACATACCAAGTCACTGTAACTGATGCAGGTGGTTGTACAGATGTTGCTTCTCAAATAATTACAATTAATAACCTACCTACAGCAAGTAACGCAACCTTGGAAGAATGTGAAGATGCAGCAGGTAGTAATTCAGCAACTTTCACATTGACTGATGCAGATGCAAGTGTAAATAGCTCTGGTGGCGTGACCATAACTTATCACAGTACATTAGCAAACGCACAGAATAATACGGGAGCACTTCCCACGCCTTATACAAGTTCTGATGCCACCATCTATGCAAGAGTCACCGACAATGCCACTGGATGCTTTGCTACGTCAACAATTACTCTTACCGTTCATTCTTTACCTACAGGAGTGACCATTAAAAATTCTAACAATGGCAATTCTCCTTCAGATTTTACAGTATGTGAAGGTGCTGCCATCAATCTAAATGTAGCAGTTATCGGTAGCAGCCCATTTCAATATAATTGGACTTTACCAGGAGGTAGCACACCTACTGGCACTCCATTAAATATTGCGTCAGCAGATCCAACAAATCACAATGGAACTTGGGCTGTGACAGTTACAGATGGTAATGGCTGTACAGCTTCAGATCAAATCAATATTACAGTTACCCCTTCTCCATCAAACGATGATTGTGCTGATGCTATTCCATTTGCAACAAGTGGTGACAATACTTGTGCTTCGCAAGATTTGGCGGTTTGTGGCGCTAATGGGGAGGCTTCAGTTTGGTATGATTATACGGTGCCACCAAATTTAAAAACTTTGACTATCTCTCTATCTGGGTTGACCAATGGTGTGGTCAATGTGTATGATGGATGTGGTGGACCAAGTATTGGCGCTACATGTGGTAGCAGTGTGACTATAGACTGCCCTGAAGAAGGAGCAGTTTATAAGGTGTTTGTAAGTTCACCTTCAACCAATACAGGTACGTTTACATTGAGTGCCACAGAAACTATGACCACAGCTACAAATGATGATTGTGGTAGTGCCGTTAATATTGCCGATAGCCCAATATGTGCTTTTTTTGCAGTACCTAATAGTACAAGTGCAGGAGCATGTCCTGAAAATTTCTCAGTTGCTGGTTGCGGTTTAGATTATACTTCTGATGCAATAGTATGGTACACATTTACTCCTCCTGCTGGTACTACAAGTGTTCAATTTCAAAATATTGTAGGTACTTTAAGCGTATTCGACGCTTGTCCACCGACAGCAGTTGTTGCAGGAGGCGGATGTCTTTCTTCTGCATCTACTGTCAATGTTTCAGCTGGCACAACTTACTATGTTGGAATCGGTGTAGCTGGTGGAAGTGGCCCTGTAGGTTTTGAAATAAAATATAATGCAGGCCCAGCCAATGATGATTGCGAAGTGGCCAATATTGATCTTGGTTCTGGTGGCAATGCGTCTTCGTCCAATTTATGTGCTGGACCAGATTACTCATTAAACTGTTCTTCAAGTACTTATGAGGCTTCGGTTTGGTTTACTGTGACTGTAGATGCTGGTAGCAGTGGTATTGAATTTACTGTCACTGGATCAGGTAGCACACCTGTGACTGGTTCAGGTGCAGGTACACTTATGCAAACAGGTTGCGGTACCACTGCCGTAGGTGAAGGATGTTTTACAGTAGGTGCTGCTACACAAATATTATGTATTCCTCCTGGAACATATAACTTGCAAATAGCAACATCTACTGCCAATTCAGGAGATTTCAATATTTCAGTAAGCCAATTGACTGGTGGACCATCGTCACCTGCCAATGATTTGTGCGAAAATGCAAGTAGTCATACTTTAATAGTATGTGAACCAGTGACAATCTCAGGAAATAATACCAATGCCTGTGACGAATTATTCTCAATTGGAAGTTGCAATTTTGGAACAGATCCTACCACATGGCATACCATTACTGTTGATGCAAACGCAACGACAATAGATATTACCAACCTTACAGGAGGAGCTTATTTAGGAATATTTGAATCATCACCATGTGGAACAAATAGCCCTACACAATTGGCAGGAGCTGGTTGTGTAACAGGCAATACGCTAAGTGTCCCAGTCACAGGTGGATCCACTTACTATATTGCTGTTGGACATCCGACTGGAACTGCGTATTCCTTTGATATTAAAGAAACAGTGCCACCACCAAATGATACACCATGTACAGCAGAAACCATTGGTACAGCTACACAGAATACCACCTGTTGTGCCAATCAAGAAGTGACTTCGGCTTGTGCGGGATCAGAATCTTCAGTATGGTTTGTCATACCAGCGGCACCAGGAGTAATCACAATAGATATTTCATTTACCAATACATCGATGACAGCACCATTTGTTGTTGAAGGGTTTTCTGGGACTGATTGTAATAGCCTTTCTCTACTTTCTGAAGAAGATATGAGACCTGCTTGTAATACAGGTAGTTTTAATGTGACGCTTAGATGTTTGGATTTTGAAACCAACAATATTTATATCCGAGTAGGATCCGACGCCAATACCTGTGGTACGTTTTCTTTATCAGCAGTCTCACATACTGGTTCATGTATGTCAGCAATTGATTGCGGTTCAGCTCCTTCTACATCAGTTCCTACAAATGGACAAGCGTGTCTTCCCGGATGTAATTTATCTATTTGTGGTGATGGGGCTTGTGACCCAGATGGAAATGCTACATACTACGTATTTAATGTAGATCCTACAACTGCAAGTGCAGTAGTCATCCAAGTTCAAGATGCATCATTTTCGCCAATCATTAGTGTAGCCAATGATTGTTTTAGCCCATTTTTAGCTTGTTTTTCTGGTTCTATTACAAATGGTTTGCCAATTGGTTCGGGAACTATTATTGTCCGTGTTGAGGCAGCTGGTGGGTTAAACTTGGATGATAGCTTCACAGTTTGTGCATCCGCCTTTGATGCTGGGTCATTTGATTGTTATGATGCCACCCTTACTGTAACTAGACCTGAGCATCCAGGCGAGCCAGAAAATGGTCCATATTGCTCGGGAGAAACTGTTCATTTTTGTTATAACGTAAGCTTCATTGTATCACCAGGTGGTACGGTGCCTCCAGATGGAAATAATTGTCAATGGATTCAAGGTATTGTACCAGTAGTGTATGAGGGATGGGATCTAGTGGCTCTTCCATTATCTGGTCAGACTCCTCCAGGAGGAGCGCAATGGTTGTCAGAAGGAGTGGTACACTATAATTTTGCGAGTACCATCTATTCACCATTTTTCCTTCCAAATGGAGATTTGGGCTTAGAATATGGACCTGGTGGTCTTGCCGCTGGCGGAGATATGCCAGCTGGATGGTACTGGGCATCTCCTGGATCTGGGCCTGATTGTACTGATGGCAGCAATCCAGACACAGCTTGGGGATTACCAGCAGGATGTGGTAGCACACAAAATGTGAATGTTTGTTTTGATTTGAAAGTTAAGGAATTTGATGATGTAACAGATTGTCAAATGTCAAGACTTAAACTTACTATGTTTTCCTTTGCTGATGGCGAAACAGGATGTTGGACCAACTTATCATGTGCAATTTCTACACCATTACAATGGCAAGGTACAGCAGCTTGTAATTCATTGATCACAATCACGGGTGATGATAAGCAAACTTGTAGTGGAACACCTGTGCTCGTGACAGCAACTGCTAGTGATCCAGGTGCTAATATCATTTTGACTACCACTGACAATCCAAATGTTACTGGCGAAACTTTGAGTGGCACCTTCCCATTTGGTCAAATGAATCTGTTAGAGACTTTGACAAACATCACCACTACACCTCAACAAGTACAATATACAGTATATGGTGTGATACCTGGACAAGTATGTCAAAGCCCACCAATCACAATTATTGTTACTGTGTATCCAGATATAGAAGCTACTATATCACCAAATCCTGCTTATGTTTGTAATCCTGGTGAATGCATTCCAATCACAGTAAATCCTCAAGGTGGTACTGGCAATTATGTTAACTTTGTTTGGACAGGACAAGGTGTCAATGGATCAGGTCAAACAGTACAAGTTTGTCCTGTGACTCCAACAGTATATAACGTAACTATTACTGATGATCATGGATGTACCGGTACCGCATCTCTGGAGGTAGATATAAAAGAGCCCGTCACAGTGACCATTGATCCGACAGAATTAGCGGCTTGTAAAGATGGTATTGTTGGAAATACGGCACCGATTTACGCCACAGTAAATTCTGGCTTAGCTCCTTATGTACTCACCTGGACCAATCCTCCTGGTATCGCAGGTTATGGAACACCATTTTTCAGTCCATGGGATGACTCCTACTTATTATTGGAAGAATCTTCACAAAATACTTCTGGTATATTATTATTGACGGTGACAGACTCATGGGGATGCACAGGTACTGCTGAAGCATTGATAACCGTCGATCAAGGGCCTATAGTTACTTTTACTCACTTACCAGTGCCTTGTGGTAGTAATTTAGTAGATTTGGTAGGTACATTCAACATAGGAGGATCCAGTGCTGGTCTGAATAGATTTGAACTGTATGCTTGTGATGATACATTTATTGGCACAATGGATCAAAATACTTCCACTTTTGAGGATATTGACATGAGTGTTTATGGCAATTGTTTTAAACTTTTGACTTATTCTGGAAGTGGTTGCATTGTAGAACATACATTGACAGTCACTGTAGTAAATGGAATACCTGTCTCTTTGGGTGGCAATACCCAACGATGTGCTAATGGCGCCCCTGCCAATATTATGGTATCTAATACTACAGCTTATACTTCATATATATGGTCAAATGGAGGATCCACTTCTAGTATCAGTGTCAACCCAACAAGCACCACAACTTATATAGTGACTGCTACCCAAGCCAACGGGTGTACCAATGTGGCATCGCATACCATCAATGTTAATCCTGCCCCAATTGTGAGTTTTTCAGGGTCAACTTCGATTTGTACTGGACAGAGTACAACTTTGACTGGTAGCAGTGATATACCGGGTTCTACTTTTACTTGGACTGGTGTAACAGGTACCACAACTGGCCCTACATTAACCACATCTACAGCGGGAAGTTATACTTTGGAAGCAGTATCGCCAATGGGTTGTAAATCACAAATCACTGTCAATGTCATCGTTAGCAACAACCTTTCTCCTAATATCAATGAGCTTGCTATCTGTGATGGGTCTGCTGGAACCTTGGATGCTGGAGCTGGTTTTGATACTTATTTATGGAATACAGGTGCAACAACCCAAACTATAAATGTCAATAATGGAGGATCTTACAATGTTAGTGTTACCAAAGCCACATGTTCAGGTACAGATACAGTAGTTGTAATCAATCATTTGACTCCTACTTTTTCATTACCTACAACACCAATTACTGTTTGTAGAACCAATGACGGTTTTGGGCCAAGCTCGGTCAACTTTACCAGCCAACTAAATCCAACAAATATTGTAGGAAATTGGAGAGAAATCACCACTTCAGGTGTAGATCTTACCACCGATCTTACCAACGTCAGCTTCCTTGGTGTTGCAGCTGGAACATACAAATTTGAGTTTACAACTACAGGTGCTACTTCTCCATGTTTAAATACCATAGATACTATGACCGTTGCAGTCAATGCTTGTCAATGTCCACAAATATTGCCTACTGGTCCATTGTGCAATCAAGGCTCTACTCCAGTAGATATGACTACTAAAAAAGGAAATCCAAGTCTGGGTGGTACTTTTAGTGTGATCAATCCAGTAGGAATTATGATGACAAACAACGTCTTCAATCCAACAGGATTGGCTGCAGGCTCATATACTATAGAATGGGAATTGACACCAAATTGTAAACCTACTGTTGATGTGATTGTTTACGAGAGTCCATCTGCTGCTTTGACTACCCCTCACACTACTCTTTGCAATGATAACGCCACAGGAAGCACTACGCTTGATTTGAATACAATATTGACATCAACAAGTGCATCAGGTACATGGAAAATGGTTTCTGGTACTGCAACTGCATTTACACCACCAGCCACAGTCAATGCAACTGGCCTGACCAAAAATGATGAATTAATATTCAGATATATTACGAATACAGCACAAAGTCCATGTAAAGAAGATTCTGTGGATCTTAAGATTGTAGTTAGAGATTGTAAATGTCCAGATGTTACTATCACACCATTGATGTTATGTAATGGAAATAATACTCCAATTGACTTAAATAGTAGTTCCATTTTGACTACAACACCTTCTGGTACTGTAGGATTATGGTCATCTACATTAACTGGTGCAGTAACACAAGGTAGGTACTTCAATGCACTCAACCAACCAACTGGATTATACACAATTTCATTTACATTGTCCAATCCAATTGCTGGTTGTACCAATAAGTTTGATGCACCAGTGACTATATCATTACAGCCACAAGCAGAAGTTGATCATGTTGGAAAAGCTTGTAATATCAATTCTGGAAATGGCCTCACCTCCGTCAGATTGTATGACTTGCTGAAAGCTGGCTATACTACATCTGGTCAATGGACACAAACCAGTGGTTCTCCTACTTTGAGTATTAATGCCCAAGGTATTGTTGATTTTGTATCACAACCTATAGGGTCAGTTTTCAAATTTACATATACTCGAACTGCCACAGCTCCATGTACTCCTGTAAGTGCAGAGGTGACAGTAACAGTGGTGGATTGTCAATGCCCACCTATCAGAATTACGCCACCACAACCATTATGCAATTCAAATGGTATTTTGGATTTGAACACCTTGGAAGCAGCAAACAATTCTCCTGGTGTTTGGGTAGTGAGTTTTGCTCAAAATGGCAATATCATACCTACCATTGGCGACATCTTGGATGCGAAGGGATTGCAAGAAGGAAGTTACAGACTCAAATATAGTTTGGTGCCAGCACCAAGTGGAGGCTGTCAAAAAGATTCAACCATATTATTAAAAATAGAGAAACAAAATACCGCTGTAACAAAAGATACTACGGTGTGTAATATGGTATCTTCTATTGGACCATCATCTCTTGACTTAAGAAATTTGTTAGTCTCAACCACTGGTGCTGGAAAATGGCAAGATGCTTCTGGCACTGATTTAACCAATTTTACCAATATAAATTATGTGGGTAGTCCGTTGGGCACTATCAATTACTTATATGCTATACCTTCGGTGGCACCATGTGTCAATGCAAAGATACCTGCCAAGGTAGAAGTAGTGGATTGTAGTTGTGAACAAATCGTTTTGGGTCAGATACCAAATATTTGTACTGCTGCCCTTACATTTGACTTGAAACCATATAGTGACCCAAAGCCTGGTACTTGGAAATCAAATAACATTCAAATAAAAATAACTAATGGTATCTTGACATTGACCAATCTACCTTCGGGTCAATATGAAATATATTATGAATTGACCACTCCTTTGCCATCTCCTTGTGTGAGTGATAAAAAAGTCATTATAAATGTCTTCAATCCCAAAAGTGCTGGTACTGCCAGAGGAGCCGAATTTTGTATAGGTGCTACTGATGTGATCAAGCTGGCTGATAGATTGGACAATGAACATAGTGGAGGCACATGGACAGTAGTAAGTGGAGGCAATAATGGTTTTAATGCTACTGCTGGTACATTTGATTTATCTGGCCGATCTGCTGGAACTTATATATTTAGATACACACAAACAGGTCAATCGCCTTGTCCTGATGATCAAGAAGATGTCACTATTACCATCAATAACATTCCGGTTGCTGATGCAGGATTAGATAAAACGCTCAATTGCTCAAATCCTTCAGCAGAATTAGGTACTGATGCTTCTACTACGGGTATCAATATATTGTACGAATGGAAACTGTCAAACACAGTAGTGAGCAATTTGAAAAAAATGACAGTGTTGACTGGTGGCATTTACACGTTAACGGTAAGAGATACAGTCACCAAGTGTTCTGCGGCTGATGATGTAACTGTGATTTTGGACGCTGACCTACCTCTGTTTGATGTCAATGTTGATACCATAGAGTGTTTTGGTCAAACAGGGTCCATCACACTTTCTAATCTGAGAGGAGGCAAATCTCCATATCAGATTTCTTTTGATGGTGGTGTCACTTATGGCAATATTTCTTCATTAGCCAACCTAAAATCAGGTACCTACAAGATCATGGTCAAAGATGCTAATGGATGTGTAAATGATCAGTATCCAGTGATAAATATCATTGAGCCGCCGTTATTTGCAGTCAATTTAGGTCCAGATATTATAATAAATTTGGGAGAAGATACTCTTTTGTCTATCATAGGTCAATATAATCCACAGAAAGTCCAGAACATCACATGGAAAGCCAATGGTGTGGACTTGCCATCCAATGCCAATTTACCAACTTTGATTGCAAAACCAACGGACGATACAGACTATACTGTGACGGTCATCAACACAAGTGGTTGTATCGCTACAGACATGGTCAAAGTAAGCCTTAAAAAAGTGAAGCCTGAATGCATACCAAATATCATAGTGCCAGGTAGCACCAGTAATGGATATTTTAGTGTCAATTGTGATGAGGTGAGTTTGGTCACAAAATATAATATCTACGATAGATGGGGCAATCTCGTATTTACAGGTAAGGATTTATCTCCAAGTGCAACAACTTCATTTTGGAATGGCAATTTCAAGGGACAACCTGTAGTACCTGGTGTCTATGTTTATCACATTGAGTTGTTGTACAAAGATGGCAGTACTGAGAGCAAAGCTGGAGATGTCACTGTACTCAAATAATAGTTTTTTTTTCAGTGAAGTTTAAAAAAATAATAGACTTGAAGGATAGTTTAGCAGCAAGACTAAACTATCCTTCAGTTTTCCAACATTAAGATTTAAACGATGTTTTATTAAAAAAAACAAGCTACTCGTTTCATTTTAATACCTTTGCTGAAAATAATCCAACACTTATGCAAGATTGGGGAGATTGTATTTCCTACAAAAGATATGGTTATCAGCCATCGGGTAAGTCTGCATCGAGATCAGACTTCACAAGAGACTACGACCGTATCATATTTATGTCGGCATTCAGAAGGCTTCAGAACAAAACACAAGTATTTCCCTTGCCGGGCAATGTTTTTGTTCACAATAGATTGACGCATTCTCTCGAAGTAGCTTCCGTCGGAAGATCTATAGGATCTATGACAGGTCAAGCCTTGCTTTACATTTATGAAGCATCATTTACCGATGATCAAAAAGCATTTTATCAACACGAGTTGGCTGGCGTAGTAGCATCTGCTTGTTTGGCACATGATCTTGGAAATCCAGCATTTGGACATTCTGGAGAAAAGGCTATTTCAAATTTTTTTATTTCAAATCAGGAAAGAAAGTTAAATAATAAAAGCCTTAGAGCTCATTATTCTGAGGAAGAATGGTCTGATTTGACTCAATTTGAAGGCAATGCCAATGCACTTCGCATGTTGACACGACAGTTTAAGGGAAAACTAGAAGGTGGCCAAAGCCTGATGTATGTGACTTTGGCATCCATTATCAAATATCCCTGTGCTTCTAATGAAATAAATAAAAATTTTCAACACCGTAAGAAATATGGATACTTTCGATCTGATGAGTCGGCTTTTGAAAATATAATCACCGAATTTGGATTGCATACCAATGATGGCCAGATACAAAGACATCCTTTTGTTTACCTCGTGGAGGCAGCAGATGATATATGTTACCGCATCATTGATATGGAAGATGCCCATCGAATAGGCATACTTTCCACTGAGAGAACGGAATATCTTTTGATGAATCTTTTGTCTCAGATCGATAATAGGTTTGAAAGAACTAAGGAAGTTTTGTCTCAAATACAAGATTCAAATGAGGCTATTTCATTTTTGAGAGCAAAGAGTATCAATGCATTAGCAAATAAAGCCGTGGAAATTTTTATTGAAAATCGCCAAGCTATTTTATCAGGAACATTTAATAGCACATTGGTGGATGAGATAGAAAAATCAAGTGACGGCTTAAAACAAATCAATATCGAGTCAGTCAATAAGATATACAACCATGTTTCTGTGATCGAGGTAGAGCTGGCAGGCTACAATGTGATGTCAGAAATTTTATCAGTATTTGTAGAGGCAGTATTGAATGATGATAAATCTTCTTTACAAAAGAAATGTCTTCTTTTGATCCCAGATCAATTTATGTCAGCTGCTGACGACAAAAGCCCATACGAAAAAACAATGAATGTACTAGACTTTGTTTCTGGCATGACAGACGGCTATGCCACTGAGTTGTATAGGAAAATGAAAGGTATAGATATTCCATCACACAAATAGTTTTTATTTAAATAGCATACTGGAAGATCATTTTATGTCGAAATTTAGACGATATCAGTCGTTAATTTTGAGTTAATCTCAATAAATCTACAACAATTGACCTATTTTTGTGCGTTATACCACCTATTGAAAGGTTTGTTATATTTATGTCTTTAAGATATTTATTTTTAGCTTCTATTTATATTAACTGTGGTATTTTATTAGCACAAGCTGATACAGTAAAATTGCGTAATCCAAGTTTTGAAGATTTGCCCAAAAGAGGTGGAGATGCTGTGGCTGGTATAGCAGGTTGGTATGATTGTGGCAAAATAAACTTTCCATTCGAGACTCCACCAGATATTCATCCCAATGGATTTTGGGAAAATAACCTTCCAGCTTCTGATCAAAAAACGTATCTTGGTATGGTGGTCAGAGATAATGGGACTTATGAGTCAGTTTCAGTTCGTTTGGATTCTACGCTTGAAGCAGGCAAATGCTATAAATTTACTATCCATTTGGCCAAAGCAGAAAAATATGTCAGTAGAAGTAGGATAACCAATAATGTAGCCAACTATATACCACCAGCTGTTTTGCGCATTTGGGGTGGATCTGGTTTTTGCAATGAGAGAGAATTATTGGCTGAATCCGAACCAGTAAAAAATACGAGTTGGCAAATCAATACTTTTGAGTTTCGTCCTAAGACAAATATTAGGTCCATAACTTTTGCTGCATATTACAAAACACCTACACTGATGCCTTATAATGGTAACATCCTTGTTGATGGAGCATCCGCTATAGTCAGAGTAGCATGTCCAGGTGAGCCACCATTGGCGGCAGCAAAATCAAATTTACCACCACATAAGAGGAAGAAAACACCAACTCAGACTTCAACACCAAGTAATACTAAGGCATCATCTTCACAAGCAGTGTCCACAGTACAGAAAAGTTTTAAACCCAAAATCTTACACGAGCTAAATCAAGCCACAGCTAAACAAGGTCAGACTTTTGAAATAAAAAATTTACTATTTAAGGCAGACTCTGCTACCATCGAACGATCTTCTTATGATGTACTGGATGATATTTATGGGTTCTTGATGGCAACAGACAAGGTCACTATCGAGATAGGCGGACATACTAACAATGTACCAACTGAAGAGTATTGTGACAGGCTAAGTACTGCGAGAGCCAAAGCTGTAGCAGAGTACCTTGTAGAAAAAGGCGTTGATCCTTCAAAAGTTCAGTTCAAAGGGTATGGTAAGAAAAAACCTATTGCAGACAACAAAACGGCTTATGGCAGAGCTAAAAATCAACGCGTAGAAATCAAGATATTGAGCTTGAATAGCTAAAATTCATACCTTGTACAAATCTGCCACGGCATTTCCTACCCTATCGTATTGAAACTTAAAGTTAGCATCTTTTTCCAATCGTTTGGGTAATACTCTTGTCGAATCAAGGAAAATATGCGACATTTCTCCCACTACAATTTTTATCAGAAAAGATGGGAATGGCATCAATATCCCAAACCATTGGTTGACTTGTTTGATATCTCGCATCATTTCTTTTGCTGTGATTGGTTGCGGACTGACTGCATTATACACGCCAAACATTTGTTCATCTTGTATTGCAGAAAAAATAACCCTTACCAAGTCGTCGATGTGTATCCAAGAGAAATATTGATTGCCACTTCCAAAATACATAAATAACCCAAAACCTCTTGTCATCAGCAGTTTGGGCAATGCTCCGCCATTTTGACTGAGCACGACTCCAATTCGCAATATGACAGTTCTTTCACATAAAGCACCAGCTGAATGTGCGGCATTTTCCCATTCAATACAGCACTCTGACAAAAATCCATCTCCATCTTTACTATTCTCATTCAACACTTCATCTTGCCGATCGCCATAATAACCAATAACGATGCAGAAATATATGTTTTAGGACGAAAATTGCATCTTTTGATATAAGCCTTGATAGTATTGTGCTTTACTCTGCTCAACAAGCATCTTTTTACGCGTTTGTCGCTCATCTTGGTCAGCAGTTGCCGCCGATGATAATGTGATCAGGCATCGGAATATCTTTTTCAATATACGACTCTTTTGGCTGCCAATGAAATATTTATTTTATCTTGCTTTGTCTTACTTAGCGTCTAGTCAATATCACCGTGGTAATCATCACTTGAATGAACCAAATAGTTACCCACCAATCATCTCCGCCACATATCCACCACTTCTTTTTTTACCGCACTCATATTCAAGTGGAAAACAAATTTATAAAAATGGTCAAAATGATACAAGTATCCAATTTGATTTTTTCGAAAATTATTCGTATTCCCGACATTTATTATGCAATTTCTATCGAAACAAGACTTGAAACAAATTCATGATATTTAAACTGATTTTTCACAATTTGTTATTATTTTAAAGATGTCATAAAAAACCACATCATTCAATTATTGACCTTAAGCGAAATTTTCTATTTGTCGGTGAAAAAAATTTTATTAATTTTGTATTGCCTAAACACATATCACATGCACATCCTAAAAATTTCTCTCATTGCATTGATTGGTCTCACCATTTTCTCTTGCAAGACCGACCCAAAAAACGTAGAAAATATCGTTAACATTAGAATCAAAAAAGATCCGAAAGGATGTTGATCCTGTGTTCCAAATCCTATTGCCAGAAAATTACCAGTATTTACATGTGCCATTAGCAGATTTTGATCCACACCTTAGAAATTACTCCTATTCTTATCAAAAATTTGCCAATTGAAATGCCAATTGATACTGGAAATTTAAGGTGGAGTAACATTGATGTAGAGTTATTGGAGAATGCAAAATGGGACAATGGGCAACCAATCACAGCTGAAGATTACGTCTTTACTATCAAGGCCATCAACTTGCCTTCGACCAATGCAGGTAAATACCGTGATTTTACACAACATATTTCCAATATCGAACTGGATCCAAAGATAATTCAAAAAAATTTAGGGTGATATTTGCAAAGACCATATTTCTGCTATGGAGATAGCTGTAAATATTGAAATATACTAAATACTTTTACGATAGCTTAAACATTTTGGACAATTACAAATGGGGAATTTAATGAGCATAATGCTGAAAAACTCAATGCTGATAGTACTTTTGGCAAATTTACTTCCACCTTCAATAGCAATAAGTATTCAAGAGAGAAGATGGTGGCAATGGGCCATATAAGTTTGTGTCGTGGACAGCTGACCAAAATGTAGTGTTGGAGAAAAAACAAAATTATTGGGCAAAGGGATCTAACAATGCGCTACTCCAGCAAAAATCCAGATAAGATTATCTTTCACATCATACACAACGGAAGTCTAGCTGTCACACAATTGAAAGTGGGCAAATAGATGTCATCAACGAAATAAGCAGCGAACAATATCATCAATTGGAAAATGATGCTACCATAAAAGATAAATTTTCTTTTTACCATCCTAGTCTCATAAAGCAATATTATATTTTGCTCAATAATATTGATCCAAAGCTTAAAGATGTTAAGGTCAGGACCGCTTTGTCATATTTGATAGATGTGGACAACATTTTGAAAAATTTAGAAAGTGGCATGGGAACAAGAAGCATCGGGCCTATCCATCCACTCAAAAAAACATTCAACAAGGACATAACACCGATACCTTATGATATCGAAAAAGCAAAAAATCTATTAGCTGATGCAGGATGGAAAGATGCAAATGGTAATGGTGTTTTAGAAAAACCAATAGGTGGCAAATCAGAAGAATTAGAATTGGAAATCCTGATATCTGGCCAAGAATTGGGTAAAAGAATCGCTATCTTATTGCAAGAGAATGCTGCCAAAGCAGGTATTAAAATCAAAATCACAGAAAAGGACTTCAAATTGATAAGAACTGAACATGTCAAAACAAGGAACTTTCAATTGGTACCTACCGTCATTTCACAAGATCTCATAGCATGGGATGATCTTAGTCGATGGCATTCTGAAAACATTACTGCCAATGGTAGCAACGAAATGTCATATAAAAACCCTGAAATGGATCAATTGATAGATCAAATCATAGTCACCAAAGATGAGACACAACGTATCAATTTATATAAAAAAATGCAGGAATTACTTTACAAAGATCAATCCGTGATCTTCTTGTATGCCCCAGAAGAAAGAATTGTTATTTCAAAAAATTGGACATCATTTGCATCCGTAAAAAGACCAGGATACTTCGCCAATACTTTTAAATATGTTGGGGCTCCAGTCAATCATAAGTAGTTGATGCTCACATGCTAGCATTTATATTAAAAAGGATACTTTTAGTCATACCTACCTTACTTGTAGTCATGATCATAGCTTTCTTTTTAAGTAAATTTGTCCCTGGTGATGCTGCAGATGCCATGATTTCAATGCAAGGAATACCTGTCAACTCAAAGATAAACCATATCGAATACAAAAAATATTATCAACAACTAAACCTTGACAAACCAACATTTTACTTCTCTATCATACCTGATTTTTATCCAGAAAACATCAATGCAGTGGTTGACAAAACCGACAGGGAACAGTTTTTACGGTTTTTGCGTCAATCCATCCCATTTAATCAGGCAAATGGATATTTGAACCAGCGAGATAGTTGGCTACACACTGTTGATACGTCAAACAGTAAGATTCCAGTCGATACATTGTCGTATCTCAAATCAACATTATCATTTGAAACCGATCTGACAAAATTAGAAAAATTACTGCCATTGCTATCCACAAGTAGTGAATCATCTTTAGCGCAAGCTATTGAAAATATGTCTTCACATCGCATTCGATATTATTTTCCAAAATTCTACTGGCACGGTGTAAACAATCAATTTCATTTGTGGGTCTCCTCACTTTTACAAGGCAATATGGGCGTTTCTATCAAAGATGGCAGGCCTATCGCTACCAAAATCATAGATGCGCTACGATGGACTTTGCTGCTTTCTTTCCTCAATGTCGTAGTCTCTATATTGATTGCATTACCTATAGGCTTATGGGCAGGACATAAAAATGGAGGCAAATTTGATCGTGTGACAGGAGTTTTCTGGTTATTGATGTACGCGATACCAGTATTTTGGCTGGCTTCTATGTTGATTATCTATTGTACATCAAATAGATTCAGTAGCCTTTTAGATATTTTTCCGACACCAGGCAATTGGTATTTGGCACCAGATCAAAGTTTTTTTAAATCAGCATTGCAATATGGCTATCAGTTGATCTTGCCAGTGATATGCCTTGCGGCCAATGATATAGCTCAAATATCGCGAATAGTAAGAAATAATGTCATCACCCAAAAATCAAAACCATATATTTTGATGGCTAAAGCTTTGGGACAGTCTGATGAATATATCCTCTTCAAACAAATCCTTCCTAATGTCACGTTGCCGATGATAACACTTATCGGTGGAAAATTTGTTGGTGGAATGGCTGGAGCTATCCTTATAGAAGTCATTTTTAATATTCCAGGTGTGGGAAGGCTTATGTACGAAAGCATCACAAATGCCGATTGGTTCGTCGTCTTTGGTATTTTATTAATCATAAGTTTAGTTACGATAGTAGTGATGTTACTGACTGACATATTATATGCCATTGCAAATCCAAAAATTAAAATGGCCTCACTATGAAAAGCTTTATAAGAAACAAAAAAAGGGTTAAATGGGCCGTTGCAGTTTTGTCAATATTTGTTTTAGTGGCATTTTTTTCACCATTCTTAGCCAATGATCATGCCATTGTTTGTAAAGACCAAAACGGTTGGAGTTTCTTTACACAAAAAGTAGGTATCAATGGGTTTTGCATACAACCAGTGATACCATATAGTCCACAGCAAACCGATGTGGAAAGATATTTCAGCACGAGTCCTCTTAGTGAACAACCCACATTAAGCTGGCGAAATAGGCATTGGTTGGGAACCGACAAGCTCGGTAGAGACGTGGCTGCTGGCATGATCCACGGTACTAAAGTTGGATTATTAATAGGTTTCATTTCCATCACTTTAGCATTTATTTTTGGTGTTTCTTTAGGTATGGTATCAGCTTATAATAAAGACAATGGTATCAAGTTTCATTTTATTCAAGTTATTTTCGGAGTCATTTCTATATTTATTATTGGTTTTTATGGGTATTATCAATGGCAGTTGGAGAGTTTTGGTTGGTGGATTTTGATTACTTACCTTGTAATTCTTATTTTTTCTAACATCCTATTGAATATTATAATTAAAAAATTTGGTTGGCCACAAAATGTAAATTTCCCTATTGATACCTTGTTGGTCAAAGCTATTGAAGTACGAAAATCATTTCCAGGGTTATTCATTTTATTGGCATTGACTAGTTTAGTAACATCTCCTTCAGTCTGGAGCATCATAGTCATTATTTCACTTTTGATTTGGCCTGATTTTGCACGATATGCGCGCGCAGAGACACTGGCAGTGGCTGAAGAAAATTACGTTGTATCGGCCAAAGTATTGGGATTGGGTCACTGGAAGATTTTGTATCGTCATATCTTGCCTAATATCTTGCCTACTTTGACAGTTGTAGCTTGTTTTAGTATCAGTGGTGCCTTGATTTTGGAATCATCCTTATCTTTTTTAGGTCTTGGCTTACCAGTAGAGCAAGTGACTTGGGGCAAAATGATGGCCGAAGGTAGAAACATGTACGCATGGTGGCTGGTGGTATTTCCAGGCATAGCTTTGTTCCTTATTGTACTCAGTCTCAACACTATAGCCGAAGAAATCAATGACCATCAAAAATCATTTTCCTTGGATGATTGATAACAATTTTTTGTACAACTCAATTGCAGCTTACTTTTCTCTTTTTTGAAAGATTGTTGCCAAGATGATCAATCAAAGCCACCATGTCAATCTCAATAGTTTGTGCCACATTTCTATCCACTACCCAAATTTCATCGACGTGTATTGATTGACCGTGAGTGTGTTTACCAGCTATGATCATGGTATCTTTCAGCGAGGTATAAAGCAAAATTTCATAACCGTGCATAGATACATCAGATGTAATATCGGCTTGAATATGAATAGTGTCACCTTTTAAAAATTTTTGATTTTCATTTGGAGTTATGAATTTGACTACGGTATTAAATTTGTCTTGGACTACAGTGTCATCTTGTTTATCACAACTATAATTCAATCCTATTGTAAAAAATATTGTAAGAAATATAAACTGTTTCATAACTATAATTCTGAATATAAGTGGTTGGTTATAAAAGTATTATCTGTAAGCGTATTTAAAAATAATAGCAACTTTTCCTTTTCATTATCTGTAAGATCTATACCAATTCTGTCTTTATTTGATAAGAATGGGTCAAGATTTGAAAATGATTGTACTCCATTAGAATAATGATCTAAAACTTGATGAAGGGTTGAAAATCGACCATCATGCATATAAGGGGAAGTAAGTGCAATATTTCTAAGTGTCGGTACCTTAAATTTGTTATTATCTGATTCTATCAATGTGATTCGCCCATAACCTAAGTCTTTCCCATCTGATGACAAACCATTATTGCGCAAACTAAAATCTGTAAATAGTGGTTCTTGATGACAGTTTGCACATTTCCGCATAAAAATTTGATATCCATCTAACTCATCTGCCGAAAAAGATATTTTACCCTGTCTAAATTGATCATATTTTGAATCACAACTTACCAAATAACTCATGTACTGGGCTAAAGCAAAAAATAATTTTTGAGAATCAATGGTGTCTCTTCCAAAAACAGATTGAAATCGTTTCTTGTAGGAAGCATGATGATTCAGTTTTGACACAACATTACTCAAGTTTGCTCCCATTTCCAATTCATTGGTGATTGGAGCCAATGGCATGACTTCAAGGTGATTGATACCACCATCCCACATAAATATTGGTTGCCAAGCTAAATTAAAGATTGGAGGGCTATTCCGGTTACCTACCCTATTATCGATTCCCTGACTAAATCTAATGTTTTTGTCCGCAAAGGCAAAAGCTTGATGATGGCATGATGCGCAACTGACAGCATCATCATTAGATAAAATTGGATCGAAAAACAATGATCTTCCCAATTCAAATCCTTCTTGCGTAAGAGGATTTTTTGCAGATTGATAATATGGCTTTGGAAAATAATCAGGATAAGTCAACACAAAGTTTGCCTTATCCTGATCATCATGGCAAGATGACAATAATAAAAAATACATCAATGCATTAATTATTAACTTGGTTCGATTCACCATTGCACAACGATTATTCATTAATTATGAATATGATCAAATTTAATAGCATCATAAAAGTTGCCTGACATTGATTTTGCCAAAGCATTCGGCATGGTATTCACACTCTTTACTGCCAGTTTCTCAGCACCGTGCCATAATCGTGCTGGATTTGCAACCAAATGAATTTCGGCTTCTCTATCACCATCCACTACTAGGTGAGTAGTACCAAAATTGTATGATTTTGTAGTTTGTACCTTATTGGCACCTTTAAATCCACCTAAATGAAAAGTAAAACTACCATTTGCTGCAGTAGGGGCTGAACCTTCTGCCTTGACCATGATGTATCCAGAGTTCCAACTCCAAAACATACCCTTTGCAGGATCTAAAGCACCTGTCTGAGAACCTGAAGTGCATCTTGTACTATCAACACCAAATGTCATTTCTACATCTGTATATTCATCAGCAGGAACATTGGGTATATCCAGTATCAAACTTGATGCATCTGATGCATCTACAATAAAATAACTCTCAGGCATGGCATACCATGTGCCAGTTTTGGATTTAAGTCGTAAATTGGATACATAGTATTTGAATGTAGTAAATGTCATCTTTTCACCAAGCATGGGATGTGTCAACTCTTTATTGAGTCCAAACTCCGAAGCATCTGCTCCCCAAACGTGTTCAAAATTTATACCCACAGTACCAGGAGTTGGTTGAACATCATCTTTTTTGCAAGATGAAAAAGTAAGCATAGCTAAAGAAAAAATTATGATAATATTATAAAGTTTCATTTTTAAAAAAATTTAGAATTAATAAAAAGCATCATCAAAATGACAATGCACATTGAACTTGAAATTTAGGATTGGCTTTCAAATTTCCAAATGCCACGTCTTGTCGAATAACTGGAGCATATTGAATACCAAACATTACATTTTTTATGAAATAATCTATCCCAATTTGACCAGATACAAGATATCCTCCTGATAAATCGACCCAAGCTCCTTCATGATAATCGCGCTTGGCATAATCGAGACTCGCACCAATAGATGGCATGATACTTGAACTTCCAATTGTAAAGATGTAAAATCCTCTCAAACCCGATAACCATCTATCACCGTATTTGAAGTCGTGATCTTTATTATTTCTATTATGCCTGTAGGATGCCTCCAATGACAGTCCAGCAGCATCAAATCTAATAACATAATTGGCATTGACCAAAAGATCAACTGATCCAGTGCCTGTCTGTATGCCAGGAATCCAATCATTGTTTTGATCCAAAAAATCATTATTGCCAGTCGGAAGTTTAATACCACCACCAATTTGCAGATTTTGAACCCAATGTTGATCGTCGGATCTTTTTTGATTGACAAGATTATACATAGCCAATAAAGTCAAATCTCCAATACCATCATTACTACTCGAAACACCGTTTTCGTCCTTTTTTGAAGATTGATAAGGAAGGTAGCCGAAAACTTGCCATCTTTGACCAAGATTGTACCTTGCCCACATATCGATTGTTGAAAAATACTCGTTGCTGACCGTTTCAGTCTCATTGGAAAATAATGGCGGGTGAGTAGATCTAAAAGAATTATATTTATATCGAATACCTACAAAATGTTTTTGAAACAATGGCAATATTCCGAATTGATGACCGTTGATATTACATCCACAGACATCACAAGCCGAAAGCTCAACATTAGCCAAAAGCATTATACCCAATATTACGATGATTGACCTTAAGCCTTTCATATTTTTATATGGTTTATATCTGATATAAAAAATTATTTATGAAAATCGTTTGTACCTAAAGATTAATTAATATAGTGCCAACTTCTTATCAAAATTGATTTCTACAATTAAATCCCTGAAACAAAGCTATTTGGTAAGTACATAATGAATATTATACATTATGAACATATACCCTGAACCAACAATTGATCAAATCAAGTCTGGAGAGTATGAATACTTGTTGATAATAATCGGAGTAGATTAATTGATTTGAATAAACAATCAAGCCATTTGTGTAAATCATTTCATTTAAAAAAAACTGTCCATTGTAGTCATCAATAATATATGGAGATTCTTGAATTTCCTTCATTTTGGTAGGTTGCGGCAAGGTATTGTGTTTTTCATCAGCTGTCATTCTTTTTGTGAGTTGACAACTTGCTTTACACATATTTTCGCTTTTTCCCCTGCTAAAGCACATGGTCTTGGTTAGGTAATCCTGCTGAAATTTCCATTGCACATAAATACCTACCTTGCTAAGCAAAGGAAGACATATCAAAGCAATCAAGAAATATACCATCAGGTTTTTCATAGTGCAAAGGTAATAATAAATTTATGTCATTATTATGACTAAAATCACAAGATTTTAACAATTTATTTTATTGTCTGAATTTTATGACCTTTCAATGCATAAAACAAGATAAATAAATAGCAAGGTACCATGATGATTAATGCTGATTGGAAATCAAAAGCCTGACCAAGGCTGGCATAAACTGGAGGAATAAGAGCTCCACCTGCAATACTCATGATCAATAATGCAGATACTATTTTGGTATATTTTCCAACTCCTTCTAATGCCAATGGCCAAATAGCTGGCCACATCAAAGCATTGGCTAATCCCAATAAAGTTACAAAAAATACGCTATTGGGTATCAATGGTATGTTCAATCCAAACGCTGTATTAATCCATCCAAATAAATTTGAAAAGATACTAACATCTGTAACAGAAGCAAAGCTTGTTCCCAATGCACTCACAAAACCTAAAATTGCTGATAGTTGTAATGCTTTAGATTGAGAAATGTATTTTGGGATAAACAATATTCCAGCGATATAACCCACGATCATGAAAGCCATGGTATATGAAGTTAATGTCGATGCATAAGGCAGGTCCAATTCCTTCCCAAATTGAGTCAAACTATCTCCAGCCATCACTTCTACCCCTACGTACAAAAACAGAGTAATAACGCCAAGTAAAACATGTGGAATTTTAAGCGCCGCAGGTATCTGAGCTACAAAACTCTTTATAGAATGATCATCATCGTCTTCTATCTCCAATTTATCTGGCAAACTGGAATATTTTACAAAAACTCCAAAGGCAAGTAGCACAAAACCCATGATCATATAAGGCTGTACCAATCTTGCAGCCAATTCATTGAGCAATAAATCTTTGTCAGCTGGTGCTAAAATTTTCAATTTATCATCTTCAAACTTATCCATACCATGCATAATCAATGCGCTCAAAACAAGGGGACTGATGAATCCAGCAAATTTGTTGCATATACCCATTATGGAGATTCTTACAGCTGCACTTTCTGTCGGACCAATGATAGTGATAAATGGATTGACAGCTGTCTGTAGCAAGGCTAGACCTGTACCCAAAATAAAAAGACCTAATAAGAATACGCCAAATATTCGCGTATAGGCAGCTGGGATGAATAAAAAAGCTCCAATAGCCATGATCACTAATCCAACAAAAAGTCCATTTTTATAGCCAATTTCCTTCAATACAAAAGATGAAGGGAGAGCCATTACAAAGTAAGCTATATAAAAAGCCAACGTTACCAAACTTGCCTGAAAAGGTGTAATTTCACATGCTGTCTGTAAAAAAGGCATGAGTGCCCCATTGAGCCATGTGACAAAGCCAAATATAAAAAATAAAATTCCAATGATGATAACTGATCCTAAATACCTATTTGGAGAATTTGCTGGTTGGTTCATACTTTTGCTACTTAAAAGTGTAAATCTATATAGAAATATCAATTTTTTTCATTTTCTAACAAAATTCTATTAATGGCAAATTTCATTTACAATTTTTAAAAATCGAAGTATATGATTTTAATTCAAAATTTTGGTTGGTTTGAGCTATATTTGCACAATTTTATAATAAAAAAAGTTAACAACTTGGCCGTTACTAACGTTTTCCTTAAATAGTTTTCAAAAACTTTCGACTTAGCCTTGACCTTTCACAAAAGATATTTTTTAAAATGCCTTGTTATAATTTTTCATTTGCTTCTTTGCAATGAGATGAATGAATTGTATGCACAAAACAAAAAAATATCAATCCACAGCGAGAATAATCAAGTAGTAGATAAAACTTTTGAACCTGCAACACAGTATTTAAATGGTGATGTAAAAGTTTATCATGCTTCCACTTTTATGTATTGCGATACTGCCATACTCAAAAGTTCTGATCTAAGGATGCGACACAATGTGGTATTATTGCAAAATGATACTATAAAGATATTTTCTGACTCACTTCACTACAATGGTGACTCATTGGTAGCTTATCTTTATGGAGACATCATCCTTGAAAATGGCCCAACAAAGAAACTGTACACTAGTTACTTGAAATATGATGTAAAAAATAAAATTGCATATTATACAAAAAATGCCAAACTCATTGACAAAACATCTACCCTGATCAGTAAACGGGGTAGGTATGTATTGAATGAAAAAACAGCATACTTTTACGAAAACGTCAAAGCTTCCGATGATGACTTTACCCTAGTTGGTGATTCGTTGGCATACAATACTTCGACCCAAGAAACTCGATTTTTATCACCTGTTCGCATTATCAAAGATACTAGCAACATATACAGTAAAAAAGGCTGGTTTGATTTGGATGATAAAATTGGAGACTTTATTGACAATGCTCAATATTTATCAGGTAAGACCAAAGCGAGTGCTGATACGATCAGCTATGATGGCAAAAAAGATCAAATCACCCTCAAAACCAAAGACGGAAGAAGTGAATATATCTCAGAAAAAGACACTGCTTTTGCCAAAATCATCTATTATGATAAGAAAAATGAAACCTTCATCTTGACAGAAAATGGACATTACAAAAGTGCAACGAATGAAGTAAAAGGAGAAAAAATTTATTATAATAAGATTTCTGAAAAGTTTAAAGTAACAGGAAGATCCGTTGTCAGTGATCCTCCTATGTTGATCGAGGCAGATACTTTAGATTATGATAAGGCTATCAAATTTGGAAAAGCTGATGGACACGTCATTTGGCAAGATACATCAGCCAAAACAGCCATCCATGCAGACCACGTAGTTTATGAAGGAAATGTCAATAAACTATTAGCAACTAATGACAAATCACGTCCATTATTTACTACTGCTATCGAAAATGATACACTTTTTATGAGAGCAGATACTCTAAAATCCTTTCGCACTTTTAAAGAAAGGTTGATATTACCAGATAAAAATGCAAAAAGAAGGGCTAATCAAAATAAACAATTAAAAGGAACATCTGAAATCAATTTTTCTGGCACACAAGTATCTGAATCTACAATTCCAATGGATTCAACACAAAATATTACTCCCGACACCATTATAACTGATACAATATTTACAGGCATCATAGATACCTTTGATTTCTTCGTGGCGTATCATAAAGTGCGTATTTTCAAGTCGGATCTACAAGCAGTATGCGATTCGCTTGTCTTTAGTAAGAAGGATTCCATTTTTACTTTATATCAGCAACCTTTTGCATGGTCTGATAGCAGCCAAATATCGGGAGATACCTTAGATATCTTTATGAAAAACAAAAAATTAGACAAACTTACTGTCAAGTCGCAAGCTGCTGTGCTGAATAGTTCTGATTACATATTCTTTAATCAAATTCAAGGTAGATTTATTGAAACACTTTTTAAAGATAGTAAAATCAACCAAATGAATGTAGATGGAAATGCCAAAATCGTATATTATCTTACTAATGAAGCCAAAGAATACTCTGGTGTCAATACTACAGAAGCTAGTCGAATGACCTTCTATTTTGATAAGAGTAAAGTAACAGATATTTTCAACTACGTCGAACCAAAATCAATAGTGTTTCCAATGCAAACTGTTGATCACGAAAGTATAAAAATCAAAGGCTTCAAATGGAATCTCAAGATAAAGCCGATATCCAAAGAAGACCTTAACCCAAAACTATAAATTTTAATAGCAAAACCTGTGCTCGTTATAATACTTAAAATTTACAAAAGTATAATTCTAAAAAACTAAATACAAACTCAAACCCTCAAAATACTAAGTAAGGAAAGAAAAGAATCTGGGACATTTACTTTTTTGCAAAATATTAAATTGAAATTTGAAATTAAAATATTTTGTAAATGGATCGACGCAAATTTATACTATCAGCAGCTGTGGGTACAAGCGTTTGCTTTTCTCCTTTTGTTTTAATCAATTCTGTAAATAACAATTCCAATCCTATTCAGCCTTTTTTGTTACAAGGGACACAACCTTTATCACACAATGGTGGATTAGATATCAAAGTGTGGGTACGAAATAAAGCAACCAATGGTCTGTTTTCAAGTGTAGAATGTGCAGTTGCTCCAAAAATCATGGGTCCAGCTCCTCATGCACATAAAGAACTGGATGAACTGATGTATGTGGTAGAAGGGACTGCGAGTGTATTGATTGGTGACGAAGTAGTAGAAATAAATGCAGGAGGATGGCACATGAGACCAAGACTCATCAAACACACCTTTTTTAATGCATCTTCAGAGCCT
>JAXLUT010000025.1:0-37130 GCA_046329385.1 Saprospiraceae bacterium
TTTGCAGGTAATCATGATGCAGCAACTACCATTGCATACTATTATACTATCTTTGGAACGTGTAAGGCACTTGGCGTCAATCCATATGACTATATGGTCTGGTTTCTCTCGAAAGTAGCCTATACAAAATTGGAAAACATTGGTAACCTCGCTCCTGATGCTTACATCAAAGTTGTAAAAAACACAACGTAGTTGGTCGGATGCTTACGCTACAGAATACATACAAGCAATTACCAACTGTACTTTTATTGTGTTTACAAAAGAAACAATGAAAGAACTTTCAATGACTATTATTGAATGGGACACTATTATTTCAAAAATCACTACAAAAGCAATGGCTGAAAAAGTAGATAAAATTAGCGTAATGATGACAGAAGACGCTAAAGAACGCTATCTTTCTTTTCTCATAAAATTTCCAGGGATTGCTAATCGTATTCCACTTTCTTATTTGGCTTCCTATTTAGGGATTACACAATCCTCATTAAGTAGGATTAGAAAAAATATAACCCAATAATATCTATGATGCCAAAATATAACATTCATAAAGACTACGCCTTTTTATAATTTTTTCCGAATACGAAAAAATTTATAATACCATTTTACAATGTCCTTTTTAAGTGGCAATTCTATAAGCCAAAAAAACAAATGCGTTTCTCAAGTCAAAGATAATTATTCTAATTGAAAATCAGAAATTTAATTCATAAAAGTAAAATATTTTACCATTTAGCATTTTGGAAAATTATAAAAATATCATGAACTAATTTTTTTGAAAAGTAATACACATCAATGCTAAAAATCAATAATACAAAGCTGATAATTGATTAACTCAACCTATTAAGCAATATATCAAAACTTGTGCTTCTTTAATCCAAGTTTACCTAATAGCCTACGATAATGATTGTGAAACTCAAGCTTTCGTTCCCTTGAGATGGGTACTACATATTGATGATCAGGAGCTGGAATCTTTAAAAAGTACTCAGGATAATCGCCATAATCATGCACATTCATACAGTTAACAATGTAAGATTTATGCACTTTGTAAAACTGTGGATTATTCTCAATGAGGGCATTGAAGGTTTTCAAGCTGGCGTTGATCACCTTCTTTTTAGATTCATCACCTTTATAATAATGACAATTAATGAACTTACCGTTGGCCTCTACAAAAAGTAAATCTGCCAATGGAACTTTAATTTGTGTACCTAAGGGTGGTAACAAATTCGATTGAATCGTTAACAATTTTCATCAGAACGGGTTTTATTTATGACAGTTCTGAAAATGTAAAGTCACATTTTTTATTCAAAAAAATACAAAAAAATCGTATTACCCTTCAAAATCAGAATAAATATGGTTAGCAAACCAATATTTGCGTCAATTCTCTGTTTTTATAAAATCTAAAGATACTGAATTGATACAATACCTTTGACCAGTAGGTTTGGGGCCATCATCAAATACGTGAGCCAAGATGGCCTCCACATTTGGCACATGATAGTTCGGTTCGAGCATAGCCCAAGTCGTAATCAGTTGACTTTGTGATGGCTGCGCTATCTGGTACATCATAAAAGCTTGGCCAGCCTGATCCACTATTGTATTTGTGTTTGCTCATAAATAACGGCATGCCACAGCCTCTACAAGTGTACATACCATCATCTTTATTGTCGAGCAAGTCACCTGTGAAAGCTCGTTCTGTACCTTTTCTCGGAGTACGTGATACTCCATGTCAGTGAGTGATTTGCGCCATTCTTCTGGCGTTTTGTTGACCTTTTTGATGGTATCTCCATGCATATTGATAAATTTTGAATCTTGCGAAAGCGTTGGACTGCTACTGTTTTTTTGCTCGGTATATTTATGCGTTTGGCACGATATAGACCAAACAAAGATTAAAAAATGAAATATTACAAGACCTTTCATATTTATATTTATTAAAAAATGTTCACTCTTTTAAGGATTAATCCGTCACCATCGATTTGTATCACCAGCAACCTATATAATAAACATACAAGATTGAACTTAATGGATTCAATTCTTCAACTTTTATTAAGGATTTTTTCATCTTTTTGTTTACTCAATAAAAGAAGAAATTTAACCAGATTGACTATCGACATCAGGATCAAGTAGCCAAATGTAAGCACCATAAATATCCAGCTCACCGAACCAGCATCATAAATTGTGACGCCTGTAACTGCCCAAGCTGACAGACTGCCCAATAACAACAATGCCCCAAAACTTAAGATAGATTGCATCCAATATTTTGCTCCATTTTCAGCTTGAAAACTCATAGCACTATTGACCATTGCAAAAAGTAAGACCATGCTGCACACTACTACCCAAGGCATGATCTCAGATGTCTTTGCATAAGGTATTGCTGGCAACAATGAGGTAAGCCCAATCATGACAATAGTGAGTATCGACACTGCGCTCAACTGATAAAATGGTGCTTTAAATTTCTCAAACATCGTCCGATTTATTTAGAAAAACTATCGTTTACTTGCCTTTATAACAACATTCCAAACCCGAAAAAGATTACCAATACAAATTTTCTTTATATCAGATTTGCTATATCCACGCTTCAATAATTCTCCAATGAGATTGGGATAATCACTCACATCTTTCAACCCTGTGGGCAATGAATCCCCTACTCCATCATAGTCTGAGCCAAGACCGACATGGTCGATACCTGCCAAAGACACTATATGATCGATATGATCTGCTACCATGGCTACATCTGAATACAACTTGGGATATGACTTCTGAAATTCCTTTTCTAAATCTTCTGCTTGACTGCTTTTGGGTTCTATACCTTTTTCTGTTAATAAATTTGTAAAAACTGTTCTCAGACTATCGTTGTATGCTGTGACCCTTGAGTCAAGAAAGGTAGATCCAAAATTTACCATGATGATGCCACCATTTTTCTTCATTGATGAGATCATTTCATCGCTCATATTCCGCTCAAAACCGGGTGTATATTTCCGACATGAAGAGTGTGAAGCAATTACTGGTACTTTGACATGACGCAATACCTGATAAAATGTACTGTCTGAAACATGCGATATATCAATTATAATACCTACATTAGTCATCTCATCGATGGCTTTATATCCGTATGGGCTGAGTCCTTTCCATGTTCTTGTGGTATCATAAGATGAGTCACAAATCTTATTGTCCTTAGCGTGTGTAAGGGTGATATACGATATACCTCTCTTTTTAAAATACGCTATCTTTGACAAATCATCTTCAACAGGCGCTCCATTTTCCATTCCCATAGGTAAGGCTATCTTATTGTTTTTCTTAGCTTGTAATACATCTTTGGGGCTATAAGCTAATTGAAAGTATTCGGATTGATTTTTTGCAATATACTCCACCATATTGATCAAACTATCAGCCAACTCTACAGCGCCACCATCGGTTTGATAATTGGAAGGTATGAATATGGACATAAATGGTCCTACCAAGCCACCTTTCCTAGCTCTTACATAATCGAAATCACCTTCATCGGTCTGATAAGGGATACCTAAATATTCTTTTTGAAGTCTAAAATTTTTGATGCGCAGACGATAAGGTAAGTCCACATGTCCATCGATGATTCCATATTTTTGAGCCAATTTATATGCTTTTTTTGACACTTTTTCATCATGATACTGTGCAAAAATATCAACAGATGTCATCATGAAAATACACAACATCATTGCTACCGTTAGGTTAATCCAACTGCTATTTGATACTATCATTTACAAATTATTGAAATAATTCAGCATCATCCACCTATCAAACTCGATCAACACTTGAACTACAAAATATTTTTACCTCAGAAAGTGGAAATGCACAATACAAAGATAGTTTAAAAAGTGAATAAATATAAAATCAGCATTGTAATAAAAATTTTATTTAGTGTATTTTTGTGCTTCAATCAAAAAAGGCAAACACTTGACACTTATTAAATCTATTTCTGGTATCAGAGGAACCATCGGAGGTAAAAAAGGAGAAAATTTGACACCAATGGATGTAGTAGAATGCACTGCGGGATTGGGAGTTTGGCTCAAAAGAAGGAAAGCAGCGCAAAAAATAGTAGTAGGCAGAGATGGTAGAATCAGTGGAGCCATAGTGAGCCAGCTTGCTATCAATACATTGTTAGCCATGGGCATCGATGTCATAGACCTCGGATACTCGACCACGCCTACAGTAGAAATGATGGTTCCATATCTCAATGCTGGAGCAGGCATCATATTCACGGCAAGCCACAATCCGAAGCAATGGAATGCGCTGAAATTTCTAAATCAGTACGGCGAATTTATCTCCGCCGCTGATGGGCAGGATATCATTGATATCATCAATGAAGGAGAAATCACCTTTAGCGATGTGGATCATTTAGGTCAATATTCACAAAACAAAAATGGTATAGAGTATCACATTCAAAAAGTATTGAACTTTAAACATGTCAATGCAGATGCCATTAAGCATGCTGGATTTCGTGTTGTGGTAGATTGCATCAATTCTACTGGAAGCATATCCATTCCTCCACTATTGGATGCATTGGGAGTACAATACACACTACTCAATACTTACAATTATGGCGATTTTGCCCACAATCCTGAACCATTGCCGCACCATCTGACTCAATTGTCAGAAACAGTTATAAATACCAACGCCCATCTTGGCATCTCTATTGATCCTGATGTGGATAGGCTTGCCTTCGTCAATGAAGATGGGTCTATGTTTGGAGAAGAATACACCTTGGTAGCAGTGGCAGATTATATTTTGAGTAGAGAAAAAGGCAATGCCGTATCCAATTTATCTTCAACAAGAGCTTTGGCAGACGTTACTGCTAAGCATGGTGGCGAATATCACTCGTCCGCTGTGGGCGAAGTCAATGTAGTCAACACAATGAAAAGTTGCCATGCCGTTATAGGCGGAGAAGGCAATGGTGGCATCATCATTCCAGCATTGCATTATGGTAGAGATGCCTTGGCTGGGATAGCTGTTTTCTTGTCTCTGCTAGCAGAGAGAAATGGTACTATGTCAGAGTTGAAATCTGGTTACCCAAAGTATGAAATCATCAAAGACAAGATAGACCTTACGCCCGATGTCAACATAGATGAAATCATCGCAAGGTTAAAATCAGCATTTGGCAGTGAGAAATTGAACGATGTAGATGGACTTAAAATTGATTTTGCCGAAGGTTGGGTGCATTTGCGCAAATCAAACACAGAGCCAATAATACGCATATATTGTGAAGCACCAGATATCGACACTGCTAAGTCATTAATCCAAAAAGTCATAGGCATAATATGAGTAAATTCGAAAATCTGGAAGAATATTTTGCTCCATTTAGAGCAAACATAATCGGGATCAATCAAACTTATGATACGCCTTTTGGCTCTAAAAAGATCGTCTATGCTGATTGGACAGCTAGTGGCAGGATGTATGAAGCGATTGAGGAAATCATGAAAGAAAAAATTTCGCCTTTTGTAGCTAATACACATACTGAAACCAATGTAACAGGCTCATCTATGACTTTGGCATACAAAAAAGCCAGAGACATCATCAAAAAACATGTCAATGCTCAGCAAAGTGACATCCTGATCTCCTCACATAGCGGTATGACAGGAGTAGTCAATAAGTTGCAACGTATCATCGGACTAAAATTACATGAAAAGTTTCAAGATAGAATCCAACTCTCTGAATCAGAAAGGCCAGTAATCTTTGTCACTCACATGGAGCATCACTCCAACCAAACTTCTTGGATAGAGACCACAGGTGATGTAGTGGTGATAGGTGCATGTCCTGAAGGTAAGGTTGATTTGGGAGATTTCGAAAGGTTACTTATCCAATATAAAGACAGAAAAACGAAAATTGCAGCACTCACTTCTTGTTCTAACGTGACAGGTATCTATACTCCCTACCATAAGTTGGCTGGCATGATACATAGAGCTGGAGGACTTTGTTTTGTTGATTTTGCTTGCTCTGCTCCTTATATTGACATCAATATGCACCCAGAAAACGCTGATGAATATTTGGATGCCATTTATTTTTCTCCACATAAGTTTCTGGGTGGACCATCGAGCTCAGGCATCCTTATTTTCAATCAAAAATTGTACACCAATCGCGTGCCTGACAATCCAGGTGGAGGCACCGTGGACTGGACCAATCCTTGGGGAGAGCATAAGTACCATGATGAAATAGAAGCCAGAGAAGATGGCGGTACACCTGCATTTTTACAAACTATCAGAGTAGCACTTTGCATCTTACTCAAAGAACAAATGGGTGTAGAAAATATCTTGCAAAGAGAGCACGAAATCTTAGAAACAATTTGGGAAGAACTAGCAAATATTCCAAACCTTAAAGTCCTTGCCGAAAATACCAAAGATAGATTGGGTGTCATTTCGTTTTACATAGAAGGATTGCATTTCAATCTGGCTGTAAAATTGCTCAATGATCGATTTGGAATCCAAATGCGTGGTGGATGCTCATGTGCAGGTACTTATGGCCATTATTTATTGGCCGTGTCGCACGAAAAATCCAAATCACTAACCGACGAAATCAGTTCGGGTATCCTTGCCAATAAACCTGGCTGGGTGCGTATGTCTATCCATCCTACTATGACAAATGAGGAGATTAGATATATATTGGATAGCCTAAAATCACTTTGTCAACATCATGACGCATGGGGCCAAGATTATGAATACAATAAATACACCAACGAATACAAGCACAAATCAGAAGCCAATACCACTGAAGATTTAGTAAAAGGATGGTATGCATCTCCTTTGGTGTGATTACTATTCCTTCGGTAGATCCATGAGGATTCTATATTCTGAAGGTAGGTAATTATTGATGCGATGACCCAAATTTTTCAACCAACCCATTCCTTGTCCTTCATAAGTGGCTAAAAGCCAAGAAGTTTGTGTCGAATCAATGTGACTCAATTCTCTTTTTAGATAAAGTAAGGCATTTTTTAAATCTAAGTCAATAGTAGCCACTTTATCAGATAAATCCAATGATAATGCAAGTCCATGGTCAGGGATGAATATATGCTTGTTGATCGTACCTAGTGAAGTACCTGTAGCTATGATCCGGAGATAACTGCCCAATATTTTTGCATCTAGAATATAGTCTTCTGGAAATAAATGCACCATGCCTACCTTGTCAGTGATGATGACCTTGTTTGCTATTTTCACCCATCCTTCAACGATTTGCTTTGATTTAGTATCCAAATCTGCAAAGAGTTTATCAGATATTTTCAACTTTTGATGTCCATTGGCTCGATTTGTTTTTTGCATTAAAGCTATAAAAAAACCTTCACCTTTTGCCTTATGAGGGTAAAACTGATACCCTACACAGTTAGCTTTTGTCATCTCATCAATAGACCAAGACTCATGCAAGGTAATCGGTATTGACTGCAGATCATATCTATTGACGATGTGAGCGACATTTTGCATATTTTCTATATCATTGTAAGTACATGTAGAGTAGATCAGGTGTCCATCTTCTTTTAATGCTGGTAAAATATCGTTGATAATGTTTTGCTGCCGGATCGCACAATGTTTGACATTTTCAGGTGACCATTCTTTGATTGCATTTGGATCTTTACGAAACATACCTTCTCCTGAGCAAGGAGCATCTACCAAGATAATATCAAAAAAATCATGCAATAAACTAAAATCCTTAGGGTCACTGTTAGTGACAATAATATTTGAATAGCCTTCTTTACTCAAATTGTACTTGAGCGTATAAGCCCTACTTTTGACCACTTCATTGGCTACCAAAAGGCCTTTATGATTTAAAAAAGTAGCTATAAGTGAGCTTTTGCCGCCTGGTGCTGCGCATAAGTCTAAAATCTTTATATCAGTACTTTCTTTATTTATACTATTGAGAATGTGCCATATAAACATGGAAGAAGCTTCTTGTACATAATACGCACCACTATGAAATGCAGGATCTAAGGTAAAAACAGGACGTGATGGCAGATAGTATCCGAAGGGACACCAAGGGACATTTTCATAATTTATTGGCTTTAAATTTTTGTAAGGATGAGTACGAATAGATACAGGCACTTCACTATCCATAGCTCCACAAAAGTCTATATAATCAATCATGAGCTTGGTTTTCATTTGGTCTTCAAAAGGAGCTGGAAATTGCGAAGTGATCATAAAGATGTATAAGAATGGCAAATATACTCAGGATGTCTAATATTGAGGTAGTAAGTCAAAATATTGATGAATAGGTAATCTAATGAATTAAACATCAAAAAGTGATTAATTAAGCATAGTCAGCTTACTCATTCTTCTAATTCTTCCATCTGAGCAAAATACTTTGTGGCTGTCACAGTGACAAAATATGGAGCCACCAAAACTCCTAAAATAGGAATAAGGATTATAAAAGTAAAAATGCTTCCAATGCAAATTGCTGCCCACTTGTGCTTCCAAACCAAGGCGATGGTTTGCGAAAAAGTAAAATGTCTCTCCAAGTAAAAATCCATAAATCCAAACCCTAAAAAATAGGATTGGACAACAAAAAGCAAGAAAAAAGTCAAGATATTGATGCCTGGTATCAAACTCATTACGAGGAGCAAAACGGTAACCACCAACTCTTTTATCATGTTGCGCAGATTGATTCTAATACTTCTAGCAGCTGAAGACATGACTGAAAAAGTTGATTTTGTTTTTTCCTTATAGTCTTTTTCAATTTTTTCTGAAACTATACTCAATACTGGTGACAGAGCCATCAACAACAAATATTTGGCTACAAACCAGCAAATGAAAAGTGTCATCAAGCCAATCACTACAGAAAACAGAAGGGACTCATGAGCCCAATTCCAAGGTATAATTTCAGCTATCCAAGCGCCAAACACATCAGAAAAAGTCCAAATGCCATAAAGTAATACAGTAAAAAGTAACAATGCTATCAATCCTGACCACAAAAGATATTTTACGAAGCCTCCTTTCAGCTCTGTGAGCGACTCCAAAAAAATTGATATGACATAATAAATTTGTTGCATCAAATTAGCTTATAAGCCACTATCTTTTAAAAGTTTGGAGCGAAATGATCTTCCATTTGACAAAACCTCAACCAAATAAACACCTGGTGTCCAAGCGCTAGTTTCGATGGTAGTATTTCCTTCTATCACATTACTGTAAATCACCTTACCATTTATGTCTCGAATATTGACGCGGCCGTGCTTATAAGAATTCAAAAGTATATTGACAAAATCGGATGTAGGATTAGGGAAAATTGAAATATTGGATTCAACATTTGCTTCATTTATAGTCGAAATAGCCAATAGTTTTCTTTGTTTTTTGAGTACTGAGCGCATCAATGCTACCTGTCCAATAGTAAAAGTATTCATACAAATTTGTAAAGAATAATCCATATAATTTTCAAGCATATCTGGGAGTTCGTTAGTAGGGTCAGTGCAAGTATTTTTAACTTTATTACACGTATTTGGTGTTTCTTCTCCTTGATTAGGTGTATCTGTAATGCCATCATCTACATTGCAGCTATTAACACTACCTGTCAAAGCTGATCCATCTCCCCAAATATGTCTGAGCCCTAAGTAGTGCCCCACTTCATGTATAGGGATAATTCCTGACATTGGATAAATATTACCACTAATTATAAATTTATTTGGATTGTTGTTACCTACTACTCTATAATCTACTACAATTCCTTCTAAATCTTGAGAAGGAGCCTCAGCACCCAAAGGCCAGTTGCTCATACCAGATGGAGGATATGCATAACCAAAAAGCTGATAATCTCTGGATTCAAGGATTTTACATATCCAAATATTCATAAACTTTATTGGGTCTTTTGCATTGCTTCCTCCTGTTATACTCTTTTTTACAGCATCTATTCTTCCTCTTGTTGTTGGTTCAAAACTAATATTTGTTTTAACTCGGTTAATAGACACTAATTCGAATTCAATATTAGCATCAGCTTGAAGATGTTTGAAAATATCTCGTAAATCGTGTCTATTTTCATTTTTTAATCTAAAAGCTTTATTGAGTATCTCAATTTGATTGAAGATAACTGAGTCATTCAAATTTTCAGCATTTTCTTTCCAAACAATATGTACTACCACTGGAATCTTCAACAATTCTGTTCTTGCACCAGCATCATCCTGATGTTTAAGTGCATAATCAAATGATTCATCTACTCGCTGGCGATATCCAGGATATTCCGCTTCCATAAAATCCATCATCAAATCATGACCACACTTGAAGTGACTCTCTTGACCTTGTATTTTCCAGAATGAGGCCATTATAGCTAAGCATAAAAGCAATTTGTTCATAAAAGTTATTTTTGTTTAAACCGAATTTTTCCATCAATAATTGTATAAAGCACCTTCGTTTTCAAAATATCTTCATCGGTACATTTTATAAGGTCATTAGATAAGATCACTAAATCTGCCAATTTACCTGATCTGATCGACCCTTTGATTTTTTCTTCGAAAGCTGCATAAGCATTCCCCAAGGTATAAGAATAAATTGCTTCCGCTCTGGTCATCGCTTGCTCAGTAAAACAATCCATTATCTTCTCTTTTGCGTGTGACTGACGCATAAAAACTTTTGATGGGATCTACATCCTCCACTGGAGCATCTGTCCCATTGGCTACCAATACACCTTGATCTAAGAGTGATCTCCAGGCATACGCACCAGTTTTTGCCCTATCCAAGCCCAATCTCTTGACTACAAATGGTGCATCAGATGTGCAATGAATGCCCTGCATTGAAGCTATTATCTTATTTTTGGCAAACCTTGGAATATCAGCCTTATTCAAGTGTTGGGCGTGCTCGATCCGCCATCGCAAATCTTTTTCTGGATGCTTGCCCATGACACCTTCGTAAATATCCAAGACTACCCTATTGGCTCTGTCTCCTATCGCATGGACACAAAACTGCATATTGTTGGCTATCGCTTCATCAGCAATTTTTTTTACATCATAAATGTCAGTCGTATTTTGACCTTTGAAACCAGGCTTGTCAGAATATGGTTCTAAAAGCCAAGCACCAAATGCTCCCAAGGCTCCATCTACTTCCGATTTTATAGCATTGCATGTAAAATACTGATTACCAATACCCACCATTTTATATTTTCCTGCTTTGCCCATGATGGATGTTGTGGCTCTCGAAGCATTGCCCAAGTCTGACTCTCATTTTGCCAGCTTCAGCCAATTTTTTATACTTATCTATTTCATCAAATTGGCTACCCGCATCCTGAAATGATGTGATTCCTTTGCTCAGACATTCATCCTCAGCTTTAATAATAGCCAAATGCCATAATGAATCCAATTTTTGAGGATTGAGAGATGCCAGATATCCATCATATTGTGCAGAAAAAGCAGTCATTGCCCGCTCTTCAAATACACCGATTGCATCGCCATTTTTATCTCTGACTATCTCACCACCAACAGGATTTGGAGTCTCACGTGTGATACCCACCAAATCCATAGCCTTTTTATTGGCAATGAGCGCATGACCTGAAGCATGATATAATACTACTGGTTGATGTGGCGATACATGGCTCAAAGCATAGTGAAATGGGTAATTATATATATTTTGTATAGGGATGCTATCCCATTTTTCTTGGTGCCAGCCTCGCCCAATGATCCAAGCACCCTTTGGTGTTTCTTGGGCTTTTTTACCAACAGCAGATACGATTTCGTCCCAACTTCTAGATTTTAGAAAATTCAAATTGATCAAACTATTACCCAAACCAGCATAATGTCCATGTCCTTCTATAAATCCAGGCATCACAAAATTTCCTAAAGCATCTATCACTTCAGTTTGTTCATTGATTTCCTTTGAAATAGTCTCCCAATTTCCAATTTTTAAAATTTTGTTTCCGCTTATTGCTATGGTGTTTCCTGGATAAGTAGTATCTACAGCATAAATATTTGCATTTTTGATGACCAAATCTATGTCTGTATCGTTTTGACACCCAAATATTAATAGCAAAAAGATGAAACTAGTCCATTTGACAAAAGTCATATAGAAAATTTTAGACAGCAAAATATGAATTCATCCATTCATACAATAACATTAGGTGCAATTTTTTTTCATTTTATCCATTGACAATAAAATTGTTTCCAAAAATTTATAACTAAAAACATATCATAACAATTTATTAGTGTAACTAATACACATTATTATAAATATAATATAACAAAATAATGCAAAATTTTAAAAATATTTGAGTACAAAGTTTTGATCTTCCACTCTTAATATCGTAAAACATTTTATTTCATACTTAAAAAAATAATTTTAATGAAAACGAGATTTTTGAATTTCCCTTGGATGATGATTTTTGTAATTGGATTGTTCATCACTTCATGTACGGACTCCACAGATGTAAATGGAGTTGCTACTGACACCACAGATACTGAATCTTACGCTGAAGAAGTCGTAACTAGAACAGTAGAAGGAGGAGCATTAGGCAAAAATGGTTGTTATGAATTAGTTTTTCCTGTCACTTTGGTTTTTGCTGATTCGACCACAGTATCAGTTGACTCTTACGAAGCTCTCAAGACAGCTGTCAAAGAATGGAGAACAAACAATCCTGATGTAAAAGGCAAACCATCTTTGGCATTTCCTTATGATGTCATCAATGAAGCTGGCGAAGTGATCACTGTCACGGATGCCACAGTACAAAAAGAGCTAAGAGCACTTTGTGGTAAAAACCCAAATGGTGGACATGGCAATGGCGGTAACGGTGGCAACGATGGCAATGGTGGTCACGGACATGGTCCATCGTGCTTCACTATCAACTATCCATTCAGTGTGAGCTTGCCAGATAGTACCATCATCACCCTGAACTCAAAGGATGATCAAAGTACACTTCGTGATGCCATCAAAGAGTACAAAAAGAATAATCCTGGTGTCAAGGTTCATCCTGAATTGGTCTTCCCTATTACGGTGACCATGAGCGATGGCACTGTAGTTACCGTCAACACTAAGGAAGAACTCAAAGCTCTTAAAGATTCATGCGATTAAGGTAAAAAGAGTGTAATTTTATAAACAGAGGGTAGATGCCGCAGCGATGTAATGTTGTTGCGGCATCTTTTTTTTTTAACAAAACTAATATTTGCTAAAGTCATACAATGAAGATTCTGCTCGCACGTACAACTCGCGCAAGTAATGTGTGCCATCAAGCGAATAATAGAGATTGCGTATTTCAGCTTGTCTGCCAGCAACATAAGTGCCTGGGTTATTTGCCTTATACTTGCGAGGATTGGGCAAGATTGAAATTATTGCAGCTGACTCAGCAAGATTTAATTTAGATGCTTTTTTATTGTAATAAGTCTCAGCGGCAGCTTCAGCTCCAAATATGAGCGTACCCATTTCAGCAACATTGAGGTACATCTCCAAAATTTTTACTTTAGGCCAAAATGTTTCTATCAATACGGCAAAATATAATTCAAGACCTTTGCGCAAATATGACCTTTGCGGAAAAAGAAAAACATTTTTGGCTACTTGCTGGGTGATAGTGCTGGCTCCAAACACCTTTCTACCTTTCTGGTTGACTTTGACTGCCTTTCTGATGGCTTCCAAATCCAATCCACTATGAAAAGGCAAGTTTTGATCTTCAGATGCAAGTGCACATACTTGCAAATAAGGAGATATCTCACCTATTGATACATAATCGTATTTTAAGTTACCTTCATCATGTACCATTCTTGTGAGCATTTGCATCGTTATGGGCGGCGAGATGACACGATAGATGAGTACCCATGATATTGATATTGCGACAGCGCCAACCACCATATCTTTATAGTATTCTATAAACCAGCTTTTTATTTTTTGCCACTTCATCACTGCGATATTTTGACTTGGACTCTGCTGACCAGCTCTTGTGTGTCTTGTGTATGTACCACTTCCAAGATATTGGGATATACTTGTCGTTTCTTGCTAAAAAATCCGAGTGGAGAGTCATCCAAACTGCTTTTTCGATATCCTCAGAAGTTTGTGGCTTGAGTGGTTGCTTTGTGGTCTCGATAAGGTACCAATGAGATTTTTTGATGATACGTTTTCCTACATTGCTGCGGTAGGTATGCCTTGTGACTATCAGTTTTTTGATGATGGTCATATTTGAAATGCCTGTTTCTTCCGAAACTTCTCTCAAGGTGGCATCTTTTTTGTCTCATTGGTTTCAATTTTGCCTTTGGCAAGTCCCATGATCCACGCCTGAAAATAAATAAGTACTGATTTTTTTCATTTTTCACTAATCCGCCACCAGCCTCAATTTCAGTAAAATGATACTTAAAATCTTCCTTCAACTTTAAAAAATCATCTGAGTGAATGATCATTTTCTCTGATTTGATGGATTTTTTCTAAGATGGAAATATAATCGAGCAAATGTTTTTTATTGCCAGAGTACTTTACCACTACACTTCCTGTCTTCTCAATATCCTGCCAAGGTCACTTCAGCAGAAGGCTTTAGTATTACCTCTGCTTCATTGATATAAATTTTATAAATTTGCGTTTCTCCATTCAATATAAAAATATGAATCTAAAAATATTATTGCTCAAAATCTGTTGCAAATAAAAGCAATAAAAATTAAACCCACAAAATCCTTTTACTTGGGCATCTGGAATGAGATCACCAATCTACTGTGATAATAGAGTAAGCCTTTCCTATCCAGAGGTCAGAACGCTCATAAAAAAATCGCTTGCAGAGGTTGCTACTCAACTCGGTGCTACAGATATGATAGCTGGTGTCGCCACTGCTGGCATAGCGCATGGAGCACTATTGGCGGATGAATTGAATCTACCATTTTGTTATGTCAGATCCAATCCCAAAGAACATGGCAGACAAAACCAAATAGAAGGAGAAATAGCACCACATTCCAAAATTTTGGTGGTAGAAGATCTCATTTCTACAGGTGGAAGTTCGATTGATGTCGTCAAAGTTTTACGATCTGAAGGTCATGATGTGGTTGGTGTATTGGCGATATTTGATTATCAATTCGAAATTGCAAGACAGAATTTTTTGAATTCCCAATGTATTTACCGTACTTTGTCTGATTATTCTACTTTGATCACAGAAGCTGTTGCGTCTCATTATATTTCAGATGCAGAAGCCGATATGCTGTCAAACTGGAATAGTGATCCGCATCAATGGTATGCAAATAGCAAATAACATTATAAAACATTATAATTCAAAATATAATAAATGAAAATTATTGATAAAGCATCTGAAGAGTTTTTATATCAATATCTGAATAATGCATCACCCACAGGATATGAAGCTCCTGGCCAAAAGATATGGATCGACTACATCAAACCCTATATTGACGAATGGCATTTGGACAATTATGGTACAGCTTATGGTATCATCAATCCTGGCCAAGAATATAAAGTGGTAATCGAGGCTCACGCTGATGAAATTTCTTGGTATGTCAACTATATATCAGATAATGGATTCATTCAGGTCATCAGAAATGGTGGTTCAGATCATATCATTGCACCATCCATGCGCGTCAATATTCACACTAAAAAAGGAATAGTCAAAGGAGTCTTCGGTTGGCCCGCCATACATACACGCCGTGGCAAGGATGAAAATATGTCTCCCACTATGGACAATATATTTGTTGATGTCGGAGCCAAGGACAAGGCAGCCGTCATAGAAATGGGTATCCATGTAGGTTGCGTCATTACATTTCAAGATGAATTGTTCACACTCAACGATACTTACTATTGTGGTAGAGCATTGGACAATAGAATGGGTGGATTTTGCATTGCTCAGGTAGCCAAATTGCTCAAGAAAAATAAGAAAAACTTACCCTATTCGCTTTATATTGTCAATGCCGTACAAGAAGAGATAGGCCTAAGAGGTGCAGAAATGATAGCCAACACTATAAAGCCTCAGGTGGCCATCATCACAGATGTCACCCATGACACTAACACACCTTTGGTCAATAATAAGATACAAGGAGATATCAAATGTGGTTTGGGGCCAGCCCTTACATATGCACCTGCTGTACATAATCTGCTACTCCAACAAGTGATTGATGTTGCAGAAGATAAAAAGATCGATTTCCAAAGGTCTGCTGCAAGCAGGAGCACTGGTACTGATACTGATGCCTTTGCATATAGCAATGGAGGCATACCTTCAGTATTGATTTCATTGCCATTGAGATATATGCACACTACCGTGGAGATGGCACACAAATCAGACATCGAAAATGTAGTCAAATTGATATATGAAACACTTTTAAGTGTCAAAGCAGGGCAAAGTTTCAAATATTTTTAAGGGATTTAGAAATGTAATATGTATAGATCAAGATGATTAATGAAAAGAGATAGTCTCTTATTATAAAATTGTCATGTTGATATTACAAAGAAATCGTAAATGACTCAGACAGACACATTTCATTATCCACCAGAATTGTTTGAACTTCTTGTTCAAGCTATTCCAATTTTGAACCGTTCTAAAAAATCTGTTTTATTGTTTTTTAGAGGTGCAGGAATTTCAGAAAAAGTATACAAAGACATATCTGACAGACTTGAAGCTGACAAAGAAAGTTTCAATAAATACGAAATTACTAGAACAATACTTACCCGGATTAATGAAAAATCTGACACGTACATTCGAGAAAGACGAGAACTTTTAAAACGAGTTGTCGATTTTGAGTCCTTTACGAATTGTTGGGAAACTGACCAGTATAAAGCAAAAGGACTTGTTGCAGAAATTAGAAACATAGTAAATGTTAAGGACACATTTACTCGTATGAAACAAGAAAAAGAAAATCTACAAGCCAAACATAGTGAAGAATACAATAAAAAATTGAAGCAATAAAGAAACGAACTGAACTAATTGAGACAACCAAAAAAGAATTTTACGGACTCTTCAGCATAACAAACCCACAAGAAAGAGGAAAAAAATTAGAAGGAGTTTTGAACTCTCTCTTTTCAATCTATGGTATTCTTGTAAGAGAAACCTTTACTCGAAAAGGAGACAATGGAGAAGGAATAATTGAACAAATTGATGGAGTAATTGAAATTGACAATCAAATTTATTTGGTTGAGATGAAATGGAAAAAAGACAAAATAGGTAGTGAAGACATATTTGCTCATTTGGGACGAATTTATCACAGGACAAGTGCACAAGGCATTTTTATATCAGCTTCGGGTTTTGCAGATTCAGGAATTATAGCAAGCAAAGAAGCATTAGTAAATAAAGCAATTTTAGTACTCACTGACCTTGAAGAATTTATCTATGTTCTTGACAATGAAAAGGACTTGACACAATATTTCAAGGCAAAAATCAGAAAGGCAATAATTGACAAAGAACCATTTTCAAAACCTTAAAAATTAATGTTGCAAATATCGGTATTGTGCAAGTGTGGATATTAAAGTTCTTTTAAATTTTGAATTTTTATCAACTTTTGTTTAAATAAATAACAATGAATGGATTTTAGAACATTCACTTACCCTACCTTATGACCGTCACATCTCCTTGCATCTTTAGCTCATAGCCGTCAATAAATACTACCGAAGCAACCCAAGTATAAACGCCCGGCACTACTTCTCTTCCTAAAAATGTGCCATCCCAACCTTGGCTGGCATCAAGTTGGTAATTGTTTTTCTCAAAGACCAAATTGCCCCATCTATCGTATATCTTCAAGTGTTTTACTGATGCCACTTCTTGCCTTCCCACCAATGAAAATACATCATTGGTACCATCATTATTGGCAGAAATGATGTTGGGTGCGAATATATTTCTGTCCTTTTGTACTTTTACATATACAGTATCTTTTCTAATGCATCCTACCTCGTTAACAACTTCAAAAACATAGTATCCGTCATACAAAGGCCGTACAGTTATGGTTGTGCAATTGGCACAGATTGGGTTTTCATTGCCAATAGCCATCCATTGGACTTGTACCACTTGGTTGTTGCTGGAGTATTCACCATGTAGATTTGCGTAGTCTCCCAACTGCAAATAAATAGTATCTTCTATAATATTGGCGTGAAGAGAATAAGGATTGATTATATAATGCACTACAGTCTGCTGACAAGTACTTGAAGCCTTGAGTTGGTAATTATGCGCATGTAGCCATTTTTTAGGATTGGTATCTCCATCTTCCCATAGATAGGTCAGACCATAGACGGTAGCATCTACTAAGACCGAATCACCCTCGCAAATTGCGTATGTTTCATCAAAATGACTCAGGTCTAATGGTATCACTTGCAAGATAGTGCTGTCTTTTTCTATGAAAGTCCTAGGGTCATCAGAAAGGCTAAAGCTACCTAAGGCTGGAGGTAAACCCGCTAAAACTGCTTGATTTTTGTAAAAACCGACAGGCACTTCACCTACTTCTACCAATACCTTAATAGTATCTACGCCTATCGGCACTGTCATATTGTGTATGGTGAGGGTGTTTTCTGTCATTGAGTCATTACCACCGAAAGGATTGACCACCACTCTGAGAGCACGTAAGCCTTCAGGTAATTGATCAGACAAAGATATTCCCGATCTCGTCGTCCCTGATGCATTGCTCACAATAAAATTATAAATTACCTTAGTACATGGAAAAGTCATAGCGGGTTCAACTGTCTTTTGTAGTTCTATAGTATATGGACAAGCACAGCCATCTTGACCTGTTGACAATGGCCCTTCGGCGAGCAATTGGATTTGACCAGTCACTTTGTTGATAGACACAAACTTGTTTTGTTCAAAAGTGCTATATGCTCCATATCCATACAAATTGCCAAAAGAATCAAAAAATAAAGCTCCCAATTGATCCACTTGTGGTTGTCGTGCAAAATTTGAATTGACATTTCCATTCTCCGGATCGATGGTGACAAGTCTTTGGTTGATCAAATCATGACCATACATAATTCCTGAAAATGGGTCAAAGGCTATGTCCACAATGCCAATATTATTATTTTTCAGTCCAACAAAGGAAGTAGAATATTGTGGATCAGTCAAATCTACCTTAACAATTTGTTGAGGATTGCCTCCTAAACCTATCAGTAGCAAGTATCTGCCATCTGGAGTGACATCACCAGCATAGTAGAGTCGATCTAATGGAATGCCCTTGGGAATGCCCAAATCTACAGCGACACCATCCATACCAATCTTGCGCAATCTGGCCGTTTGTGGGTCAATACCATAGATAAAATTGTCGGTAATACGGTATCCCATTCCATTCAACACCAAGCCTATAGAAGGTGAAATAGTATCTAAGTAAATATTTTTGCCATCATTTGAAATTTTCACTTCATACAAACCAGAGCTTACTACACCATCTTTTGTTAGGCTGAGATAATATTGTCCCCTACAATTAAAAGGTATTTGCGCTGCGGAACTCATCATCAAAATAGTCAAGAAGCCCGTAAATAAAACTTGCAATCGCATCTGATTTATTTTGATTTGTAATGCAAGATAGATCATATAATTGATATTAAGCACAATTTTTTAAACCAATTTAAAATGAAGATGTTCTGATTATCGTTTTGATTATTATGATACCTAATTTTTTATGAAATATTTTTTAGTCTTGCTTTTGCCATTCCTGATTTCATTCACGGAGCCAGGGTATAAAATTGCTCTTTTGAAGTATGGTGGTGGAGGAGATTGGTATGCCAATCCAACATCATTGGTCAATTTATCAGCGTTTTGCAATAAGTTTTTGGGTACCAATCTTGATCCTGAGTACGCTGTAGTGGATGTAGGTAGCGTAGAGTTGTTCAACTATCCATTGGTACACATGACAGGTCATGGCAATGTGGTCTTTTCTAGTGCCGACGCTGAGAATCTGAGAAATTACCTGATAGCTGGTGGCTTTTTGCATATAGATGATAATTATGGCATGGATCCATATCTCAGAGTGGCTATGAAGAAGGTTTTCCCAGAGTTGACCTTTGTTGAATTGCCATTCGACCATCCTCTATACAATCAAAAATACAAGTTTGATAATGGTGTGCCAAAAATTCATAAACACGACGAAAAACAGGCTAAAGGATTTGGGCTGATTTGGGAAGGAAGATTGGTCTGCTATTATTCTTATGAAACTGACTTGGGTGATGGTTGGGAAGATGCTGAAGTCCATAAGGACCCTGAAGAAGTGCGTATCAAGGCATTAAAAATGGGTGCCAATATCGTGCAATTTGTTTTTGGTCAATAAGTAAATAAAATCAATGCAAGCATACTCATTAATCCCATCCATTAAAAATATAAGTCACAGGTCATCCACTAATTTTTTTCTTATTGCTGGCCCATGCGCCATCGAATCCGAAAGTATGGCTATGGAGATAGCTGAAAAAGTAAAAAACATAACCAGTGAATTGAAAATCCCCTATATTTTTAAGGGATCTTATAAAAAAGCTAATCGCTCATCTATCCATTCTTTCACTGGTATAGGTGATGAAAAATCACTGAAAATACTGAAAAAAGTAGCTGATGAATTTGATTTGCCTGTGACCACAGATATTCACACAGATGAAGAGGCGGCTATGGCTGCGGAATATGTGGACATACTACAAATTCCTGCATTTTTATGTCGTCAAACATCGCTTATTGCCGCTGCTGCCAATACTGGAAAAATTATCAACATCAAGAAAGGACAATTTATGAGTCCAGAATCCATGTCTCATGCAGTGCTGAAAGTCAGAGAATGTCATAATGAAAAGGTGATGCTCACAGAGCGAGGTACTACCTTTGGATATCAAGATTTGGTAGTCGATTATAGGGGAATACCGCTGATGAAGTCATTTGGTGTACCAGTGATCATGGACTGTACTCACTCACTCCAGCAACCCAATCAAGCTTCTGGCGTGACGGGAGGCAAACCTGCTCTGATCTCAACCATTGCCAAAGCAGCTATAGCCGTAGGAGCTGATGGTATTTTTATTGAGACCCATCCTAATCCGACAGAGGCAAAATCTGATGCCGCCAATATGTTGCCCTTAGAACAATTGAAATCCTTGTTAGAGAATCTTGTAAGAATACGACAAGCCATTTTGTAATATTAGACATACTTTTTGATATCTGTCACAGGCGATGTATTGATAATTGTATTCATAAAAATACATATTACAATATTTTCTAATTTTATTTTAAAACACTACCTTTGCCCCACCGAATAAAATATTTTAATACTTCATTTAAATTTTAGAAATGAGATACCTCTTTTTTTTGATTGTCTTGACAAGTGTATTTGCTTGCAAAAATGATAAATCTGACAACAAACTTTCTGCAGTTGACCCAAGCAATGCCCAAGGTGCAGCAGCTATAGACCCCAAAACTCTGACAGTACCCAGTGCATGTCAAATGATCTCACCAAATGAAGTCAAGGAAATATTAGGAACATCATCCAATGTGACAGTCAAAGAGTCTAATGATCCAACCAATGACAAGGTAAAATCATGCTTTTTCAAATGGAATGACCCATCTATGCCGAATGCAGGTATCTTGGTGCAATTGATGACCAATCCTGTGTATGACGAATATCCACAATATATTTCTACTTATGTTAGTTCAAAATTGGAAGAAGGCGAAATGACCATGGACCAGCATCAGCCTTTCAAATATAAAAAATTTGATGCAGCCGACCATGATGGCGCATACTCTTTTGAGCAAGGTCGATTTTATTGGACAGGTGATGCCAATTATGCTTTCATGTTAGCATTCAATGTCAGTTCATTGGATGAGGATGATATGGTAGATGCTGCTGAAGAAATCATTGAAGTTATAGATCGTAATTTTAAGAGCAAAGTAAAATATTGATCACACTGACCTTTGGATTGATGTAAAACTTTGCAATAATTAATGAGCATGACTCTTATCATTATCATCATCACTTGTGCAGTGTCTTTCTTATGTTTCAACAATGAGAAACTGTTCAATGAATTGAAACACTATCCGGTGGTTGAAGCCAGTCGTGGGCAATATTATAGGTGGTTGACTTCTGGATTTGTACATGGTGACCTGATGCATCTATTTGTCAATATGTTTGTATTGTACGAATTTGGGAGACCAGTCGAATCATACCTTACATATTATTTCGGTACATCTGGTGGTAGTATTTTGTACCTAATGACTTATCTGCTCATCATTGTGATGGGCGATATCCCTACATATTATAAAAATAGAAACAATCCATATTTTGCCAGTGTAGGTGCTTCAGGTGGCGTATCTGGTATCTTATTTATTTTTATTTTATTGTATCCTTGGAGTATGTTAGGTTTGTTTGCCATCATACCAGTACCAGCTATTGTATTTGGTGTTTTGTATTTGTGGTATTCTACTTGGGCTTCAAAAAATCAAAATGGTAATATTGACCACGAAGCTCACTTTTACGGAGCAGTAGCTGGTATGCTCATAGCTGTCATCACAAGGCCCGAGATTTTACCTGAGTTTATTGATAATTTAATAACTAATTTCCCATTGAAATAAGCATTACAATCATGATGAAGCGTATGGTTATGCTGTAAGTAAATTTTTATGTTTTATTTTTAAACTTACGATCCAACTTTTCGGATAGCATAAATCAATTCATCTTCAAGTACATTGTTTTTGACAATTGTTTTTGACAATTTGGCTTCGAGCAGAAAACCAGCCTTCTCCAATACTTTTTGAGAGCCAATATTGCTGCCAAATGGAATGGCATAAATTCTCTCAATTTGCAGATTTTCAAAACCATAAGTCACTATTTGTGAAATAGCATTGGTGATGATACCTTGCCCCCAAAATGGTTCGCCCAACCAGTAACCCAACTCAGCATTCAATCTGTATATATCATTTTGTGGATGTAGCCCAATGCCTCCAATAGCTAAATCATCAACAGTGATTGCAAAAATTGAAGCAGGTAGTTTTTGCATTGCAAATTGTATGAAATTGTCACCATCTGCCTTGGTATATGGATGAGGAAACGCATCTCTCATATATCTCGCAATATTGGCATTGTTTGCATATTTTACAAGGCTTTCAGCATCAGATGGCTGCCAATGTCGCAATCGAAAATTCTTCATTGTATTCCAATTTTTATTTTATACCAGCAATAATATGAGCAATTGTGCTACAAATATCCTTAAAATAGTGACAAATGGGTACACAGTAGCATACGCTTGAGTGGGTACATCCGAATCGAAATATCCATTGCTAAAAGCTAAAGCTGCTGGATCGGTATATGTTCCGCTCATCAAACCTGACAGTTGTAAGTAGTTGATTTTCAAGTACATTCTACCTACCAGAATCATGAATAGCAATGGGATCAAGGAGATAAATAAAGCATAGACGACCCATATCCATCCATTATAATGCACAAAATTTTCATAAAAATGAGTACCTGCATGCAAGCCAACAGATGCAAAAAACAAACATATACCCAAGTCTTTCATGAAGTAGATGGCACCGTTATTGATGTAAGAATGAATGACACCTATTCCACCATATCTACTCACAAACAATGCCGCCAATAATGGTCCAGCCGCAAATCCAAGCTTGACGGGTACAGGTAAGGTCGGTATTGCAATAGGTAGCGAACCCAATATAATACCGATCACTAAACCACCAAAAAGAGATAAGAAATCAGGCTCAATCAATCTTTTTTGCGAATTGCCAATGATTTTTTCTACTTCACCAATATCTTCTTTAGTACCTACTACCCTGACCCTATCGCCGTAAAAAAGCTCCAATGAGTGATTGGCCAATAACTCCATACCAGATCTGTACACTCTTGTCACTTTCAAGCCATACTTATTCAACAGATCCAACTCTGCCAATGTCTTGTGCGCTGCTGATTTACGTGTCACGTATAGAGTCTTCGTGATGATGTCATCTTCTGACTCTATCTCTAAGTCATTGGACTCTTTGCCTGCAAGTTTCAAGAATTTTTCGATCTGATCAGGGATGCCTACCACCATCAATACATCTCTTTCGTGCAACTTGGTATCTAAAGTAGGTGTAAACACTTCTTTGGATCCACTGTGTTTCATCCGCGAAACGATGATATCATTGAGAGCGTATTCTTTTAAAACGGAATAAATGCTTTTTCCTAATATTTCTGGGTTCGATATGCGACATTTTTTGCGGATGAGCTTTACTTGCTCTAGTTCCTTTTGTGATAGGATTTCATTCAATTCTGCCTTTGTGTCAACCTTGAAAATTCTCTTAGCTATTACAATCGTAAATATCACACCCAAGATACCAATAGGATATGTAATAGCATAAGCGATGGTTGGATCTGCAAATACCCTATCTGGAAATTGGGCTCTTACATCTTGAAGGCTTGCCTTTGCTGCACCTAAACCAGGGGTATTGGTCACGGCACCAGACATCAAGCCTACTGCGTTGGAGATATCCATATTTGCTACTCTATAAATAATATAGGTAATCAAGCCTCCCAATAAAACCGTAATACTACTCAGTAGATTGAATCGAAAACCTTCTTTTCTGAAAGATGAAAAAAACGATGGACCCACTTGGATACCAATGGCATAAACAAACAATATAAGACCCAAATCTCTGGTAAAACCTGAAATCTTTTCGTCAATAGTGAAGCCTAAATGCCCCATCACAATGCCTGTAAACATAACAGCAGATACGCCCAAGGAAATACGAAAGGCCTTGAATCTACCCAAAAATACACCAATGCCAATTGTAAGTAAAATGACAATTAAAGATTGGGTGGTATCCGGCGTGGTGTCTGGATAAAACATATCTTTAAACCAGTCAAACATAATAATAATTTTGAACAAAGTTAAGAGGCATCATTAGTTTTACCAATACCCAAGTAATACTTAACTTATCATTTGCATTACAGATCAGAATATGAAGATGTACAAGAAAAGATCAAAATGTGGCTTATAATCCACTAAAAATGATGGTTTTACTTTTAAAATCGTGAAGTCATAAATGTTTCTCAATTTAAAAAAATTATCAAAAATAGTGGTGATTACAATTTATTTTCATGAATGATCTCAAGCAATTCGTCACGGTAATTCTTACCGATTGGTAGCTGCTTGACCTTGCCTGCTTCCATCAATTCTACCATATTGCCCAAGATGGCTGTTATTCTCTTTATGTTAACAATGAAGGAGCGATGCACTCTTTTGAATTTTGTGACAGGCAATCTATCTTCCAAGCTCTTCATAGTCTGCAAGGTGATCACTCTACCTGTGTCTTGTCTAATGATAACATAATCTTTAAGGCCTTCTATATAAAGAATGTCATCAAAATTGATTTTGACCAATTTTTTATCGGCTTTTACAAAGAAAAAATCATCCACTTCAGCTTGAGCATGATCGTGATCAACTCGCTTGGCTGCCATCTTTTCAGATACCTTATTGACAGCTTTTAGAAATCTCTCTAAAGAAATGGGTTTCAGTAAATAATCCACAGCATTCAAATCAAATCCTTCTACTGCATAATCAGGATATGCTGTAGTGAAAATGACACTAGGAGGATTGGAAAGAGTCTTAAGAAAATCTATCCCTGACAACTGAGGCATTTGAATATCTAAAAACATCAAATCCACTTGCTGCGACTTCAAAACTTCATTGGCTTCAAAAGCATTTTCACACTTCTTAACTAATTGAATTTCTGGTATTTGCTGGATATATGTTTCCATGATTTCCAATGCCAATGGTTCGTCATCTACTAAAATTGCCTTGATCATTTTATTTTGAATTATTTTTAAAGTTGGTTAATTAATTATTGGATAAATTGAGATTGAGTTCGACTGAGTAGGTATTGGGACTTTCAATAATCTCCAGATGATGCTTTAGAGGATATAATATATTCATCCTCCTTTGTACATTGAGCAAACCGATACCTCCAGAACGTTTTTCTGCTATTTTGGGTAAAGATGGTGACTTGCTGTTTTCGACTTTCATCATGAGGTCATGATCAGATACATTTAATTCCAAATTGACGAATCCTTGGTGAATTTGGTTGTTAATGCCGTGTTTAAATGAATTTTCGATAAATGGTATCAAAATTAAAGGTGCTATTTTTTGTTGATCGACATTTCCTTTTACCTTAAAATCTATCAACATTTTGTTTCCATGGCGCAATTTCTCCAATTCTAAGTAGTTTTGCATATATTTAATTTCTTTGTTCAAATATACTTCTTTTTCATTACACTCATACAACATATACCGCATCATTTCCGACAATTTTAGCACAATCTCTGGTGCCAAATCTGATTTTTTTAGAGTCAAAGCATAAAGACTATTGAGCGTATTGAACAGAAAGTGCGGGTTGATTTGTGATTTTAAAAATTTTAATTCGGACTGTAGGTTTTGACTTTCCAATTCCTTCTTGTCTCTCTGCTGTATCAGCCAATCATTCATGACTTGATAGATGGTAGTAGATGTTCCCACAAAAAACAAAGTGATAAACATATACCATTGATTGTCGATATAATGTGATTGGGCATCTTCATTGCCAGTAGTAAACAATACCAAGAGAATCGTTTTGATCGGTGTCAATAATAATGAAACCAATGCCAATGTACCAAAATGCCAATACAAATTTCTATCCCGTAGATATTTTGGAAAAAAAATATATATGTTGAGATAAGCAATAAGTGCATAAAATCCAATGGTAACCATGTCGGTAATCAGAGCTTGGAAAAATCCAAGTTTTGGTACTGTCGTCACCAACCATACCATGAGCAATGATGTCCAAAACACCACATGATAAAAAGAGCTTTGTTTACTCCAAATTTTGAATCGAGATTTTAAAGTCTTGAAGATCACTTGTTTTCCCTAAACTATTGCTTATTTATGTATGATATAACAAAGGTACGTACAACTTGGTGCAATATATACTTAATATTAGATAAAGACACAAATATTCAAGACGAATTTGAAAGATTCAAAAGTCAGAAGAATCAAGGAAACACCAATTTCTACTAATTTCACAGCAGAACATAACAGAAATTTACTTATTATGCAATGATTGTTTTCTGTTGATTCAGCCGGAGAGTCAATGAGGAACCAACCTTATATAATGCTTAAAATAAAATAGCGCAAAACACTGATTACTAATATTTTGCGCTATAATGGTGGAGATGCAGGGTTTCGAACCCTGGTCCAGACAAAGCAACTGAATGCTTTCTACATGCTTATCTTCTGTTCTATTTGTCAGAATTAGGCAGGTACAGAAGCCCACGTCGCCCTCATCTTATCTTCTTAAATTTTGGATTGTGATCGAAGCATCTCACTCTCCTAGTCCGCGGGTCTGTGAAGTGCGGCTACCAGTGTGTATCGGACGTCAACTGGGCGGCACTAAAAGCATTGCAATCCTCGATTACGCAGCTAATGCGAAATTATTATCGCCATTTGTTGTTTGATCATCATTTTTAACGGAGTGAACAATCGTGCTCCGGCATGCTTACAGACCGATGATCTTTCCTGTCGATACCAGTCATCCCCTTAAAATAAGGTCGAATTTCAACATTCGGATATATAACTAATAGCAGCGCCAAAAAGTTTCAAAATGCCATGTAATAATTTAAAAATTCCTGGAACAAGCAATAATACCCTTGTATTTTACTTAGGAAGATGAGTATTCAAAATGAGTTACTTTTCTTTTTTAATTCCATCAACTCATCTCTCAGCTGTGCTGCCGTGATAAAATCTAGGTCTTTTGCAGCTTTTTTCATATTGGACTCGGTTTCAGCGATGAGTTTACTTAGTTGATCCTTGTTCATGTATGCAATGACTGGGTCAGCTGCTATGGTTTCCTTATTTTCGGGTTCGATGTAAGCCATAGATTTTTTACCTCTGATATCCAAGATGGACTTTTGATTGAGTACTTCTTCTCTTGATTTAAAAACAGTTGTTGGGGTAATGTTGTGTTCCTGATTATAAGCTATTTGTACAGCTCGACGTCTGTTTGTTTCGTCTATGGTGACTTGCATACTCTCCGTCACTTTATCAGCATAAAAGATGACTAAACCATTGCTATTTCTTGCTGCTCTCCCTGCAGTTTGGGTCAAAGACCTGGTATTTCTCAAAAATCCTTCTTTATCAGCATCCAAAACAGCCACCAATGAGACTTCAGGTAAATCCAATCCTTCCCTCAATAAATTGACACCGACCAAAACATCAAATTCGCCCAGTCTAAGGTCTCTTATGATCTCTACCCTATCCATAGTGTCCACTTCGCTATGTATATAGCGTACTTTAATATTGAGTTTGACCAAGTACTTTGTCAACTCTTCTGCCATCCTCTTGGTCAAGGTAGTCACTAAAATGCGCTCATCTTGCTCTATCCTGTTTTGGATTTCATCCATTAGATCGTCTATTTGGTTGATGCTTGGCCTGACTTCTATCGGTGGATCGAGCAAGCCTGTTGGTCTGATCAATTGTTCTACAACGATACCTTCTGTCTGTGACAATTCGAAATCACCTGGTGTAGCACTGACATAAATGACTTGGTTGATGATGGATTCAAACTCCTCAAAACTCAAGGGTCGATTGTCCATGGCTGATGGCAATCTAAAGCCAAAATTGACCAAATTTAATTTTCTTGCTCTATCTCCTCCCCACATACCACGTACTTGAGGTAGCGTCTGATGACTCTCATCGATGATCATTAAGTAATCCTCAGGAAAATAATCCAACAAGCAAAATGGTCTAGTGCCTTGTTTCCTTCCATCAAAAAAACGAGAATAATTTTCTATTCCATTGCAATAGCCAAGCTCACGTATCATTTCCAAATCGAAATTAACTCTTTCTTTGATGCGTTGTGCTTCAAGATATCGGCCTTCTGATTCAAAAAACTTCTCATGATTGTGCAATTCATCTTCGATTTCTCTGATGACTTGATTGAGTTTATCTTTGGGAGCTACATACAGATTGGCTGGAAATATTGCTGCAAAGTCGAGCACAGCAATCCGTTTGCCACTTGATATCTCAATTTGCTCAATCTGTTCGATCTCATCTCCAAAGAAAACTATGCGATAACCATACTCCACATAAGGCAAATTGATATCAACAGTATCTCCTTTAACTCTGAAGCTGCCCCTCTTAAAATCTACTTCTGTCCTTGAGTAAAGCGAATCTACCAGCTTATATAGTAGTGCATTGCGAGAAATGGTCTGATTTTTTTCAATCCTAATGATACCAGTTTTATAATCATCTGGGTTGCCCATACCATAGATGCATGACACTGATGATACAATGATGACGTCTCTCCTACCAGATAACAGCGAAGATGTTGCTCTCAACCTTAGTTTATCAATTTCTTCATTGATCTGTAAGTCTTTTTCGATATAAGTATCAGAATGAGTGATATAGGCCTCTGGTTGATAATAATCATAGTAACTGACGAAATACTCTACAGCATTGTCTGGAAAAAACTCACAAAGTTCAGCATATAGTTGAGCTGTAAGCGTCTTATTGTGGGTAAGGACTAAAACTGGACGTTGGAGTTCTGCAATCACATTGGCCATCGTAAATGTCTTACCTGAGCCAGTTACTCCCAATAATACTTGAAATTTCTCACCAGAATTGACTCCATTGATGAGCTGTTCGATGGCTTTTGGTTGGTCACCTGTAGGTTTATAATGTGAATTGAGTTGATACATCATGCAAAAACACTCTAATGTTGAGAAACTTCAACTAATTGAACGTAATAATTCGCTCATAGTTTACGAGTAAGAGTTTAGATTTTCAAAATATAATTTTTCTGAAGACTACCATAAATTAAGTGGGAAGATTTTTTTATCCACTAAAGGATTTTTTTTCTAACTATCATGCAATTTCGGTATTACTTTGCCATAATATTTGATTTATTAAATTTGTAATAAAACCTGTTTTCCCAACTAAAATTGTTAAACTATCTCATTGCTACTTTCGATTCAAAACAATATTTTACAATAAAATGTAAATAATTTGTAGTATTTTTGCATTTCCAAACCATTTGTTAGCCTGATATACCTTACACAATGAAAACATTTGAACCCACCACTTCATTAGAAATCAACTTAACTAAAGAAACCGATATTCCAAGCTTTAAAAAAGATGTACTCAATGATTATTGGATATGTCTCATCAGTCGCGAAGCCAGTCTCTTGGGTCGGAAAGAAGTGTTAAATGGTCGAGCAAAATTTGGAATCTTAGGTGATGGAAAGGAAGTACCACAAGTAGCCATGGCAAGAGCCTTTCGCAAAGGTGACTGGAGATCAGGATATTATCGGGATCAGACATTTATGTTTGCTAGAGGGCTTTGCACGGTGGACCAATATTTTTCGCAGCTGTATGCAGATGTGGACAATGATCCGTTTTCTGGCGGAAGACAGATGAATTCGCATTATGCTACCCCAATGATGGATGCTGATGGCGAATGGCTTGACCAAACTCAAATGTACAATATTTCATCTGATTTGTCGTGTACTGCTGGACAGATGGCGCGAGGCGTAGGAATAGCCATGGCCAGTAAAAAGTATCGAAAATTGGACATACCATCACATCGCAAATTTTCAGACAAAGGCAATGAAGTTAGTTTTGTCACGATAGGCGATTCATCCACTTCAGAGGGTGTATTTTGGGAATCTATGAATGCCGCGGCCGTGATGCGAGTACCATTATTGGTTGCCGTTTGGGATGACGGATACGGCATCAGCGTACCAGTAGAAATGCAGACCGTCAAAGGTTCTATTTCAAAGGCACTTGAAGGATTCTTGCCAGATGGCAATGGCAATGGAGTGATGATTTATACTGTCAAAGGTTGGGATTATCCCGAATTGTGTGCCGTATTTGAAAAAGTAGCCCTAAAGGTTCGTGACCAGCATCTACCAGCAATCATTCATGTACAAGAATTGACCCAACCACAAGGACACTCTACCAGTGGATCGCATGAAAGGTACAAGTCACCCGAAAGGCTCCAATGGGAAAAAGATAATGATTGTATCAAGAAAATGGGCGAATGGATCATCAGTGAGGGCATAGCCACCCAAGATGATTTGGACGATTTGAAAGAAAAAGCCATTGAATATACCAAAAACGGAAAGGATAAAGCTTGGAAAACCTATAGTGAAGGCGTCAAACAGTATTTGGATCAGCTCAAAGGCATATATGACCAATTGCCATTAGAATCCAAAACCGAAGCCATCACACATTTGGAAAACGATTTAAAAAGCAGTGTCAATCTTACATTTTCTGAAGTGGTTTCAAATAGCAGAAAGCTAGGTATTCAACTGAAAAGATTCCAACCCAACCAACATCCTGGTTTAGAAGAATTTATAAACCGTGTGAGAAAAATTGGATCAGATCGGTATCATACTCATTTGTACAGCGAAAATAAATATTCTGCACTCAATATACCAGTTGTCCATCCAAAATATGGTTTAGAACCTGAAACAGTCAATGGCTATCAAGTTTTGAATACATATTTTGATCAATTGTTAGAATTTAAACCTAATATCATAGCTTTTGGCGAAGATGTAGGTCAAATAGGTGATGTCAATCCAGGATTTGCTGGCTTACAAGCCAAACATGGTCAGGAGCGTGTTTTTGATACAGGTATCAGAGAGTGGACGATCATGGGTCAAGCAATTGGCGCATCGATGAGAGCCTTAGACTCATTGCAGAAATCCAGTATTTAGATTATTTGGCTTATGCGTTTTCAGCATTAACAGATGACTTGGCTACATTGAGATACAGATCAAATGGCATACAAAGAGCACCAGCCATTGTCCGTACCAGAGGACATAGACTGGAAGGCATCTGGCATGCAGGGTCACCTATGGGTATGTTAATGACATCTATGCAAGGCATTTATCTTTGTGTTCCTCGTAATATGGTACAAGCAGTAGGATTTTACAATACCTTGCTTAAATCTGATGATCCGGGCATTGTGATAGAATGTCTGAATGGCTATAGGTTGAAAGAAAAACTGCCTACCAATCTATTGGAATTTACCTTACCGCTCGGTGTACCAGAGATAATAAATGAAGGTAAAGATGTCACTTTGGTTACTTATGGTTCATGTGTGCGTGAAGCTATCAAAGGTGTGGAACTTCTAAAAGGCTTCAACATATCCGTAGAATTAATTGATGTTCAAACACTTATGCCATTTGACTTGGAAGGTGTTATAGTAAATTCTTTGAAGAAGACCAACCGACTTATCATCATGGATGAAGATATACCTGGTGGAGCTTCGGCCTTTATTTTGCGAGAAGTTTTAGAGAAATGGGATGGATACCAGTATTTAGACGCCAAACCTGTGACATTGACAGCTGCATCGCACCGAACACCTTTTGGTTCTGACGGTGACTATTTTACCAAACCTTATGCTGAAGATGTTTTCGATAGCATCGTGGCACTCATGGCTGAATAATGAATTTCAGAGTTTAAGAAGAGTATATTAATGTCTCAAAATTTTAATTTACTTTGGTAAATTATCTTCCAATATTTTAATATTGCATGATTATGTCTTAGTTATAATCTGTTTCAATCTTATAACCAACTTTTTTTTATGGTTTTAGAGGTAATTTTATCATTTGCAGAGCTAAAAACCTTTTATAATGGTGTAGAACAAGTAAAACCAAAATATATAACAATTTAAATTTAGTATACCTTTTCCCAATGATCAGGAACATCTTCATTCGTCATCATTTCAAATCAAACGAAATCTATGAAAAATTTGGTTTTTTTACTACTTTTGCACTTTGAATTTACATTGTAATGAAAAAGGTAAGATTGGATATAATGGCCTTATCTCATAGTGTGACGCAATCGCATAACTATGCAGTGGTTTTGGGAGAAGAAAATGGTAAACGCCGATTGCCCATAGTGATTGGTGGTTTTGAAGCACAAGCTATTGCAGTGGCCATGGAAAATATGACTCCTAATAGGCCACTTACCCATGATTTGTTTAAAAATACCATGGATGCCTTTGACATTCAACTAAAGGAAGTATTGATCAACAATCTTTTGGATGGTATCTTTTATGCTCAACTGGTATGTGAGCAGGATGGAAATATCATGCAGGTAGATGCTCGTACATCAGATGCTATCTCGATGGCTGTGAGATTTGGATGTCCGATCTATACTTTTGAATTTATTTTGGAAAGCGCTGGAGTCATTTTGGATGAAGAAAACGATCAGCAAGAAAAACATCAGGTGCAAAAACCTCAAAGAGTGGCCATTGAAGATCTGAGCATCTCTTCATTGGAAAAGATCTTGGACGAGGCATTGATGAACGAAGATTATGAAAAAGCAGCGCAAATTAGAGACATCATAAACTCTAAAAAACTGAGTGATTCTTAATATCAAATGACTTACAATCATAAGTGTATGACAAAACTGAGTGTCAATATCAATAAAGTAGCACTTATCAGAAACTCTAGAGGTGCCAATTACCCTGATCTGATCAAAGTTGCTCAAGATTGTGAAGCTTTTGGCGCTCAAGGCATCACTGTACATCCTAGACCCGATCAGAGACACATTCGATACAGCGATATATCATTGCTCAAACAAATAGTTACAACAGAATTCAATATCGAAGGTTATCCATCTGATGAATTTTTAGAATTAGTCATCAAAAACAAGCCAGATCAGTGTACCTTGGTACCAGATGCACCAGGAGCATTAACTTCTGACAATGGATGGGATACTTTAACTCACCATAAGTTTTTGAAACAAACAGTATATAAGTTGCAGAGCGAAGGCATCAGGGTCAGCCTATTTATTGATCCAATTAGAGACAGACTCTTGGCCGCCAAAGACACCAATACAGATAGAATAGAATTTTATACTGGGCCCTATGCTCATGCATTCAAAATAGATAAAGCAAAAGCCATTGCAGATTTTATAAAGGCTGCAGAAATATGCAATGAATTAGGAATAGGGATCAATGCTGGTCATGATCTAAATCTTGACAATCTCCATTACTTCAATGCCCATATACCAAACCTTTTGGAAGTATCTATTGGTCATGCTTTGATTTGCGATGCGATGTATTACGGATTGAAAAATACCATACAGATGTACTTACATCAGCTTAATAAAGATTGAATACCAATACTGTTTCATTTATTGGCTTTTGCCAATGTAAATCCGAACGTAGATCCGATATCAAGTGTTGACCTGACATTGATGGTTTGATCATGTGCCTCTATGATGTGTTTGACTATTGAAAGGCCAAGACCTGATCCACCTTGCTTTCGACTCCTGCTCGAATCCACTCGGTAGAATCTATCAAAAACGTGCTTTAAATGCTTGTCTTCAATGCCAATACCATTGTCTGATATTTCGGTCAAAAGCTCACTATCCATATCATAAAAAGAGACCTTAGTGATGCCTCCTTCCTTTCCGTATTTGATAGAATTGACCAAAAGATTGGTGAAAACTTGCCTAATAGACTCTCGATCTGCTAGGACAAAGTAGGATGATGAAGCGCCTTCTTTGAGCTGAAGTTTGATTTTCTTCTTTTTTGCTATAGATTTTAAGTCCAAAAATATGTCTTTTACTAGCTCTCTGATGTCAAACTTTCTAATATCCAATTCAGCAATGCCAGATTCGAGTTTATTGATAATATCAAGGTCTTCGACTATATTTTGCAATCGTTCAGTATTATCTGCAGCTCTTTTCAAATAATCAAGATTGATATTTTCGTCATATATGCCGCCTTCTATCAAAGTGTGTAAATATGCTTGTATAGTAAAAATCGGAGTTTTGAGTTCATGAGAGATATTGCCCACATAATTTTTGCGATACTCTTCCAATGATTTGAGACTTGCTATTTCCTTCTTAGTATTTTCGGCCCATTCTATCACTTTTGTATTGACATCTTCAAGACTTTCTTTATTGATGTCATCTGCACTTTTATCTTTTTTGGAATCGTAGATGAGTTTATAGATCAATTTTATCTTCCTGAAGACATACTTTTCAATAAAAAATTTGACGATCAAGAAATTAATATAAAACAAGCCAAATGTAATAATTATAACCCAATAATACTGGAGCCAACTCAATGCAAAACTGATCACCAAGGTATTGATCAAAGTCACTAAGACAGAAATCAAAATGGTAATCTGCCGAATTGTTATATTTTTGTACACGTCTTAAAAATCAAATTTGTAACCCACTCCTTTCATAGTATGGATATAGTCCTCTCCTATCTTTTCTCTAAGCTTTCTGATATGTACATCAATGGTTCTATCACCAACAATGACATTGTTTCCCCAAACTTTTGTAAGGATTTCATTGCGTTTGAATACCTTGCCTGGCCTTGATGCCAAGAGCGACAATAATTCAAATTCCTTTTTAGCCAAACCTGTATCTCTGCCTTTTACAGTAACTTTAAACTGCTCCTCATCTATCTCCATGTCGCCAAACTTGGTCAATGTTGATTTGGATTCTGCTGTTGTAGAATGTGGTATTCTTCTCAACAACGCATTGATTCTTGATTTTAGGACATTGGGTTTGATAGGTTTATTGATGAAGTCATCACCACCAGTGTCTAAGGCACTGATCTGTGTGAATGCTTCACTCCTTGCTGTCAGAAAAGCAATAATGGTATGCTTGAATTGCTCCATTTTTCTCAATTTTTGGCACACTTCTATGCCGTCCATGCCTGGCATCATGATGTCCAAAATGATCAAATGAGGATCAAATTCTTTAGCTACTTGTAAGGCAGCCAATCCATCACCAGCTGTTTTGACCAAAAAACCCTCATTTTGAAGGTTATATTTCAATATTTCCAAAATATCCTCTTCATCATCTACTACCAAAATTTTGTAAGGAAGGCTCATTGTGTTGATGGCTTGTTCTGATAGTGCAAAAATACGCAGTTCGACAGTCTCATTCCGTTGGGCAATATTATTTTTATGTTAATTTGTCAAAACTTTACTTGATTATGCTTAGTTATTTGGTTTTGCTGTAAGGCTCGCAAAGTATCTAAGGCCCTATTCTCAAGAACTAGCAACGAATCTGGCATGGATTGTAGCTTTTGCAGATCAGATTTGATGACGTCTATAGGCTTACCTACTATTTTTGCGATTTGCTCAAAATAAACTTGAGAGGTACTATCTCGATATGTAGCATCGTTGATATTGATGGCCGCATTGGTTGTGTATAGCTGTACAATAGCAAAAACAAGTTCGTCAGCAGTCAATTCCAGTTTTGGTTGGTCACTTTTTTGTTTGCCACAAGACCATGCTGCTACGAACAAAATTATAAATGATAGATGCCTCATGCATGGAAGTCTTTTGGATACAAAAGGTCGGTCATAGTCATTTTCTTAAAACTTGCCTTGCTCCAATCAGTTTCGATAGGTAAATTCAAGACTACTATACCGCAGGTAGGAACATTGTCAGTACATCCTGGCTGAACCATATTGGCCAAATTGGTGATGCCAGGATTATGCCCAAATAGTGCCACACAATTGATAGAAGGCGCTAGATTTTTAATTTGATGCAGGTAGTCATCAGGCATACCGTGGTACAAATCGCCTTCTTGGAGTACGGCTATCCCAAATTTTTCACCAAAATATTGCGCTGTAGTTTTGGCTCTGACAGCTGTAGAGGAAATGATTTGTTGTGGAAAATGTCCTTTTTGCTCCAACAAATCTGCCATAGTTGGTGCATCTTTTTTGCCTCTCTCGTCCAATGGTCGATCATGGTCAGATAAAGCAAAATCTGCCCAAGATGATTTTCCGTGCCTAACTAAAATCACTTTTTTTACAATCATACGCTGAATTATTTATGCAAATGTAAGTATAAATTAGAGTATGGTGTAGCTATTAATAAGTGCTGCTTCAAAATCAAACTATTTTTATCATTTTATTAAGAATTCCTCGCACCAATAATCCAAATATTTGCGGCAGACAATGGTCAGTCAGCAGTAATAATCAAATACATTTATGTGATAGGGCTACGTGACATAGCTTGTAGTAAATATTCTATCTGACTGAGAAATGGTAAATTATAACTTGAAGCAATACTTCAAAATATCATGATTGGTAATAATACCAGACAATTGATCACCATTCAAGACAGGGATAGAGTGGATTTGATTGGTCAAAATAATATCAGCTGCTAAGCCGATGGTATCTTCAGTATCCAAGGTGATAGGATCAGTCGTCATGACATCCTTGGCCAAAATGCTTGATCTATCAGGCAGAATGCCTGCATCTACTGCACCTCTATATACTTTGAGCAGGTCATGCTTGCTGAT
>JAXLUT010000026.1:0-34326 GCA_046329385.1 Saprospiraceae bacterium
TTTCAGTTTTCGGATTCTCATATTAAAAGCATCAATGATATTAGATTTTATTTTAATACTTGTATTGATGATTATTCAAATACTTCATCAAACTAATCAACCAAGTACTCATGTTGCAATCAACGCGCAAACCGATTCAACTTTAGGAAGTAAATTTGTAGATTTCTGTACTCAATTTATCCATAACGATGGTCAACAGCTACAAAATATAATATTTTTTTTAAATAAAATAAAAAAAAATACCATATATAAATTAAAAAATATATCTTTGTTTCGATATTGAATGTCTGAGCCAAAAGAGGGTCATTTTTATTCTAATTTTTTACTTTTTTTTCAATTTTTTTTAATGAACATTTTTGTTGCTAAACTAAACTACAGAACTTCTTCTGAAGCTTTAGAAAAATTATTCGCACAGTATGGTGAAGTTGTATCCGCCAAAGTTATTATGGATAAAGATACAGGAAGATCCAAAGGTTTTGCTTTTGTAGAGATGGGAAGTGAAGATGCTGGAATGGCAGCTATCGCAGGTCTTAACGAAACACAATTTGAAGGTCAAACTATCGTGTGTAAAAAAGCAGAACCAAGGCCTGCTAACCCACCAAGAAGAGATAACAATTTTAAGCCAAGAGAGCGTAGATATTAAGAAATAGAATGTAAAATTGCATCTTAAACAAAGGCTTCCAAAATTCGTTTTGGAAGCCTTTTTGTTTTGTAATTTTTCTACGAGCAGTCAATTTTTGTAGTACCATTTCAAACTTGCTAAAGAGAATTTATTTTTTGCCAAATCATTTACATCTTCATTGACCACCTACATTCAAATATTACAAAATAACAAGACTTTGCTACTCCGGTCTTGTTTTATATGCTTTGTTATTAAGGATTTATAGCTAAAAGTCCTTGACAAAAAATTTAACTTTTGACAAATAAACTGATACTTATCAAAATACATGTAATGATGATCTTTATTAACGATTTCATGATCAATATTTTGGTACAAAATTAAGCCATGGTAGCTCAGCTTAATATATAACTTTTGTTAGTGTTTGTCCATAGCATCAGTGGCTCCTGGACTGAACTCGCTTATTTTGCTCTACAAATTTTAATTGTGGGTCATTTTTAAATACAGCCAAAAGATTAGAAGGTTCAATTTTAATTTTTGAAAATGAAATCACCCAATAATTTAGATCTGGAGACAATTTCTTGACCAATCTTACATCATATTGCTGGTACTTCCTGAGCCATTCTGCCATAAAAACATTGGGTTGCAATTCTACAATAAACTGATCTTCAATATATTCACTTTGAGTTACAACGTCTTTCAATACATCATCACTGGTCTGGCTGACTTCATATTGCTTGAACAGTTTGAAACCATCAGATTTTGCCAGTTTCTCCAATGTCCTTTGCAAATCCAATAGTTCTTTTGGCCGATCAATACTGCCCACTACTGTTTTGGCTATTTTATTTTGCCGATATGATAATGCTATGGCTGGTAAATCTGCACTGGGTACAGGGTAGTTATCCTTAAAATTAAAAAAATTGGCACTATCAAACTCATTGGTCAATGATAAAAGTTCTTTTTTAGACAGTATCTTGTAATAGAGTCCATATTTTTCAACATTTGAAATACCCTCATATACAACATATCCATTTTTATAAATATCCAAATTATATACTGAGCACTTGCCTTGGCAAGGCGCTTTGTGCATACTCAAAACTGCCTCTGATCGATTGAATTTGGTAATATCTTTCACTCCACCACAACCTATCAAAGTGGCTATCAACGCAAAAACAAAAAAATGTCGCATTTCTAAAATTTTGCGCAAAGCTAATGATTATTTATTTGATAACCAATTTACCCTTGTAGATGACAGTACTGTCTTTGGTCCAACGGTAAAAATAAATACCGCGCTGCATATCTTGGGTACTGATAGAAGTCTTATAGTTGGCTATCACAGAACTGATGACAGGATGCCCCAATACATCTACCACTTCAATTTTTTGAACACCAGTGACATCGTCTGTAATCAAATTGAAAGATTGACCTTGCTCTAAAACGGTTGGAAATACCTGCATAGATGAGTGATTACCATCTGCAAGTGAAGTAGGTGTCACGTGTCCTATCACTTTCCAATCATCGATATAAAATCCGTCATCTTTCACTTCTTGGTCTGACTTCAACAAGATTCTAAACCATACATTTGGTTTCCCAACGAAGTCCTTCAATGACATATATTCTTCGACCCATGTCGCATGTTTACCATCATAAAGTGGTGAATTGAACTCTTGATAAGTGGAGCCGCTCTTGGTATAAATGCCACAAAGTGGAATAAAATCCAACTTGTCAGATGATGCCTGAATTTGTACGTAATCATAAGAAGGCTCAATGGCCCATTTTGCAAAAAATGTGAGATATGCTTCAGACATACCTGAAAGATCGACCGATTGAGTAAAATTGACATAGCTTCTGATATTATTTTCATAAAAACCATGAGGTGAATCGGTCAAACAAGTGGGTCCAGAATAAAATGTCGTATCGGTCAAATCCCAATAAATAGACTCAATACTGGCTTTTGTACTAAAATCATCGCTTGATATCACCTTCAATGGCTTTGAAATCCAATCTTTAGTAAATTTATTTTCGGTCAATATACCGTCATTGTTTACCTTTAAATCAAAATCTATTTGTTTGCCATCAAATGTGGACTCAACTGCTACTTCAAATGGCAAGACCAAAGTTTCACCAGTACGGAGTGTAATATTTCTGTTTGGGTTCAATATCCGGACTTGAGCAGTTGATGATTGCAAATTTACATCGCAAGCACCATCTTTTAATCCTGCTTTGGTCACTTTTATAAAGACTGTATTTTTATCAGGACTTAAAAATGGGCTATTGAGATTCTCTTTGGCATCATAATAGTTGAGGGTAAGCATGGCGGCACTTATATTCATCCACATACAAGATCGATTGAGGTAATCAATATCTACTTTGGGTGGCCAAAATGAAGGGCCTACTTCAGGAGTTAAAGCATAGATGGCAGTTTTCTCATCTTGTACACCGTACATCCAATCATCGCTGTCACCATTGGTCACATAGCCTACAGTGTCTGTTCCAGTACCTAATACAAATTGATTTTCGCTATTCATCACCAAACCTATGGCTTTAAACAAAGAATCTTTGTCAGTGGGCTGATCACTATAGCCCCAAGGATGGATGAGATAATTGCCAAAAGTATGGTAATTTAAAGCAATTTCAAAATCTATGTCAGTACATAACTGACGTATTGACCGAGTTTCTGGCTCCGAAAAGGCTGTCCTTCCTCGGTAAGTTTGAGAGTTTTCGTTATTGGATGATCCAGTATTATCATGACCCCAAAAATATCCGTAATTGCGATTTAAGTCGACACCTTTGGTTTCGCCTATTTCGTTTTTCCATAAATTTTTTCGCCATAGCCCACCACCATTAGGATTGGTCGATTGGTTGATTTGATACCCATCTGGATTGACACATGGTACAAAATACATTTGCGTCTCATTGACAATCTTGGTGATAATAGGATCTGAGCCATAATTTTCTAAAGCATACCATAGAAAATATATCATTTGTGTAAGGCTATTGGGCTCACGGGCATGATGTAATGCAGTATATAATACGTTGGGTTCAGTTTTATCATTCTCATAAGGTCGATCAGAAAGCTTCACGTAAAATATCGAATTGCCAAGTAGTGTTTTAGTGGTATCGATATTTGTTCGTACTGTTATTAAGTCGGGATATTTCATAGCCATAGTGTCCAAGATATCTATCATCTCTTGAAAGGTAAAGTATCCTCCCATTGAACCATCTTTATATTGGTCTGGTCGCTTATAATTGTACTCATTGGTCAAAAATCCCGCACAATGTGTAGATCTTTCAGACACGTTTTGTTGTAATTCTGACGGGCGACTTGAGTCACTGTACAAGTCATTTAAATCATCGATCAAAATTTCATATTCAAAATTTAAACTCTTAATGATCTCTATTTCTTCCATAGAAAAATCAGACGTGAAAGATCTATTTTTCTCTAAAATGCCATGATCTACTTCTAACCCTGCTTTGGCCAAGTCAAGCAAATCTCTACCTATTATATTGATTTTCAATCGCGAGTGTGATTGTCCTATACCATTTTGATATGTACATAATCCGAAAATAAATGCAACAAAAAAGCCAATGTGCTTAGACATAATATTTATAAAATTGAAGATCAAAAATAAAACCCACAATGATATGAAAATTACTTCAAGCCAGACTAATCTATTATGTAATAATGTATACATGATGAGAGAATTTCAATGTCATTTGATGCCTATCGATTTCGTGAGTAGTGTAGTTCGCAGTTCCCTTCTTATCGAGAGAAATCGTTCACTCGATTGCCGCTGCATTGCGGCACTAGTCACGTATCATTTAACCCGAAACGTTAGTCATTTCTTCCATAAAAGTGTGGATTTCTATCAATTCGGTTTGGAAGTTCGAGCCTTTATGCGAAATTAATAAAATAAAACTGAAAATCTTCTTGCTATTACAATTCTGACTATTGAATAATACACTAATTTTGCACCATGAATTATTTAGATCCGAAAAATGACCTAGTGTTCAAACGAGTATTTGGAGAGCATCCACACATTTTGCGAAGCTTTCTCAATAGTTTATTGCCCCTGGATGAGCATCAAGAAATAATATCACTTCAGTATCTCCCTGTGGAGTTGGTACCAGAACTACCTAGCATCCTCAAAAACACCTTGGTAGATGTAAGATGTACTGATAATTATGGAAGACAATTTATAGTAGAGATGCAGATGTTATGGACAGATAGTTTTACCAATAGAGTCTTGTTCAACGCATCAAAGGCTTACATCAAACAACTAGACAAAGGTATAGAATACAAAGGCTTACAACCTGTTTATGCTTTGAGTATTGTCAATGAAATTTTTGACAAAGAATCAAACAGTTGGTATCATCATTACAAACTGGTGCATCTGGAAAATAAGGAAAAAACCCTAGAAGGCTTGCAATTGATTTTTGTAGAGTTACCTAAATATAAAGCAAAAAATTACAAAGAAAAGAAACTTAATGCCTTATGGTTGCGTTACTTGTACGAATTAGAGAACACTCCAGATATGATCAGCGAAGACCTTCTTTCAGTACCAGAAATTGCAGAAGCAGTAGAACTATCCAAGTCTAGTGGCTACACCAAGGCTCAGCTTGAAGCCTATGACAAATACTGGGATTCAATCAGGATCGAAAAAACATTCATCGCCGATGCCGAAGCAAGAGGAATCGAAGAAGGCCTTATAAAAGGAAAAATCGAAGGAAAAATCGAAGGAAAAATCGAAGGAAAAATCGAAGGAAAAATTGAAGGAAAAATCGAAGGAAAAATCGAAAGGGAGCTTGAAATGGCTAAATCCTTATTAAAATATGGAAAAATGACCATCGATGAAATCGCCGAAGTAACAGGAATCTCGGTCGATGAGCTCAAGAATTTAAAATGACGGTTTTATTGCTTAGGCATTAGCTTAGTGTCAACAATTGTTGTTGTCATCTATACCTTGCTTGCACCAAGTGAAGGTGAATGGTGATACAAAAGTAGCTTATAGCTTAGCCCTAAAGCTACAAAAGCAAAACAACTTTTTCTGTCGGTAGCTTCATGTATTCTCCAAGTACTCTACTCGTGTACCCAACGTAATATTTATTTAATTACTATGCCAATTATCCAGACACTATTAAAACAATAAAATTATAAATTGATATATATTAATTCTACAATATTATATGTTGAATATATATTTAAGATATGACATTTTAAAATAATTGTCTTTGTTAATTCAAAAATCCAATCAATAATTTTTTTCAATATTTATTTAAAAACATGAAATGAAAATAAAAATGAAATAGATCAGAAATTTATAGTCCCACCTAATTCTCTCACTCTACATCAAAATCAGTAATATCAATTGGTTGTATATCGTAGTCACTTGTAGATCTGTGTCCTTTACCATTTTGTTTTTCTAAACTCCAATGATCAGTTGCTGTCGTCTGGAGCCAAATGTCTGCAGATTTGCGAAAAACTTGGACATTGAGATGATAATTATCGCGCATCATCTTTTCCAACTCAGAGACCGTCATGCTTGGATCGATAGAAAATGTGGTCTCAGCCAATGCAGGATTTAATTGACTCAATTTGGTCTGATGTGATACTTGATCTGTAGGTTTGGAACCTTCATTGCCATGGTGTTCATGCTTGTAGAACTCAAGTCGAAGGTAAGGAAACTGTTGGTTAAATTGATCAAATACTTCTTGAACTGTAGATTGTACGGAAAGTTTCATATTAAAATTGGTATAAGATGTTGATATAAATTAAATTTTCAATTGCTTAAAAGTCCAGGTTGTGTATAGGCCAAAATCATCAAATCGTAGGTGGTGAGAATACCTATCAATTTATCATTTTCGTCCACAACTGGCAATGCATGGAAGTAATTCTCTCTAAATATCTGAACGCACCTCATGACTGTGTCATCGGCATCCACCTTGATGACTTTGGTCTCCATGACATCTTTGGCCAAATTGCTGGATAATAAGAAAAAATTTTTACGAATACTGGCAGGGAGACTCAACTTGGTGCCCCAATCCAACAACAAAAGTATGTCAGACTTGGAGATCATGCCCAAAAATCTCTGATCTTCTGTGACTACAGGCACATGGTGAATGTTTTCGCTCTCAAAAATGGAATTGACATCTTTGAGTATGGTATCAGACTTGACTGTGATCAGGTCAGTACTCATTACTTCTTTCACTTTGAGTGTCAATAAATCTCTTGTTTCCATTAAAAAAATTGTGATTTGTTGATGATACAAATTTAAGCCTACCCTATTGAACAACACATGACAAAAATCATCAAGGTAGTTAATAAACATCAGCGATCGAGCACTTAATCATAAAATTGGTTCAATTTTTGTTTTACAATTCTTCCAAGTTATTACAATAATATGAAGCATATAACATCCAGTTTTGAATACAAAGTGTATGAGTCAAGCGATGAGCTCTCTATCCAAGATAATGAATTGATGCAAATGGCCATCGCACAGTTGGAAAACGCTTATGCGCCATACTCCAATTTTCATGTGGGTGCTGCGGTAAGGCTGGTCAATGGTGAAATTTTTATAGGCAGTAATCAAGAAAATGCTTCGTATCCATTGTGCATGTGTGGCGAAAGAGTAGCATTATACAATGCAGCAGCTAATACGCCAAAGGTAGCCATCGAATCATTGGCCATCACGATAAAAAATCAAAAAATGGCCATTTCTAAACCTGTCTCGCCTTGTGGTGCTTGTCGTCAAGTCATCTCAGAGTTTGAAAACAGGCACAACCATGCGATTAGAATCTTGCTTAAATCAGATAGCCCAGAGATTTATGAATTAAAATCTGTAGCTGATATTTTGCCTTTAGGATTCAATAAAACATTTCTTTAAGCACCAAATCTCTTACTTTTTCTAAGTCATCTGGAGTGTCCACACCAACTGACTTGAAATTTGTTTCAACACAATGCACGTCATAACCATGCTGCAACCAGCGCAACTGCTCCAGTGATTCAGATTTTTCGTAAGATGTTGGAGATAATTTGGTCAATTCAAGCAATGTCTCCCTCTTAAAACCATACATACCTACATGCCTAAAGTATGCTACCTTATTCATCCATTGATTATACGGCAAATCCCTGAAGGCTGGTATAGCTTGTCGCGAAAAATACAAAGCCTTGTCTTGATAGTCTCTCACTACTTTCACTACATTGTAATCAAACAAATCTTCTGCTGATTCGATTGCAAGGCATTGTGTGCCGATAGATACATTCGGCTTTGAGACCAATGCAATGAGTTCAGCTATCTGTTGAGGTGCTACCAATGGTTCATCACCTTGAAGATTGATGATAATGTCAGAGTCAAGTGTAGCAGCTACTTCAGCAATTCTATCAGTACCAGAAATATGAGATTCAGACGTCATCATTACTTTGCCACCATGAGTATGTACATGATTAAAAATTTTTGGATGATCAGTAGCCACGATCACATCTGTATCGGGTCCCAATTTCATTGCTTGGAGGTACACTCGCATGATGAGACTTTTACCAAGAATGTCGGCCAATGGTTTTTCAGGTAAACGCGTAGAAGCCATCCTGGCGGGAATTATAATAGAAGTCTTCAATTTTTTATAAATTTTTTATTAAAAATAACATACATATTACGAATTATTATAATATATTTGCTCCCGAATTAATAATAAGAACGAATTTGCAAAAGGCAAAATCAAACATTCTCATGGGAAAGTGTAAAAGTACGATATTTTTACTTTTAATGATGGGAAGAATGTGCTTAGCACAAGAAGAGAGCAACCGATTTTTTTCTTCAGGATCTGAGATCGTCGTGGACGTTCTCCCTGAGAATGATATTTATTATAGCCATCAAAATGGCCAAGGTATTAGTATTTACAGTCTTGCCGAAGTTTTTCAGATTAGTGCGGAAAAGGTGATGAAGTTGAACAAAATTGATCCCAAAAGTCCGAACACTGCCGGCAAGATTGTAAAAATACCGATTACCTCATCCAAAATAGTGCGCAATCCAAATTCAAAAAAGTCTAACCAAGAATACCTTTCTTTGATTTATGTTGTTAAAAAAGGTGACAATTTATTCAGGATATCCAAAGCGTATTTCAATACAGACATCAATACAATAAAGAGTATTAACAACAAGAAAACCAATGATATACAATTGGGAGAAGCAATTAAAATTGGTTGGTATCCTAGGGGTAAAACAAGACAAACAAAAACGGATACAAAATCACCAATCCCTACAACCAAACCCATCATTACTGATGTAAAGCCTATCCAAAATCATCCAGAAGATGCTGTAAAAATAACAAAATATTATCTGTCTGATGTTATTGGCATCTATGACCGTGAAGCAGGTAGTCACAAAAACAATTTTGTCCTGCACAATGAAGCCAAACCAGGAACAATAATGGACATATATTATCCAATGTTTAAAAGACACATCAAAGCTAAAGTGTTGGGCAAGATACCAGATGGCACCTATTCATCTGATGTGCAAATCATACTCAATAGCAGTGCTGCACGAGAATTGGGTATTTTAGACAAACGCTTTAAAGTCAATATCAAGTTTGAGATATAAATAAACGCATTTTTCTCATTTTCCTTTCACTTCGATGGTCATAGTTTAACAAAATGTTGACTAATAAAATGTAACAAAACCACGTTAAAAATTGTCATGCTATATATCAATAAAATCAAAGATATGAGAGTCTTGGTGTTCTTAATTGCTTTAGTTTGCTTTAGTTTCAACCTATTTGGTCAAAAAGCCAATTTGGCAGGCAAAGAAAATGACCCTAAAGCCAAAATCATCTTAGACAATCTAAAAAAGCAGATAGATAGCTACAAAACCATTGAGATTAAATTTGAATTGGAAACAGAAATACCAAATCAAGCCGTTGATATTCAAAATGGTACATACATACAGGATGGTACAAAGTATCAAGTAAAATTGAAAGAGCAAGAAATATTCCACTGACGGGAAGACTAGTTGGGTCTATCTAAAATCCAACAATGAAGTTCAAATCAATGATGCAAGTGATGATGCTGGATCAGCATTTTTATCTCCAAAACAATTGATGGAAATTTACAACAAAGGAGAATATGTATATTCAATACTGGAAGAGCGCAAAATAGGTAAGTCAATTTATACAGATATCGAATTTAAACCAGTAAGCAAAAAGTCAGAATTTGCAAAATTACGCTTGACTATTGACAAAAAAGCAAATAAATTATTATCTTTACGTGTATTTTCAAAAGATGGTTCGAGATTCACTATAAAAGTAAGTGAATTATTAAGTAATAAAAAATATGACGCATCTTTTTTCTCCTTAAATACAAAGAGTTTGAAAGGTGTACATGTCGAAGATCTGAGGATGAATTAAATAGAACCGAATTCAGTTACTCAGTTTACCAACCAGCGATTCTTGGCCCAACCTCCAGGAATCGCTTTTTTATTTCAATCAATATGGAGTTAGAGATAATATTTGAAGATGACGATCTGATTGCTGTCAACAAACCTCATGGACTATTTGTACATAGGACCGAGTTGGATGTATATGCCACAGCATTTGCACTACAAGTAGTAAGAGACATGATCGGATGCAGAGTATATCCTGTCCATAGATTGGATCGAAAGACATCTGGTGTATTACTATTGGCAAAATCTCAAATCATTCAATCGCTAATGAATGAAATGTTTAGAAATCAACAAGTAGATAAAACATACTTAGCCATAGTACGTGGCTATACAGACCCATCAGGTATCATTGACTATCCACTATTGCACGAAAATGGAAAAATACAAGAAGCAATCACTCACTACTCTACTCTATCATACGGCGAAATCAATATTTCATCTGGTAGATTTCCTACATCAAGATATTCGCTTGTATTGGTCAGGCCAAAAACTGGCAGGATGCATCAAATCAGGAGGCATCTTTCACATATATTTCATCCCATCATCGGTGATAGACCTCATGGATGTAATAAACAAAACCGATTTTTCTTAGAGCATTTCGATATGAATACAATGATGCTTCATGCAGATAGTATTGAATTTGCACATCCAACAAGTCACAAAAAAATAAAAATAAAAGCACAATGGCATTCAGAATTTGAAAGAATGCTGGGTATTTTAAATTTAGAAAATCCTGCTACAAAGATCAACAAAGAATAATCATCATAGCATTTAGATGATCTTACTACGACTCCATTATTGCTTTGATACCTGTCAACTCTTTACCTTCCAAGAATTCTAACATGGCTCCTCCACCAGTAGAGACAAAACTCACTTGATCTTCGAGGCCAGACTTATTGATAGCAGAAGCAGAATCGCCGCCACCTATCAAAGAAAATGCGCCAGATGCTGTGGCTTCAGCCAAGGCTTTGGCAATTGCAAATGTACCAGTAGAAAATTTGTCAAACTCAAATACTCCCATAGGGCCATTCCAAAGTATCGTTTTTGATGATATTATAATAGTTGAAAATTGCTCAATGGTCTTTGGGCCTATGTCCAAACCCATCCAGCCGTCAGGTATATTATTGCTATCTACCTCCATGCTATCAGCATCAGCTGCAAATTTATCTGCTGCTATATTGTCAGATGGCAAGTAGATATTTACATTTTTAGTTTTTGCCTTATCTAATATCTTAAGAGCCAAGTCTTTGTAATCTGGCTCGACTAATGAATTTCCGATTTTGCCACCCAAAGCTGATAAAAATGTGTAAGCCATTCCACCACCGATCAGGATATTATCCATGCTATCTATTAGTTTTTCAAGTAGCTGAATCTTGTCAGACACTTTAGCTCCACCAATGATGGCAGTGACAGGATTCTCTGCACCATGAAGCAATTTTGTAGCATTTTCTACTTCACCAGCCATTAAATACCCAAATCCTTTATGTTCACTATCAAAAAATCTAGCCATGGTAGCTGTAGAAGCATGTTCACGATGAGCCGTACCGAAGGCATCGTTGATATAAATATCACCATGTTGTGCCAGCTTTTGAGCAAATTCAAGATTACCTTTCTCTTCTTCAGGATAAAACCTAAGATTTTCTAAGAGTAGCAACTCACCAGGTTTTAAGGCAGCAGATTGCTCAAATGCATCAGTTGAAACACAGTCATCTGCAAACTTTATGATCACTCCAGGGAAATAACTTTGAAGGACAGGTAAAATATGCCTAAGTGAATACTTGTTTTCTGGACCACCTTTAGGTCTTCCTAAATGACTCATCAATACCACAGAGCCACCATCATTCAATATCTTTTGAATAGTCGGAGCAGCACCAGCAATCCTAGTATCATCGGTCACTTGATACTCAGCATTGAGTGGCACGTTAAAGTCAACACGCATGACCACTTTTTTATCTTTGAAGTTCGTATTTTTGAAGTCTAACATGGAACATTTTTTAATAATATGAATAAAAAAAGGGCAACCGTTTTTGATTGCCCTTTGGATATTATTATTTGATCAATTTTGCAAAATATTTTAAAGTACGCACCAACTGAGAGACATAGCTCATCTCATTGTCATACCAACTAACAGTTTTCACCAATTGAGTATCTCCATTTGCAATGACTTTAGTCTGTGTTGCATCAAAAATACTGCCATAAGTAGTGCCGATAATATCGCTGCTCACGATCTCGTCCACTTCATAACCGAAGCTTTCATTAGCTGCGGCTTTCATGGCTGCATTGACTTCATCAGCAGTTACCTTTTTATTCAAAACAGTAACCAATTCAGTCAAAGATCCCGTCAATGTAGGTACTCTTTGTGCGCCGCCATCCAATTTTCCTTTCAAACTTGGAAGCACTAAACCGATGGCTTTTGCTGCACCAGTGCTATTTGGCACAATATTTTGAGCAGCTGCTCTGGCTCTTCGCAAGTCACCCTTGGCGTGTGGTGAATCTTGTGTGTTTTGGTCATTTGTATAAGCATGAATTGTCGTCATCAATCCAGTCACGATGCCATACTCCTTATCCAATACTTGTGCCATTGGTGCCAAACAATTGGTAGTACAACTTGCGCAACTGATGACGGTTTCTGATCCATCCAAAATATCGTGGTTGACATTATAAACTACTGTTTTGAGATCTCCAGTGGCAGGAGCTGAGATAACAACTTTTTTTGCACCAGCAGCGATGTGCGCTTCTGCTTTTGTTTTATCAGCAAAAAAACCAGTACATTCCAACACAACATCAACGTCATGAGCAGCCCAAGGTATCAAAGATGGATCTTTTTGAGCATACACTTTTATTTCTTCTCCATTGACAAAAATGCTATCTTCACCAGCCTTTACATCTTCGTTAAATCTGCCTTGTGCTGTATCATATTTCAAAAGATGTGCCAGTACTTTAGGACTAGTCAAGTCATTGATGGCCACTACATCGATGCCATCCATATTGTAAATCTGTCTAAACACCAATTTTCCGATTCTACCGAAACCATTGATGGCTATTTTTATTTTTGTCATGATGAATTGATTTAAAAAATTTAAAACTTAGTGTTAAGAATACATTATGTAAATTATAGAAATTATATTCTGAATTTTGCATTGAACAAATTAAAACTGGTTTATTCCGCTACAATTTTATTGTAAATTCAAAACTTAATTTCGTCCAGCAAAGATACACTTTTTCAGTATTAAGATGATAATTTAAGTACCAAAAAAATATAATTATTCCTTATTACTTACCTTCACTAATGACCAAAGGCAAAGAAATAGAATCATGAGGTGTGGACAACTTCACTAAGTATGTTCCATTTGGCAAATTTCGAGCTTCTAAATGTACAATATGGTTGCCCTTGCCAAAATATTCATTATTAACTAACTGTCTTACTCTGTTTCCATTCACGTCATAAATATCAATGGAAGCGGCAAGTCCCTGATTCATTTCAAATTGGATATGAACTGGCAAATTGGTTGCCGCTGTCACTGGGTTAGGGTACAATTTTGCTTGAATTGACATTTGACTATCTTCTAATGAAACTGAACTCGTTTCGTCGAAAACAACATTTTCATCACCATTTTTGTAGGGAACATATAGGATAGGCAGATAATACATTTCATCTTTTGAGCCTTCGCCCCAAGTCGCAAATTTTGGTGGATTATTTGGATTGGCTGGATTGTTGGTCGTATTGTCATAGGTGGCAAAAGCCCTTATTTTACTGCCTTTCTTAGCTATTTTATATTTATCAAAGTAATAGCCACCTTGCCAATTGAAATCCCAATCATTGATACGTATCAAATTGGTTTTAGTACCATCTGGGTTTTCAACATATACTTCCCAATTTTTACCTAGATAGTGCATGTGAGGAAAAATACCAACCAAACTTACATCAAATGGCACAGTATAAACACCTTCAAACTTCTTGACTTGGTTGGCTTGAATATAAAAGCTATTCGCTCCACCTGTTAGATTGAAAGGTAGCATGATATAATCTTTGACATTGCGCTCAATTTTTTCATTTTCGTCTGCAAAAAATATATTGACAGTTGATGAGTCTCTTTCGTCCACACTCCATGGCGCATAATGCATCTGAATCACTAAGTCGCTGTTTGCTTTCATCACTTGAGCTAAACCATCAGGAAAATTTCTGGGCTTTTGTCCAGGTACATATCCAGGATACTGATCTCGATTGATCACTTCAAACACATCAAAATCAGCATTTTCATCGGCTGAAAATCCATAATCTATAGTCTTGTCATCGTAAGCTTTGGCCTTCCCAGATATATCTGAAAAAAATAAAGCATGATGAACTATTTTTGTATTGCCAGGTCTCAATTCTATGGCTTTGACTTGTCTATCCTCTGTCAAACCTGTAGGCAGCACAAAATAGCGATATTCGTCAGTGCCTGTGCCTTTGTGCAAATATGATTTATCGAAAGTCAAAACAAGGTCTGGTGTACCTAAGAGAGAGTTTTCTGGAAATTCAGGCAATAAAGGTGTATCGTTTGGATTACCTAATGGGCTTCCTGCATCTACCCAATCGGCAATAGTCTTGATTTGGCTATCACTTAAATAGTTTTCATCCAAAAACCTACTAAAATTCGGATCTGCCTTCCACGGAGGCATGATCTTATTGGATGTCACATATCTAATAGTACCAGACCAGTTTTTTACCTCATCATAAGATGTCAAACTCATAGGTCCTATTTCACCAGCTCGATGACATGTTGTACAATGATTGTAAATAATAGGCGCCACATCATTACTAAATGAAGGCTGGCTGTTCAAATCAATTCGTAAAAAAGGCAACATTACCATTAAAAATAAATACCTATACATATCTTAATTTTGAATAATAGAGTCGTTAAAGTTAATAAAGCAACCTATGGGAATAGATTCACTTATATTTGGTTTTCTACCTAATAATGAAGCATCTATGGCGTCTCTCAAGTAATGATGATTCACATGATGTCTTCTCTTTGATGGAGCATAAAATAGATCATTGATCATGCCTCGATAGACAACGGTTTTCTTCGTTTCATTATAAAGAATGACTTCAGGCAATACAGTAGCATTAAATCGATTGGTCATTTTTTTGAAATAGTCCGTCTTTGTTTCAAACTTAATCTCATACTTACTTTTGAATTTTTCGATTTCCTTCTTTTTAGAAGAAAAATTGGGAAAAACGCCTAAAAAACCTATTTGTTTACCTTGGCAATCTTGATAAATCCTATTCAATTCTGGAGCCATTTCTTGGCAAATTCTGCATTCATCCAATAGAAACAAATATACCGTCAGGCTATCTCTTGCGCTCAGCCCGAAAGATAGTATCATACCAATAAAAATGCTTAATATTTTATGTACCATAAATGACAAACAAAGATAATATTTTTTTCTCAAAATGATAAATTTTAAATAGACATAAGCAAAATTTTTAAAAATTAATTTGGAATTTTCATCTACAATAAACTTTTTATTATCTTTGGCAAATGGTTTAAAACTTATTAACACAATGCGGTACTTAGATCCAAAAAATGACTTAGTTTTCAAAAAAGTATTTGGTAAAAATGAATATATTTTGATCAGTTTTCTGAATGCACTCTTGCCACTTGAAGAAGGTCAACTGGTGAAAAAAATTGAATACCTACCTGCTGAACTTGTACCCGAAATTCCGCTCATCAAAAACTCCATCGTTGATGTCAGATGCATTGACAATTTTGGAAGAAACTTTATTGTTGAGATGCAAATGCTCTGGACAGATAGTTTCAAAAGCAGAGTGCTCTTTAATGCATCCAAAGTATATGAAAGACAGCTCGACAAAAGTATTGAATATAAAGGTCTCAAACCAGTCTTTGCTTTGTCATTGGTCAATGAAGTTTTTGAAAAAAACACAAGCAACTATTACCATCACTACAGATTAGTACATACAGAATTTCCAGAGAAGACAATTGATGGTTTACAGTTGATTTTTATAGAAATTCCAAAGTTTAGACCACAAAATATGTCTCAAAAGAAACTAACTGTCATTTGGATGCGTTTCATGTCTGAGATACAAAATGGTCAAGAAATGTTGGATGACGATTTATTAAGAGATTTGCAATCTGTGCCTGAAGTAGCTGCGGCACTTGAGCTCACCAAAGAAAGCGGTTTTACTAAAATGGAACTCGAAGCATACGATAAATATTGGGACAGCATTAGGACAGAAAAAACATTGATTGCAGATGCAGAAGAAAAAGGAATGCTAAAAGGAAAGATCGAAGGCAAAATCGAAGGCAAAATCGAAGGAAAAATTGAAGGAAAAATCGAAGGAAAAATCGAAGGAAAAATTGAAGGCAAGATCGAAGGTATAACTGAAGTTATTCTCAATGGTTATGATAATGGAATTTCAATCTCTCTTTTAGCAAATATCACACAATTTTCAGAAGAAGATGTTAAAAATATCTTGGTAAAACATGGTAAAACTTGAGTAAATGAAGTACGTTTAGAGAAATTGTGACTACTTCAACCTTTTGGCTTTTAATTCCAAATAATTATTAACAGTATCAATAGTGAGTCTATTTGGCGTAGTTGATATTGTCATGATGCCATGCTGATTGAGTACTTTTGACATGTGATCTTTTTCTACCAATAAAGATTTCGCTATTACATTTTCAAAGGCAAATAAATCCTTTGAAATTGTGTTTATTTAGCTTAAACTTAGCAGATTTTGATCAAAATTCAGGATATTTAGACTATTATTCAATTTCTGATAATGGCGATCGAGATAAAATTTTTGCAACGGTTATATCTGGTTTATCACTTTTTTTTTAACGAATACCCTAGGGTTTATGTTTACGCAACAGGAACCACTCCAGTGCGAGCAAGGCTATACAGAATAGGTATGTCCAAATATTATGATCTAATGGAAGCCGATTTCAGTATTTGGGTATAATGAAGACCATGGGGAATGTTTTAAAAAGAATAAGTCTTATAAAGCATTTATGGTATCAATAAAACAGGAATGATTAAAGTATTAGAAATCAGCAAATTAGATACAAAAAGAAAACCAATTATTACTATAGATGATAATTTATTCAAATATAGAGATATAGTTACTTGCCAAGAAAAAGTAGACAAAGTGAGTCAAATGCTGAAACTAATAATTTTTTCGAAAAAATAGGTTTAAAAGAAAGTATCAAGAAGCCATAACAAGCGCATTGACACCAGTTTTGGCTACCGATAAAAACTGTTGCAAAGCCCCAAAATGTTGGTAAAATTAGTTTAAGAAGTCAAGCAATCTACCCTACTTAAACTCTGCAAAAAAATTGATCAATTCTATCGCATTTTCTGGTTTCAGCTTTCCAGCTAAAATCAATCTTAGTTCTCTACGTCTTGCTGATACTTCATATTGTTTCTTCTCCTCGCTGGTGATCGGGATGATTGGAGGCACTTTGGTGGGTTTGCCAGTAGCTCTATCCAAAGCCACAAAAGTAAAATATGCATGGTTGGACTGCCGAGGATTACTTCCTGTAATTTCAGAAGCTGAAACTTCTACAAATATCTCTACAGAAGTATTAAATGCCCGAGTCACTTGAGCGGTAAGTGTGATGACATCTCCCAAGTGTATTGGTTCATGAAATGAGATATGATCTACTGATGCAGTTGCTACCAATGATTCACAGTGCCTTGCAGCACACACAGCACAGGCTATATCCATCCACTTCATGAGATAGCCACCCATCAGATTGCCCATCGGATTGGTATCATTGGGCATGATCATTTCTGTCATCACAGTCTTTGATACTGCTACCAACTTACCTTCCAAAACTTGCTCTTCCATTTGCTTTTACTTATTTATCAATTCAAAATTATTTACATCAGCCAATATTTCGGCCAATCTCATTCCTACCACTTTAATATCCAATGGCCTTCCCAGTTCTTTTGCCAAAGATGTCACGGTTTTATCTTGATCTTCTATACCACAAGGTATGATTTTATCAAAGTAATTCATATCCGTATTGACATTGAATGCAAAACCATGCATGCTCACCCATCTCGACATGTGGACTCCAATGGCACAAATTTTCCTGAATTTCAAACTTGTGTCATCTGGAGCTATCCAAACGCCTGTAAATTTGGGAATGCGGATACCTTTCAAACCATATTCCGCCATGAGAAGGATGATCGATTCTTCCAAAAAAGAAACATACTTGTGCACATCCGTAAAAAACTCATCCAAATCAAATATAGGATATCCTGTGATCTGGCCTGGCCCATGATATGTTATATCTCCTCCTCTGTTGATTTTGAAAAATTCAATCTTCCCAGATTCCAATTCATCTTGACTGAGCAGCAAATGATTTAAACTGCCGCTCTTGCCCAAGGTAAAAACTGGATAATGCTCACAAAACAGCAATTGATGTTCCTGTGTTTTTGATTCAGTAAAATGTTGAACTTTAGCATTGGACAATTTATTTTCAATTAATTTTTTGTGTATAGAAGTTTGAATATCCCATACTTCTTGATATGATCTGCCTTCTATCCAACTAAAAAACACTTTCGGTTTCATGGGTCAAAATTATAAAAATTAATCCTGAATGCTGCTATTTCACACCAAAATGAAAAGATGTATTACACTATAAAATAAAATTTTGGTCACTTTTTTCTGATTTTATTTGGTGGATATTGGCAAATCCAATACCTTAGTGTCTCCAAAATATATCATCACCATGTCAAAATATAAAGTCAAACATTCTCCAAAAAGAGACATTCAGAATGCAGAGGATATTAAGGGAGAAAAACAATTTTTCAAAGTAGCCATCATAGTGACCGTTATCGTCATTGCCTTAATATATCTAGTGTTCAATTATATGTAATAGACTGAACCAACCATCATTCGTTTTGGGGTCAGGTGTCAGTTAAATAAAATTTATAAATGTTGTTCGATGCTAACTTGAAAGTTTAGCATTACTACCATTGTGGGCAAAAGTGATCATCATTATGGTGTTCGCCAATGTAGATGATCGAGACTTCCAATGATGAAAGCGACCTTCTGTCTTTGACAACACTGCCAATATTTTGATCATAACTTAGGCCTACGATGAAATTGTTCATTTCGAAGCCTGCCATTGCTATAAATGATTCTAAGCCAAAATTATTATAGTTCTTAACACCTCTGAAATATGGCCCCATCAAGAAGTATTGTCCTTTGGTTTTAGAAACTTTATAACGGAAGGTAGCCCCCAGATTTAATTCAGCATGTTGGTCTTGGATCAATGCATTCACTCGAGGCTGGATATAGGCCCTTTCAGATGTTTTGATCGAAGCACCAGTATGTACGCTCCATTTGCCAAAAAGTGTATCTGTTTTGATCAGATTGATATCGACTAAATCTGGTGAGTTATAATAAGAAATATTGGGTTTGTTAAAGTGAAAATATCCCAATCCCGCATGGAAATTAAAAGCTTTGCTTGGTGTAATGCTATAATACAATCTAGGCTTAAATCGGTATATGCCCTATTGTTTTACTGGCAAGTTTTCAAAAGTAGGATTTGTATATCCATCTACAGCATTAAATTGATCTTGAAAGGTTAAGTTTTCGTAATTGACAGATTTTTGCAATATCCCACCTTGTATGCCGATGCCGATATACTGTTTGGTTCTATAATCCAATGATTTGTGATAGGCAGCAGTCAGCACTATTTGGTTGGTGTTATAATCAAAGGTTGAAACCCTATCACCAAAAAATGTGATACCTAAGGCTACAATATCAGACAAACTTTTCTTTCTATTGTAATTGAGTTCAAATTTGACATCACCACTGATGGCAAACGTACGTAATGGGTCACCTACTGCCGAAAGCCATTGATCTCTGTATATGGTAGAAATACGAAATGTACCAGAATAGGTACCAGCTGTGGCAGGATTGAGGGTCAATGGTGATGCATAAAATTGCGAAAAATGCGGGTCTTGCGCATTGACTTCACTACAAACAAGAGTAAGAAGCAAGGCAAAAATATTGATCTGAACACATTTGTGCCATTGGATCATTGGATAAACCATAAATTCAAAGGATGATGATTACAAATATAACTGCAAAAATACACTTTTTATTTTCCTCTTTCATTTTTAGCCTGATGAAATAATCATAGTCCATTAGATTTGAGCCCATGAACAAAAAAAGGCATCCTTACTAGAAGAATGCCTCATTTTGATTTTGTCAATTTACGCCAGCAGTGTTACTTAAGCATACACTGATTCTTTCTTAAATTTCATTACCAAAAGTGAATAAACTATAGCTCTATGCTTGTTTCTATTGGACGAACCCATTGCAGCAGTAGCTTCATCGATTGCTTTGTCCAAATCTGCTGAGTCAGCCAATCCCAATTTTTTGATTAAGAAATTAGCTTTTACTCTAGCTTTTTCTTCAGCATCAGAACCTGAAACTAAAGATGCATCAGCCAAGTAAATAGATGGGCCAAGACCCTTAGCTACTTTGGTAAGTAGATCTGTGGGAATTTTCAATCCCAACTCTTTCGCGTTTGCAACATACATTGCCACTTTTTCATCAAATTTGCTCATTGATTTTTTGTTTAAAAAGTTTATAAAATATCGAAATAGAATTAATTTCCTTGAAGATTGGAAGGTACAGACGGTGGTATTGATTTGCAAATATTGACACCATTTGCATCTTGAATATACAGCTCTACCCTTCTATTAAATCTTCGGCCGCTGTCGTCTGTGGTATTTTTGGCTATTGGATCACCTTCGCTGAATGCACCAGCTGATATCCTGCTACCATCTATACCTGCACTCACTAACACATCTTTGGCTCCCTTGGCACGATTTTCAGATAGTCTTTGATTGTAATCATCATCACCTCGCGCATCTGTGTATGCCTTGAGTACCCCTTTGTATTCTGGATTTTCAGCCAATATTTTAGCCATGGCTTGCAACTCTTCATTGGCCGCAGGCTTTATAATGTATTGATCAAAATCAAACAAAATCCAGTTGAGATCACAACTTGGAGGTGTCTTTTCTACTACCTTGCCCTCTTCGACCACTGCTGTTTGCTCTGTCACCTTTAGTGTATCACTGACAGCTGGTGTTGGCGTAGTTTCTACAGGTGGTATAGCCACAGAGACCTCTGTTTGTTTATTATTACCACATGATTTCCACATAAAAAACAATGGTATCAGCAATAATGGCAATAGCCACCACCAATTGAATCCTGATCCACCTGATGCAGCTGCCGTCGCTGGTGGAATAACCGTTGACGGTGAAATGACTGGCGTAGGAGGTACAACTGGCGCTGCTTTGGGTGCAGATGCAATAGGCGCAGCGACAACCTCTGGTGCCTTCTCTACCTCTTTTTTGACCACTGGTCCTTCAGTAGATTTGGTGTCTGATATGATGGCAGCTGCTGCTGCAGCTACCAATGGTGCTGCTGTAGTGGCTACTTCTCTTTTCTTGTCTAATAGTGCCCAAAGCGCAGTTTCAGAATCCTGTGGACAAGACCTACCTATTTCTTGATGATTGCCAGCTTTGAGTACTAAGAAATAAGCTCCATGGCTTTCTTCTACTTTGTATCTTTCGCGAATATCTCTATTTTTTAGCACAGACGCCAAGCCATTGTCTCTTGCACCAATGGTTGGATAGCCCTCACTTCTGAGTATGACTTCTCCATCTTCATTATACCAAGCAAAATAATACTTTCCTGTATTTTCGTGTTGAAATTTTACAAAGCCATTTTCATCAATATTATTTTCACTATACTTCTCTTCATATTCGCGACAAATCATGTAATCATCTGCTTCATTGGTTTTTGCCGTTTGCAAGGTTGCCAATTGGAGTGCAGCAGCTGCTTTAGCTCGCTCTGAAGGTAAAAACGCCTTGGCTTCAGCTTCTGAATTGAATAAACATGAGCGGCCTATTTCTTGATGATTGCCAGCTTTTAAAATGAGAAAATATGCACCATGGCTTTCAAGGATTTTATATCTCTCTTCGATTCCTCTATTTTTCTTGACAGATTCCAACCCATTGTCTCTAGCTCCTATAGTCGGATAACCTTCACTGCGCAATATGATCTCGCCTGTCTCAGTTACCCAAGCGAAGTAGTATTTTCCAGTATTCTCATGTTGAAATTTGATAAATCCATTATCATCAACTGATGTCGCATTGTATTTTTCTTGGTATTCACGACAAATCATATAATCATCAGCTTCACTGTCACCAAAGGCAATACCTGCTTGTGGTACAGTACCAGCCTCCACCGAAGCCAATCTTAAAAATTCTGCTGCCATCAATGCTCGCTGTGATGGTAGATATGACTTGACATCATCTTCGGTGTCCTCTTCGCAAGATCTCGCAATTTCTTGATGATTGCCAGCTTTAAGTATGAGTACCCAACGACCATTATCGAGTTGTTTAGTAGCATAACGTGTCTCATCCGCCATATTTTTTATGACTGATGCTATACCGTTTTCTCTACCTGCCTCGTTGGTATAACCTTCGCTACGCAAGATTACAATTTGATGATCTATGAAAGCAAAATAAAATTTGCCTTCTGATTCAAACCTATTAAACCCATTTTCATCTGTTTTGCTACTTAGGTAAGCTGAACAATTCAAATAATCATCATCAAAACTTCTGTTGGATTCGTTCATCATAAATCATTATAAATTAAACAATTTGTTTGCTTGACACTCAATGAGACGCATTGCATAAAAAAAGTAACACAATATCAAAAATAAATGTCATTATATTGCAAATATATTATAATTTGGACTAAATGTAAATAATGTGTTATATATTTTCAACAATTGTAAAAATATGTAAATTTCTTTACATTAAAACCGCATTAATCGGGCGATATTCTATTAAAAAGAACATGATGATGTTATAACTCATTGATATAGAATTTTGTATGTTTTTCTTAGATTGCATTCTACTTTAAACTCAAATGCATAACAATTCTGTTTGGGAAATCATCTTAAAATTCAAAAAATGATATTTGAACTCAAATTCACTCATTAAACTGTCTCTGACTATTAAAATTATTTTACAATTGATTGATAGTTTTTGCACATCTCTTAGCCAATTTGTCAATTTGGGTTCAAAGCCTTTGTCATTGATCTCCAATTTTCCTACTTCATCTATAATGAATATAGAATTGGGTTGTTCAATAAAATCGTTCATCAATGATGCACAGCAATCAAATCCTTTTTGGCAAAATCTAAACTTGCCAATAATTTGATCATCGACCATTTTCTTATCATCTCTTACTTCAAAATCTATCCTTTGACCATTTTGTAAATTGTAAATCATCCGTATTCCATTAAAATCTGGAGTCAAAAACCCACTTACATCGCCCCTATTTGCAAATGTTTTCATCAAAAAAGTAGTTTTCCCAGTACGGATTGGAGCCGAATACACCAAAAATTCCACCATCATCATTTATTATCCAACAAACATCACACTTTAAACTTCGCCGAAATCACCAAAAGTCCCAAAATAAAAGTTTTTATCCTCTGAAAACCTGTCATATTATTGCGCACATAATTTAACCAATCAAAGGCTTGTTGCGAAAATGCTGGAATATCTGACATTACATCTTGCAAAAGTCTTTTGTCCACCTGGGCATCGGTACTTTGAGCTGCAATCAGCTTTTTTATTAAAGGCCCTACTACAAAAATCAAAAGCAAACTCACTGCCAATGTTCTAAGAAAGATAAAGATCAAGTCAATTGTATGTAAGTGTGGTAGCCAATATTTGAGCCCAACTAATACTAATGCAAATACCATCATGCCCAAGACAAACACCTTTCTATACGATCCAGCTACTTTTTGATATTTGCTTGAAGATGATTCAAAATTTGGCATATTCTCACTCAAATCTGTCAACTGTTTGGGTATTTTTGGAATCCAAAGTCCTAAGTACATACCTAATACAATGTGTATCAAGACATAGCACACAAAGATCAACCAAACTGCAGATACATTGGCAGAAAGTCCTAATGAATTGGCGATAGCGACGGCTGCTTGATCCACACTTTTTAAAAAATTATTGCCTAAAATAAGACTGGCAATGATGACCTTTTGAAAAGCCGACTCAAACATACACAAGACCGAAAATATCAACACCTTGGCTTTAAAATGATGTTTGGAGGTAAAAATCAAATATCCAAGGTAGCCTTGAAAAACCACAGCAAAATATGCTTGCCATGGAGAATGCGGACTGATGGTCAATTTTACTAATAATACGATACCTAATGCTTCTAATATCTGTCGTGAACCTTTCTCTTGGTAATATCCTAATAGTCCAATACAGATGATAGCCAAACCACCAACAAAAATCCCAGTGAAAGGCAGTCGGAAAGCATGAAGCATACCTCCGATACCGGACTCGGCAAAAGCCCAAAGCAAAATTAAACTTCTTGCATCTGGCGAAAATGTGGGAGCAATATTCCTCATGCCTTTCTTCTAAAATATAAAATCAGCTAATATATCATCTATGTGTTCTAAACCGACAGACAATCTGATCAATCCATCAGATATACCAGCCTTTTGTCTCTCATCGGGTGTCAGTTTGGAGTGGGTCGATGTAGCTGGATGTGTAATGATGGTGCGAGTATCTCCCAAATTGGCAGAAAGAGACATCATTTTCCTATTATCAATAAGGCTTTTACCTGCTTGCAAACCACCTTCCAATTCAAAACTAATCATGCCGCCTCCAGCTTTCATTTGTTTTTGTGCTATTGCAAATCCTGCATTTGATGGCAAGAATGGATATTTGACAACATTGACTTTGGGATGATTCTGCAGCCAATTGGCAAGATGCAGAGCATTGCTACAATGTCTATCCATACGTACTGCCAAAGTCTCCAAACTTTTTGATAAAACCCAAGCGTTAAAAGGAGAGAGTGATGGTCCAGCGTTTTTCATAAATGGATAAATCACATCAATGATGGCTTGACTGGCAATGATGGCGCCACCCATGACTCTTCCTTGCCCATCTATGTATTTGGTAGCAGAGTGTATGGAAATATCGGCTCCCCATTTGAGCGGTTGCTGTAGATATGGAGTAGCGAAACAATTGTCCACCACCATCAAGATATTGTTTGACTTACAAAAGGCAGCTGTTGCTTCTAAATCAATAATATCTAAGCCTGGGTTGGAAGGAGTTTCTAAATAAAACAATTTAGTATTGGCTTTGACCAAATGCTGCCAAGCTCCTAAATCTAATGGATCAACATAGTCATAAGTAATGCCCCATTTGGACAAATAGTCACTATTAATCTTGAAAGTGGATCCAAATACTGCTCGTGACATCAAAATGTGATCACCTTGTGCCAACAATGATGCAAATGTGGCGAAGATGGCAGCCATTCCAGTCGAGGTAGCAATACAGGCCTCGCCACCTTCCAATATGGCCATTTTGGCTTCAAATTCGGCAACACTAGGATTGGTAAACCTTGAATAAATATTGCCAGGAGCCTCACCATCAAATAAAGCCCTCATGTGGTCTGCGTTATCAAAGACAAAGCTCGATGTGGCAAAAATGGGAGTAGCGTGTTCGTGATGTTGACTTCGCTCGGTTTGATACCGGATGGCAATTGTTTCAAAATTCATTTATTTTGCTTGCTTCTTGATTAAGTTTACATTTGATCGTCCCATTGGTCTGGTCTTACCTCGACTGAATATGTGATTTCAACAGATTTGGACAGCATGATAGAAACAGAACAATACTCCTCCATAGACATTTTGATAGCTTTTTGAGCTTTTTCTTCTTTCAAATCGCCCGAAATCATATAATGAAGATGTATCTTGGTAAATACAGCAGGTACAGCATCAGCTCTTGTGCCAGTAGCTTTGACATGTACTGCTTTCACATTTTGTCGCATCTTTTTGAGGATCATCTCTACATCAATTGAACTACAAGCAGCTGCTGCCATCAATACTGACTCCATAGGACTCACAGCTTCTTTATTGCCAGAAAATTGCAAACTTTGACCGATCGTGGTACCCCTAAAATTGAGATCGCCATGGATTGACTCTAATACTATTTCACTCTTACATTTTACATCTACAATATCACAAAAAAGTAACTAAGCTTAAAAACAAATAAGCATAATTGTTGAATTAATATTGACAATAAAATCAAAAAAGGCATTAATTTCGCACTTTCAATAACCAAAAACACAAGTTTAAGATACAATGTTTACAATCAATATTTACGTTAAGTTTGCAATAATTGCTGTATGTTTGGTCGGAGGCATCATCCTTTCCTTCGTATTGGGCATCGGCTACACTTGGATATTCATCTTGATTGGTTTGCTCTTTTTGGCAAGTTATTTCCTCTTAGGTACTGTACAATCTGCAACTGAACTATTGCAAAAAATGGATTTTGATGGTGCAGAAAAAAGGTTGAATCTTACTTATTTTCCACAATGGCTATACGTGACCAATCGTGCCTTTTATTATATACTCAAAGGATCATTGGCAGCACAAAAGAAAGATAACAACTCAGCAGAAGTATATTTCAATAAGGCTTTGGAATTGAATCTTCCTTCTGACAATGAAAAAGGCATGGTACTTTTGCAAATGTCTGGCATCCAAGCCCAAAAAAATAACTGGACTGGTGCAAAAAACTATTTTTACCAAGCTAAAAAGCTTAAAATAACCGAACCACAACTAAAAGAACAATTTAAGCAGTTTGAATTGGCATTGGAAAATCGAGGCCAAATGAAAGTAGCACAAAGCATGGGAATGAAAACTGGCCAAATGGTCATGCCTGGAGGCAAAAGGAGAAGACCCAAAATGCGTTGATCTTTTGACTAAATAGTGTCATGCAGGTGCCAAGCCTGCATATTGAATGTCTTTTGAATCTTGGATTTGAATGTATCTGGATCTATACTTTCGCAATCATAAGCTATCCCTATACGCTGCAATCCATTATGATGTGCTGTATAAGGTTTAAAGCCATGGGATGCTATTTTCTTCAATAGTTTGTCGGCGTTTTGATCATTTTTGAAGGCACCAACTATCACCACACAAGGCGATGAATGCAAACTTGTAGGTTGAGATGTAATGGCCGCATTTTTGTTGTCAATGGCAATATCGATAGTGGTGTGATCTGAATAGCCCAAGCTATCTGTTTGCATAGTGGTATCTTCCAAAACTTCACTATTGGATGGTATCATCGTATCCACTACTGGCACAATTTGCTGCTGATTTAATTGATTTTGATTTGTTTTACTATCACTCAAGCACCAATATATGATGACACAAGATGTAAGAATACCTATAGCGATGGGCCACCAATATCTTGTATAAGAAGGATTTTTAGCAGTTGGTACTGTCATGCCATTGAGACCATAAAGATAGTCATCGTCGTGCTTGATTTTAGCAGGTTTGACAGGTATCGGGATAGCCGTTACATCTGTAAGTCCTTGATATTTATTGAAATATTGCTCATTTACTGGGTAAAAACTATCACCGTTGACACTTCCAAAATCATGTAATTGAAATGCAGAATTTTGATTTTTAGCCATAGTTGCATCGTCGATAAGTAGCTTCTGCAATAACGTGGCATCGTCAACTTCCATGCCCATTTCTAGCAATTGATCTTGAAATTGACATGTTTTGTCGCCAATCGAACTGAAATCTATGGTAGTAAATGGAGGATGAAGTACATTTTTTCCTTGATTCACATGAGTTTCATGGTGTACCAATGCAAAAGTACCTAGGTTGGGAATACTCACCCTGCCAAATTCCATCAAAACTTGATATAAATATCTGGAATAAACCTGATTTTGCATCAACTAAACAATATTTCTATGACGATACTGAAATAATTGTGCCAAATTTAGTTATTTTAGGATCGAATGACCGAAAAAGTATGGCAAACTCTTATTTTTGCACCTAATTACCACTTATGATTTCCCAAAATTTAACAAAGCCATGAAATATTTATCTTATGGTGTCATGTATTATATGCTCTTGGCACTCATTTGGTGGACTATCCTTCTCAGTAAAAATAATTACAAACTATATGAGCAAAAAAAGGCTTTAGCTGAATTACGATACAGGCATGACTATCAAAAACTTACAGAAAATATAAAACAAATAGATAAGGAGTTTACCAAAAATAAATATATGATCATAGGCGAAGGACTGGTATTTGGCCTGACGCTTATTTTTGGAATTTGGATGATACAACGCGCTTATCAAAAAGAATTGAAAAGTGCTGATCAGCAAAAGAACTTTTTACTTTCGGTTACCCATGAGTTGAAATCGCCCATAGCATCTATACACCTCAAAGCCGAAACATTGCTCAAAAGAAAATTGCCAGAAACTAAAGTGACCGAGCTTCACACCAGCATCATCTCTGAGAGTCGTCGATTAGAAAAACTAGTTAACAATATTTTGATGGCTACCAAATTGGAACACGATTACCATTATCATTTTTTGGCTTGCTCGATGAATGAATTGGTGAGTAAAAGCATACATCGTACTAAGCTACAACATCCGAAGGCAGATATTTCTTTCATTGCCCATGATAGCGAAATTTTATTTGATGGCGACAAAGAAGCGATTGATTCAATCATCACCAATCTGTTAGAAAATAGCATCAAGTACAGTAAAGACATACCCAAAGTACGAGTAAACTTAGAACTAAATCAAGAAAATGTACTTTTAAAAGTCAGTGACCAAGGCATCGGCATTCCAGATATTGAAAAATCATTGGTCAAAAAACAATTTTATAGAATAGGCAATGAGGAGACCAGAAATTCAAAAGGTACTGGCTTGGGTTTGTATATTGTAAGCAAAATAGTTGCAGCACATCATGGTAAATTTATCATTCAGGATAATGTACCTGTTAGCTACCAATTTAACAATTATATCATTACCTTTCATCAAAATCAAAACATCTCATGAGAATACTTGTAATGAGAACGAGGATGAAATACATGAAGTCATCAAAATGAATCTCAAATTTAGAATCATGAAGTCATAATAAAAGCGAATATTAGCAAGAAAGCACTGCAAATCGGTAACCAACCAGCACTTTGATTTGATGATCTTGGACATCATGTTGCCGAAGTAAATGGCTTGTCGCGAACAAGTCAGGCTGCAAAACTCAAAGGTGGGCATCATCATCGTATCTGCCAAAGATACATCTGCAGATCGAATCACTGGTCTTAAATTGGGTGCCGATGACTACCTTACCAAGCCGTTTGAATTGGAAGAGCTATTACTTAGAGTCAACAAATTGCTCAAAAGAAGCATTGAAGAAGTGGCAAAAGACATCGATGAATACCATTTTGGTGATAATTATATTAACTTTGCAACTTACAATGCCAAAGGTCAAGATGGCGATTTCCACTTGACAAAAAAAGAAGTCATGTTACTTAAATTATTGATAGACAGGCAAAACGAAGTCGTCTCTCGCCATCAAATATTGCAAACTGTGAGGTATGATATTTTTCCATCACTCGTACCTTGACAATTTTATCTTGTCATTCAGAAAATATTTTGAAGTTGATCCTAAGGTACCAAGATATTTTTCATTCTATCAGAGGTGTTGGATATAAGTTTACTCCGTGAGATTTAGTGATAATGTGATGTAATGATGAAATGATGTTGTGATGAAATGATCAAGCAAAGTATGACCCGTTTTAGAGGATGTTAAGGAATGAATGATGTAACAATTTGATAATGCAATGATGTCAATATTATTTAAGGTCGTATGTAATTTGAGTATGGTCTTTATAATTGAACATGGTCTTAGATACTTTTGGCACGGTCGTGGATACTTTTGCACAGTTGTTAACAATTGGAGCATTGCTTGATTAAAATTTCATAAAAAATCCGATGCCATTGTTCGTCGGCTCAAGACTTAATGACCGCTTTGATTCGATTGTCCTTTGTTGCGACACGATTATTATAATTAAGTATTGCTTTTTCTAGCTGAAATAGATGATAATTCTAATACTATTGACAATATTCCAAAACCAATAGTGCCATAAGCATAAACTTTCTCATCTTTCATTTCAAAAGCATTTTGCAATGAAATGATACCTAAACCCAGCATAGCTCCACAAGCCACCATAGCACCGAGGTGCTGATCATTTGACTTTTCCCAATTGATATATGCACTTGGTACAGATTTTAATTCATTTGCCACAATTTTTTTTGATATCCGTTCACCACCTTTAAAGGATGTCAATCCCCAAATGCCTGGATAAACAGAGATTTCCTGAGCTAAAGCTGCCGCAGAAGCACCAAAGAAAATTAGACAAATCCAAAATAACTTCATTGTTTGATACATATTATTTTATTCAATTTTCAACTAATAACGCAGATGAATTGCTGATATTATGGCTTAAAATGACATTAACAAAAATGAAGATGACATTTTTTTATACTTTTGCGGCTTCAAAAATTTTTCACACATGATTACAGTAGATGGTTTAGCGGTAGAGTTTAGTGGCAAAACACTGTTTAACGATGTTTCTTTCGTGATAAATGAAAACGATAAGATCGCCTTGATGGGTAAGAACGGAGCTGGCAAATCTACCATGATGAAGATCATTGCAGGCGTGCAAAAGCCTACGCGTGGGTTTGTCAGAGCACCAAAAGAAGCTGTCATTGCCTACTTACCGCAGCACTTACTCACTGATGACCATTGTACTGTATTTGAAGAAACACTCAAAGCTTATGAACAAATTTTTGAGATGCGAGATAGGATGGCTTTTCTCAACAGCGAACTCGAAACCAGAACAGATTATGAATCAGAAGATTATATGAAGCTCATAGAAGAATCGTCTGAATTGGGTGAGAAATTTTATTCGCTCGAAGATATCAATTATGATGCAGAAGTAGAAAAGACATTGCTTGGTTTAGGTTTCAAAAGAGAAGACTTCCAGAGAATGACCAGCGAATTCAGTGGTGGCTGGCGTATGAGGATAGAATTAGCCAAGATTTTGCTCAAAAAACCAGATCTTATCTTACTGGACGAACCTACCAATCACATAGATATAGAATCCGTCATCTGGCTCGAAAATTTCTTGATCAATAAGGCCAAAGCGGTGATGGTCATCTCTCACGATAAGGCTTTTATTGACAATATCACCAATAGAACCATTGAAGTGACAATGGGTCGTATTTATGATTATAAAGCCAACTACACCCATTATCTGCAATTGCGAGAAGAGCGCAGAGCTGCGCAAATAAAAGCCTATAAAGAGCAACAAAAAACCATTGCCGAAAGCAAGGAATTTATTGAGCGGTTTAGAGGTACCTATTCAAAGGCCAATCAGGTCAATTCTGTTGAGAGAATGTTGGAAAAAATGACCATCATCGAGATAGATGAGATAGACACATCATCACTCAAACTCAAATTTCCTCCAGCTCCGAGATCAGGAGACTATCCAGTGATAGTCCAGCAACTCTCAAAAAAATATGATGACCATATCGTATTTAAAGATGCGTCAATGACCATAGAGCGAGGCCAAAAAGTAGCTTTTGTTGGTAGAAATGGCGAAGGAAAGTCAACCATGATCAAGGCCATCATGGGACAAATAGATTTTGATGGCCAGTGCGATCTGGGTCACAATGTGAAAGTCGGCTATTTTGCCCAAAATCAAGCAGCATTGCTCGATCCTACACTGACCGTGTTTCAAACAGTAGATGAAGTGGCAGAAGGCGACATCCGTACCCAACTCAAAAACATCTTGGGTTGTTTTATGTTTTCTGGCGATGACATAGATAAAAAAGTAGCCATGCTTTCAGGTGGTGAGCGCACGAGATTGGCTATGGTAAAATTGCTGCTTGAGCCTGTCAACTTACTCATCCTCGACGAGCCTACCAATCACCTCGACTTACGATCAAAAGATGTACTCAAAGATGCACTGTTGGCCTTCGATGGGACATTGATATTAGTATCGCACGATAGGGATTTTCTCCAAGGCATTGCCGAAAAGGTATTTGAATTCAAAGACAAAAGAGTGTTAGAACATTTCGAAACCATTGATGACTTCCTTGTTCGCAATAGGATGGAATCACTCAAAGAAATAGAAAAGAGGAGTTGATGATTCGTGCATATCCACGGTGTAATCCATAAGATGAGAGTTATAATAAAAACAATAAGCTTTTTAACCGTTGAATAATGACAAAATATGAATCGATCAAAATTATTATGTGAAAGTGGGATCAAGTGGGACTAAGTGGGAATACTGTGGGACTAAGTGGAACTACTGTTGGAACTCACTCGGAATGAGGTGGTTATTCGATAGTGTATGGAAGGTAGCATCTCGGGAGGATCATGGGAGGATCAAGGGAGGATGTAGGGAGTATCTACGGAGGATGGTAGGAGCTACGCTGGTAAATCGAGCAGAAAGAAACGGGTTTGGATGCTGTTTATAGTCACATCACAGACAAAATAAAAAAATAAATAAAATCCCCTTTTGATAATTTGGATATATGAATGGGTATATTTACATTTGTGTATCAAACAATTATGGCAACAAAAGGCACGTTTTTATATCCGAGATTGCCGCAAGATTGCGGCAATCTAATTGTTATATGATATAAAAATTGAAAACGATGGAAATATTAGATAAGTATCATTTTTTTGAAGGAAATTGGATTTTAAATTTATCACTAAAACTAATTGGCGAACATTTCTCATTTGCAGGTCATGCGAGAGAACCAAAAGCTAAGGAAAATATACAAATACGATTATTTGAAGAATTAGACTTTAACCCTGATCCATCCCAAGAACAAATAAATGCCTTAAATTATATTTTTGAAAATCAGGAAGCAATAATTGAGAGCATTTATATTGCTCTTATTAGTATAATATTTCCATTGCATAAGACATTTATAGAAGATGAAGAAATTTTCTTCCCTAAGGTTAATTCACAATCTGATCTTAAATTTATTTTTGGCATTGACGAAATTATTATTCACAATGAATCTAAAAATGGATATTCCTATTCAACTTTTGTTTTTAGTCATTTTAGTGCAGATCCTGAACACGGACAAACGATTACTATGCACAAATCGAATTATATTTCATCAGGCGAAAATTGGGATTGGAGACCTATTTGTAAAGATTTAGGAATAGAATATGAAATTAAAGAAAAACAGAATTCTGCAGATTACATAAAGATGCTAACGGATTATATATATTACCACGAACCAAATCAGAAATATGGTACATTAAAAGAATGGCAAAAATCAGCTAATAGATCATATGCTATACAATTAATACAAAACAAAAGAAACAAAGAGTTTATTAAATTATATAACGAGAAATTTAAATATGATTCTGAGATGCGAGAAGCAAATTTCGAATATTGGGCAGATCAAGCACATAATAATGAATTATTAAGCTTTCTTAAGAATGAAAATTAATAAAAATTACATCACACAACAACGGCTATGATGATAGATTCGCTATCGCTTCATCCATCACATAGCCTCAACGTTGTGCGTCATTTTAACGAAACCAAACAATGAAAAAAACTGAGATAAAATATTTCAAATCTGACATTGAAAAAGTGTTTGAAAAATTGATACTTGGCTGGGACGAATTAACTGAGTTCTATAACAAAGAAGTAGTTTCAAATTATGACGACCCAAAAGACAGACTTGATTATATTGACATAGCAGATATATCACGTTTCATAGTAGAAAAAAAGAAACTCGAACAAACTGAAAAATTTGAACAGTTTTTTGAAAATGTAGAAGAAATTATCATTCATGGAGAACATTATGTTCAAGAATTAATAGTAATTGGACTTTTTGAAGGAATACAAAATATTGGCGGTTTGGAAATAGATTATTATCGTTCATTTGACAAGTGGCTTAAAAATAGTTCACTGAAAGCTTGGCGTGAACTAATTGATTTTTGGGAAAAAGATGATTGGAGAAAGACTGCTGAAAGTGAAAATATAATGAACAAAAAGAAATAAAAAACGAACGCACAACATCGGTAGCTGTTGCACAACCACCTTCAAAAAAAACATAGTGGTACCAGAAGTCCTTGCTGAGTTTTTGTAAAAAGATTAGTGTTGAAAAATGCAATTTTTAATGCTTTCAAGCCTTACTCGCCTATTTGCCCAATATTAGCCATTCCGTAGCGTAACCATCCGACCAACTGCATATTGTAAAACAGGCCAGTATCAAGCTACCTTTGCCGAAAATATTTAGGTATGCGATACAGCAAAGAACAAAAAGAGCAATGGATAAT
>JAXLUT010000027.1:0-33725 GCA_046329385.1 Saprospiraceae bacterium
AGAAGTGAAATCCTTTAGAGATAGCTCATTTTACGATGTATCAGGATGGACGATGAGCTATGCTTATGGCTTGACAGTGGAGCCAATCAACTCGATTCCTGGCCAAATGAAAAAGCCATTGGATACACTTCCTATAGTCCAAGGTGAGTTGCATGATGCCACTGATGCTACTTATGCTTATATCATTCCAAGTCATCAGTATAATTTTCATCGGGCTGTATATCTATTGCAAAGCAAAGGTGTTAGGGTCAATATTTCTCAAAAAGATTTGGACAATGGCCAACAATCATTGTATAAAAAGGGTTCTGCAGTAGTGGCGGTCTATCACCAAAAACTAAGCCCACAGGCAATAAATCTACTTATGAAATCAATAGCCACAGAGCATAAACTTCACATTTTTGCATCCAATTCTGGTTTTGGTACACAAGCAGTTACATTAGGCCATCCCTCAGTGAAAGTATCCACGATGCCAAGAGTTGCTTTCATCTGTGGCAATGGTATCAGCCCACAGTCTGCTGGTGAAGTATGGCATCATTTTGACCTTAACTTAGCATTGCCTGCAACCATGTTGGAAATAAATAGGTTGAGAAGTGTTGATCTTAAAAAATACAATACATTGATCATGCCAGCTGGAAGCTACCAATCTTGGGGAGAAGATGAAGTCTCAAGGATCAAAGAGTGGGTATCACAAGGCAATACCTTAATATGTATTGGCAACGCCTTAAAATGGGCAATGGACAAGAAATTAATTAGCCTTGTCGCAAGAAATGTAGAAACTCCAAGCAATATATCAAGTGTCTATGAGTATGCTGATCGAGAAGCAGATGCTAAGCAAATTGGAGGCAGTATTTTGTCAATAGATGTAGATACTACGCATCCTATATTTTGGGGTATTGACCAAGATAAAATGTATGTCATGCAAGATGATGATAAATTTTATGAACCAACCACCAATAGAAATGCCACACCAGCAAAGTACAGCGATGTGAGCCTTGCTTCTGGATATTTGCCGATGGGAATGGATAAAAAAATCAAAGGTGGCGCTAATGTTACCGCCCATCAGTTAGGCAATGGTCAAATAATATGCTTTCATACCGATCCGCTTTTCAGAGGATATTGGCTGAGTGGTCAAAAGCTGATGAACAATGCCATCTTTAATGCTTCATTGATAGACAGAAAGACCTTAGAGCCACTGACTAAATGATCAATCGTGGTCGTGGCCACCTGGATGCACGTGACCATGTGCCAATTCTGAATCAGTAGCTGGTCTTACTTCTAAAATTTCTCCTGCAAAATGCAAAGTTCTACCAGACATTGGATGGTTAAAGTCAACGGTGACGTTTTCGATTTTTACATCTTGTACTACACCATGATAAGCTCTTCCTTCGTGATCATTGAAAGTCAAAGGAGCTCCAGGTAGGATAACAGACCTATCGATTTCGCCATCTTGGTTAGCAAATCTCTCTATTGGAATGTCGATAACAGCATTATCCTCATACTCACCATAGGCATCTTCAGGACTCAGCACAAATGCAAATTGGTCGCCTTGTGAGCTGTTTTCAAGGTTTTCTTCAAAAGCTGGCAGCATCATGCCTCTACCATAAATGAATGCTAATGGCTCACTTCCGAAAGTCTCCTCCAAGAGTTCTCCTTGGGCATTGTCTTCTGTCAATTTATAATGTAAGGTGACTACATGATCTTTTTGAATTTTCATTTTCTATATTTTTTATGTGAAATTATTTTGTGCTAATATTGATTCAATAAAGATAATCTATTGTTTCTGTTGGAGTTGTAATGATGATTTTTGGACGATCACTTTTTTCTACACGTCCTATTATTTTTGCTTCAATACCGAAGCTTCGAGCCAATTCAATCATAGACTGAGCCACAGCTTCATCGGTTGTATATGCTTCCAATCGATGACCCATGTTGAATACTTGGTACATTTCGCGTAAGCTAAGACCTGATTCTTCTTGTATAAGTTGGAAAAGCGGAGCTATATCAAAAGGTTGGTCTTTGATGATGGCTACATCAGATGGCATAAATTTACTGACCTTCGTTTGGCCTCCGCCAGAACAGTGTATCAATCCATGTATAAATGGTCTGAATTGTTCAATCATTGGTTTGATCAATGGCATGTATGTTCTTGTTGGAGATAGGATGAGTTTACCTACATCTATGGTTTGATTGTCAATTTGTATTTTGTCAGTCAGCCTTTTACTTCCTGTATAGACAACATCATTCGGAATATTAGGGTTGAATGACTCAGGATATTTTTCAGCGTAATATTTGCTCAATACATCATGACGAGACGAGGTCAAACCATTGCTGCCCATGCCACCATTATAAGCATCTTCATAAACACATTGACCGTACGAACTGAAGCCTACAATGTAGTCACCAGCTTTAATATTGATATCTATGACATCAGCCCTTTTCATCCTAGCAAATGCGGTATAACCCACATCGATCGTGCGGACTATATCTCCTACATCTGCCGTCTCTCCACCAGCCAAAGTGATGCCAATGCCATAGATGGATAATTTGTCTAAAAACTCTTGAGTGTAATTGATGATAGTAGAAATCACATCAGCATTGATAAGACTCTTGTTTCTACCTATTGTTGACGACAATACTATATGATCAAACGCACCAACGCAAGCCATATCATCCAGATTCATCACGATGGCATCTTCTACTATTCCTTTCCAAACAGATAGGTCACCAGTTTCTCTCCAATATATGTATCTTAAGGCTAGTCTTGGTGCCAGAGCTGTATCGACGTGCATGATATTGCAATAGTCGGGATCTTGGGCTACAACTATCTGAATGACTTTACAAAAAGCGTTAGGATAAAGACCTTTGTCCAAGTGTTTGATGGCTTGGTGCACCTCATCTTTTGAGGCAGAGACACCTCTCAGATCGTATTTAAGTGAAGGATGAGCCATGATATTTTTGATTTTGGCGAGTGCTAAGCTGCAAAATTAAGATTTACTTTGGAGGGTATTTAGTTTTCTGAAACAAAAAGTAGATTTTTCATTGAATGTATGATTATAATTAAGCAACGAATGGTTGACGAAAATGACTATGCTTCTTTGTTTAGTCCTATTTTTGTTCCTATTTTTCGAAGGTATTGGACGAAAAATGAAAACTGACCGAAGGGCAAGCTAACAAGAAGCACACAAATCGGCCAAAGGATAGTGACAACAGGTACATAAATGATCCAAAAAAGAAAATTTTTTTCAGTAAGAAAATTGCCAATGATCAGATTGCCCAACTTAGCGCATAAGCTACCACCCAAAGCAAAAGTGGTAAATATAAGGATGAATTGAAACCAACCGACCTTCCACTTATTCTTAAGTTTTGAAAATAAATTCATTGAAGTAATAAAATTGTAAAAAAAATGGTTGCAAAGGTATTCTTTTTATTGATGACAATGCTTAGTAAGTCCAAATGTTTTGACTTCATGAATTCCCAAATATTTTTTGGAACGTGTTGTTAGAATAAAAAAGGAGCTATTGAAATAGTTTCAATGGCTCCTTATAATATAAGTTATTATAATTTATATTGGATTAATAACCGCCATCATTTTGTTGTAAATTTGAATTAGCTTGTGTTTCTCTAAATGGAATAGGAGAAAAACAAGTTTCGGATCATTGAATGGGAGATTGCCGACATCCAACATATTGCGTTTCATATCATGAATTTTAAAGCCTTCGTGTGCTAATTCTTTTCTTCTTTCTAACAAAATATCATTTAAGGTGACTGTGGATATGGCATCCTGTTTAGCTCGTTGCGCTATTGTGTTTATGTCCTCTGTAGGTGTGGCTCCTACGGCACTATTCAATCTGAAATTAGCTTCTGCTCTAATCAAATACATTTCTGCAAGCCTAATGATGGAAATATTGCCGTATTGATTGTTCCATTTTCCTGATCTCATTGCATCATTTCCAATAAAAAATAATGCAAGCCTATCATCATCGGCAGCATATAAACTTAGGTGGGCAGGCAAAATCTCAATATCACCATCTCTACCACCAAAATCAGGTACTGAAAAAAATGTATTCATGTAGTTGACACCATCTTGTGAACTTACCTGAATAGCAAAAATATCCTCACTGCTATTTTCATCTCTGCCAAAAATATCTGCATAATTTTTTACAAGAGAATAAACTTTGGATGTTATCACCTCATTTGCATAATCACGCGCTTTTTCAAAATCACTCATTTGCAATGATACTCTTGCCAATAGCGCTGTAGCAGCACCTTTACTTGCTCGCCATTCATTTTCTTCTGGCAATAAATCCTTTGCGCTATTAAGATCGGCAATGATTTGTTTGTACACTGCATCAACTGATGATCGAGATACATTTGAATTTCCATCTATGATTTTGGTTGGTGTCAAAACCAAAGGAACGCCATTTTGGGCATTGTTGGTGCCAGATATGTAGGTTTGAGCATAAAACCTTACCAACTCAAAATACGTCAAAGCTCTAAGAAATTTTGCTTCTCCTTCTACCTTAGATCGGTCGGCTTCATTGACAACAGACAATGCACTCAAAACATTATTGGTAATGTTGATGACTTTATAAGCTTTCAACCAACAATCTTCTGCGTCAGTATTTGTTTTTACCATTTTTTTGTTAAAAATGTCTCTAGGGCCTGTGTAAGTACCCACCCAAACTACTTCATCATCTCCTCCTAAAAGTTCAGCATTACGAAGTACATTGCCACCTAAAAAATCTCCTTCAGCTATTGCGTCATAGGCGCCGTTCAAAACGACTTTAACATTGGCATCAGAATTGATGGCCACCGATTCGTCAAGTGATTGATAAGGCAATAAATCCAAATCTTTTGAACATGACAAAAATGTCATAAGCGTGATGAGTGTATATTGATATAAATATTTCATTTGAAAAATAATTTTATTATTAATAATTAAAATCCTACTTGTACGCCACATGGCCACAGGTTTTTGGCTGTGGGGCAAGAATAGAAATCAATACCCGACACATATTTGGTAGTATAAGTGTCAGAAGTGACTTCAGGGTCCCAACCTTTGTACTTGGTAAAGGTCAATAAATTTTGGCCAGTCAGATATACTTTTAGTCGATCTAAATTTAATGTGCGAAGAACAGTTTTTGGCAATTCATATCCAAGAATCAGAGATTTTAATCTAAGATATGAGCCATCACTGATATAGCGACCATTTCGAGCCTGTTCTCCATTGGAGTACCAAAATCGTGGCTCAGGCACATCAGTAATATCACCAGGTTTATCCCAATGATTGAGCTGGTCAGTCGTTTGGTTGTCATACCAGCAACCTTGACATGCCATAAATCTATCGCCATCAAGGTATAATTCATTGCCAAAAACTCCTTGAAAACTGAAGTCTAATGATATGCCTTGGTAGGAGAATGAATTGGAGATACCACCAATGAAATCTGGATTAGGATCTCCGATTTTTACAAAATTGGCTTCGCTGTAGTCATTGGTTGTTTGTCGTTTTGAGCCTTCTGCATTGATATACCAAAGTGCATCACCGTTTGCTGGATCAACTCCTGCCCATTCTGCACCCCAAAAAACACCTATAGCTTCTCCAACCTTGACCACCGAAGTAAGATTTTCATCTATTATATCTTGACCATTTCCCAATTCTATTACTTTGTTTTTATTGAATGCAATATTGAAGCTTGTGGACCATTTAAGGTCTCCATTAAGTGTGTTGGATGTCAATGAAAATTCAACACCTTTATTTTGTATGCGACCTATATTGACTGTCTGGGTACTAAATCCAGATGTGCCAGGTACAGGGACATCTAATAATAAGTCTTTGGTGTTTTTTTGATACCAATCGATTTCTCCAGTCAATTTATTGTCAAAAAGACCAAAGTCCAATCCGAAGTCTATTTGATCAGTTTTTTCCCAACCCAAATTTGGATTAGATATTTGAGTTGGAGCTAAGCCCGGCTGGCCTCCGTAAGGACTGGATCCATATAGACCAAGATGTGAAAAATTGCCTATTTCAGCATTGCCAGTTCGTCCATAACTAGCTCGTAGCTTTAAGAATGACATTGTTTGATTATCTTGCAAAAAATCTTCTTCGGATATGACCCAACCAGCAGATACTGATGGAAATAATCCAAATCTCTTATTACTACCAAATCGCGATGATCCATCTACTCTCGAACTAACACTCAACAGGTACTTTCTGTCAAAGTTATAGTTTACCCTTGCAAAATATGATAAAAAGCTAAACTCTGTGATAGCTCCTTTACCACGAGTGATGGTAGCTGCACTTTCCAAAGTTTTTAAGTCGTCAGATGGGAAGTTTGTCCCATCTATTGTGGTACGATCTCGTCTTGATTTTTGGTATTCTGTACCAAGGGTCAAATCAAAAGCATGTAGATTGAATGATTTATTATAATTCAAAAATAACTTTGGCAAAATATTGACTACTTGTGCGTATGTTGCGTTTGCAAATCCATTAGTAGATTGTCCAGTATCAGTTTTCCTGCCATAATAGGCGTTGTCTCTAAGGTTATAAATATCTAAACCAAATTCGCCATTTAACACTAAATTTCTTAAAATATTGTACTTTGCATAAGAATTGACCAGTGTTCTGAAGGATAATACATCTCTTTTAGCATTTTCAACATCAATCAATCCATTATAGTAAGTCGTTGTTGGTCTGTCATACAAATTGCCTTCTTTATCTCTGACAGGCGTGAGCGGTGACAAAGCAACCAATTGCATTGGTGTTGAAAATGCATTGTCATTTGAAACCTGATCTGTAAATGTTCTAGAAAGGCTCATTTTAGCCCCAAAACTTAATTTGTCATTTGCTTTTTGGTCAAGATTTAGTCGGATTCCCATTCTAGAAAAACCATTATTGACTAATATTCCCTGCTGTTTGTTGTAAGATGTACCTACATAAAATTTTGTTTTATCATTGCCACCAGAAGCAGAAATCGATGCCAAAGTAGAAATAGGATTGTCGGCAAATGCTTGATCTTGCCAGTCTGTATTGGTTTCAAGTTTGGTGTAGTCTGACCATCCTGAATATCTAGCAAATCGTTTCGCTGCATAATTTGCCAGATACCAATCGATGGCTTCTTGTTCGTCAGTCCATGCTGTAGGATCACCTGCATATTCATATTTGGCTGCACCAGTGACTGATCTAGTCATCAATTTGATGTATTGGTCAGCATTTAAAAATGATCGTTTTCTCGTGGGGCTACTGACACCACTTTGTAGATTGACATCAAATTTTGTTTTGCCAACCTGACCTGCTTTTGTGGTGATAAGCACTACACCATTTGATGCCCTTGCTCCATAAATTGCACTTGCAGACGCATCTTTTAGTACTTCTATTGATGCAATATCATTTGGATTCAAATCTGCCAAAGGATTGAGTGATGCACCTGATTCGTTGAGTGACTCTACTGTTATTATGATGCCATCAACCACATATAATGGTTGATTGCTAGCTGTCAAGGATGAGCTACCTCTGATTTTTACTTTGATTCCTCCACCAGGTTTTCCATTGGAGCTTTCTACAAATACACCTGCGGCTTTTCCTTGCAAACTTTGCTCAAGTGATGCCACTGGTCTATTAGCTACTTCATTACCTGCCAATTTTACAATGTTTCCAGTCAATGTTGATTTAATTTGACTTCCATAGCCCACTACTACTATTTCATCAATGAGAGTCGATGATGTCATAAGATTGATCACTTTTGGAAGGTCAACTGCAGGGATTTCTAATTTTTCGTAACCGATATAGGAAATTTCTACTAAACTAGACTTGGATGGAGCCTGTAAACTAAATTTTCCATCCACATCGGTAATCGTGGCTGGCCCATCTTTGATAATAATCGTTGCACCTACAATAGGTTGTTGGTTTTGAGCATCTTGTATTATACCAGCTACCTGATACACTTGACCAGTAGCAAAGTAGCACAATGCTAAAAAATAGAATGTTAAGGCCTTTTTAAGCATAAAATGAAATTTTAGTTTGTAAAAATGTGTAAATATAAATGGATTATACTTTTTGTACAAACTAATTCGTAATTTTTGTCTTTTAGGTTAAATAGAGAAGGTATTTAATTTTATCCCGCCTTGGCCGTGATTTCTAAAAATTCTGTTTCTAGTCTTTTCTTACGACCTGCGATGTGCGAAAGTAAAATACCATGGTCAAAAGCAATCCGATTGATAAGGCTGATATCAAAATCTTTATCAACAGTTATTTCTATATGTTTTTCTGAAATAGTAAGGCTTTTGACCATGTTTTGACCAGCCAGAAAGGTTTTGAGTTGATCCATATCGGCAGCAGCCAATTCTACTGTAATATCGCTATTGATGATGGAGCCAACAGGACCAGTTGCTAATAGATTACCTTTTTTTATGATGGCCACATGGGAGCATATTTTTTCTACCTCATCCAAGATATGAGAAGCCATGATGACCGTCTTACCTGTGTCAGCAATTTTTTTAAGAATGGTACGTACCTCTGCGATACCCTGAGGATCGAGACCATTGGTTGGTTCGTCAAAAATCAAAACATCTGGCTGACCGATCAAGGTGCCAGCTATTGCCAAGCGCTGTTTCATGCCTAACGAGTAAGTGCTAAATTTTGATTTGCGCCTTTCTTTGAGATCAACCAAACTCAATAATTCGTCAAACTCCTTATTAGGATCTTTTTTGATATGTCTGATGATTTCAAGATTTTCGTCAGCATTAAGATCTGGATAGAAATTGGGTGTCTCTAAGATGGCCCCAATTTTTAGTCGGTGATACTCACCATATTGACCATTAAACCATTCAAATTCTCCGGCATCTTGTTTTAAGATACCTAAAATGATGCCTAAAGTTGTAGTCTTACCGCTTCCGTTTGACCCCAACAAACCATAAACATGACCACGCTCAATGGTCAAGCTCAGATTGTTCAATGCAGTAATTTTGCCATATTTCTTGGTCAAGCCTTCTATTTTTAAGACAGACATATTCAATATTTTTTACAAAGCTATCTTAAATATTGTAAAATAAACTTTTTTTTCGATCAAAGTCCAAAATTTTAATACCCAAATTACTTTTCTTCCGAATCAGTAAATGCCAACTTGTAGAAAATTTTTATTTTCAATGGTTTTGGTCATCAATTTATTTAAAATATATTAGTATTTCTTTAATATTTCGTAATTTTGACCTTTAAAAACAAACAATTAATCATTTTAATGGCAGTAGATGTAATACTTGGGCTACAGTGGGGCGATGAAGGAAAAGGCAAAATTGTAGATTTTTTAGCAGAAAAATATGATTTGGTTTGTAGGTTTCAAGGTGGCCCTAATGCTGGACATACCATCAAAATAGAAGGAAAAAAATATGTACTACATACTATACCATCTGGTATATTTCGACAAGAAATCACCAATGTCATTGGCAATGGTGTAGTGCTTGATCCTATCACAATGGTGAAGGAAATGAATGCCTTGGATGGTGCAGGCATTACATACAAAGATCGACTCCTTGTCTCAAAAAAAGCCCATTTGATTGTCCCAACCCATCGATATTTGGATGCAGCATCTGAAGCAGCCAAAGGAGCATCAAAGATTGGCTCTACGCTCAAAGGCATTGGCCCAGCATATATGGACAAAACTGGTCGTAATGGTCTCAGAGTAGGAGATATTGTCGCTCCTGATTTTAAATCTAAATACAAAGCAATCAAAGAAAAACACCTTGGATTGATCAGACTTTACCCTGAGTTACAATTCAATCTCGATGAGCAAGAAACTGCATTTTTTGAAAGTATTGAAGTACTCAAAGATTTGAAATTTATTGATGGAGAGTATTACATCAATCAAGCATTGTCAGTTGGAAAACAGATTTTGGCTGAAGGCGCCCAAGGATCGATGTTGGATATTGATTTTGGTACCTATCCTTTTGTCACTTCTTCCAATACGATAAGTGCTGGTGTTTGTAGTGGCTTGGGCATCGCTCCTAATAAAATAAGAGAAGTTATTGGCATTGCTAAAGCATATTGTACAAGAGTGGGATCTGGTCCATTCCCAACTGAGTTGGATGATGCTGATGGTGAAAAATTAAGACAAATAGGTATGGAATTTGGCGCTACCACTGGCCGACCTAGAAGGTGTGGCTGGATCGACCTACCTCAATTACAATATACTATCATGCTCAACGGTGTGACACAAGTCATCATCACCAAAATGGATGTTTTGGACGATTTTGAGACCATCAAATATGCTGTTTCTTATAGATATGATGGTCATGAGTCAAATGTATTGCCTTATGACATAGTGGATAAAGAAGTATTGCCTATATATAGAGATTTTGATGGGTGGCATCAATCGCTAGATGGTGTCAGATCATATACAGATTTGCCTAAAAAGGCTAAGGACTATTTATCTACCTTAGAAAATGAGTTGAAAACTAAGATATCTATGGTGAGTACTGGCCCAGAAAGAGAAAAACTTTTTGCCAAATAATATTAAGCATAGTTTGAATTTTTAACATCGATTTGCGTTATCATTGGAAATAAATAATTAGAAATGAGTAAAAAAGAAAAGTTTTTGTCAGAGATAAATGAAGCATATACATTCAAGGGAGATTCCATTATCTTGGGAGCACCCAAATTGGATGGAGAAGTGATGACTAATACCTTCATCAAAGTACCACTGAGGACACTCAATAGACATGGATTGATAGCTGGTGCTACAGGTACGGGTAAGACTAAAACTTTGCAAATTATTATTGAGCAATTGGCTGTCAAAGGCGTACCGAGTTTGGTGATGGACATCAAAGGTGATTTGTCAGGCGTAGCAGTACCTGGACAGTCCAATGAAAAGATTGAAGAGCGCAATCGCAATATTGGGATACCATTTACTGCTTCGGGTAGTGCTGTAGAGTTTTTAAGCCTTTCTCATGATGCAGGATTGAGATTGAGAGCGACTGTTACAGAATTTGGCCCAGTATTGTTTTCGAAGATATTAGAACTTAATGAAACGCAAGCCAGTGTCGTATCACTTATTTTCAAGTTTTGTGATGATAATCAATTGCCATTGTTGGATTTGGATGATATCAAAAAAGCGCTCAATTATGTTTCAAACGAAGGTAAAGACAGCATTACAGCTGAATATGGCGCTGTGTCTCCTGCCACGATAGGTACCATTTTGCGCAAAGTAATAGAATTGGAACAACAGGGCGGCGATATTTTTTTTGGAGAAAGATCATTTGATGTCGATGATCTGACACGTATCGACGAAGAGGGTAAAGGCTACATATCCATCTTGAGAGTAACAGATATTCAAGACAAACCGAAACTGTTTTCTACTTTTATGCTTCAGCTTCTGGCTGAAATTTACGCAACATTTCCGGAAGAAGGCGACCTTGATCAACCAAAATTGGTGATATTTATTGATGAGGCTCATTTGATATTCAATGAAGCAAGTAAGGCATTGCTCAATCAAATAGAAACCATCATCAAACTGATCAGATCCAAAGGTGTGGGCATATTTTTTGTAACACAAAATCCTACAGATGTGCCTGAGTCCATCTTGAGCCAATTGGGTCTAAAAGTGCAACACGCCTTGAGAGCATTTACCGCAAAGGATCGCAAAGCCATCAAATTGACAGCAGAAAATTACCCATTGACAGATTATTATTCTGTAGATGTATTGCTCACAGAGTTGGGTATTGGTGAGGCCATCGTGGCAGCATTGAATGAAAAAGGTGTACCTACTCCATTGGTCCAGTGTTATTTGAGAGCACCACAATCGAGGATGGATGTATTGACTCAAAGTGAGATAAGCGGTATCATGAGCAAGAGCCGTATTAAATCTAAGTATGATGAGGTCATCAATAGAGAAAGCGCTTACGAAATTTTATCGGGCAAGATAGAAGCAGCTCAATCTGAAGAGGTCCAGAAAAAGTTGGAAGAACAACAACAACAGGCAGCACCTGCCAGCAGAGGTGGATCAAGACAAGAAAAGAGTACTTTCGAAAAAGTCTTGGATAGTCAAGTCACCAAGCAAATTGGAAGGACATTTGCACAAACACTGACAAGAGGCTTACTTGGTGTCTTGGGAGTAAAAACCACATCATCACGCAGCACTTCAAAGAAGAGTACTTGGTGGTAGTCACTCACCGTTTTGTTGATATGATGAGAGATCAGATAGGCTCAAAGTATCCAGTTTTTTTGTTTTTTTCTACTTGATCCCAATGGTGGTATCGACCATTCATAGCAATATAGACTCCGTGTGGTAAGGTCTGTGCAAAAGCCAATGCAGCACCCAAATTGAAGAAGCCATCTGATGATGATCCAAAGGCATAAGGTATCATAGCACCTGTGATGATGATTGTTTTCGGTATCTTTTGGCTGGCTAAGACTGATGCTGTTTTAACCATAGTATCGGTGCCGTGTGTCAAGACAATACGTTTATATTCGCTTTTTTTACAATTATAACTGATGATTTCGCGGTCAGCATCTGACATCTCCAAGCTATCTTGCATCATGAGTGTCTTAATATCCACATCAAGGCTGCTGCGACCTCGTTCAAACATTTCATGAAGGTGTGTATCTTTAAAGTAAAGTTGGCCTGTGATGTAATTATATTCTTTGTCAAAGGTGCCTCCTGTTACGAATACTTGTATTTTATTGGTTTCGGACATTTGATTGTTCTTAGTTTGAAAAAAATTATTTGGGTATTACTTACATAGGAATATTACCATGCTTTCTGACAGGCATTAAGACTTTTTTGTTTTCCAACATCGAAAATGCTTTGATCAATTTGCGACGAGTATCTCTTGGTTCGATCACTTCATCAATAAATCCTCTTGCTGCTGCTCGATATGGGTTAGCAAATTTTTCTTGATATTCTGCTTCTTTCTCTAATAACTTTGCTGCCGGATCATCTGCTTTTGAAATTTCGTTCTTAAAAATGATTTCGCTGGCTCCTTTAGCACCCATGACGGCAATTTCTGCAGTAGGCCATGCATAATTCATGTCTGCTCCTATGTGTTTTGAGTTCATCACATCGTATGCGCCACCGTACGCTTTGCGTGTGATCACAGTCACTCTTGGCACAGTGGCATCACTAAATGCATACAGTAGTTTAGCACCATTGGTGATGATGCCATTCCATTCTTGGTCAGTACCAGGCAAAAATCCTGGCACATCAACCAGTACCAACAAAGGTATATTGAAACAATCGCAAAATCTCACAAATCTTGCTCCTTTTTTTGAACTTTCTACATCCAAAACACCAGCCAATGCGTAAGGTTGATTGGCTACAATGCCTATGCTTTTACCAGCCAATCTTGCAAAACCTACAACTATATTTTCAGCATAAACGCTGTGAACTTCAAAGAAACTGCCCTCATCGATGATGCCATTGATGACTTCTTTCATGTCATAAGGATGCATAGAGTTGGCAGGAATGATGTCATTCAATTGATCTCTATATTCATCACCTAATGTAAAGGGTACATCTTTCGGCTTTTGATGGCAGTTTTGAGGCATATATGACAATAAAAGTCTCAATTGTCTGATGCAGTCTAAGTCATTGGATGCTGTAAAATGAGTGACGCCACTCTTGGCAGCATGTGTAGATGCTCCACCTAAATCTTCAGATGAGACTTCTTCGTTGGTGACTGTTTTTACTACATTGGGTCCAGTCACAAACATATATGACGAATGCTCTACCATCATAATGAAATCAGTGATAGCTGGCGAATAAACTGCACCACCTGCACAAGGTCCCATGATGGCAGATATTTGAGGGATGACACCAGATGCTTTGGTATTACGATAGAAAATGTCAGCATAACCACCGAGGCTATCTACTCCCTCTTGAATCCTAGCTCCACCAGAATCATTCAATCCTATCACTGGAGCGCCATTTTCAATAGCTAAATCCATGATTCTGCATATTTTCTGAGCGTGAGTCTCTGACAATGCGCCACCAAATACAGTAAAGTCTTGTGCAAAAACATATACCAATCTGCCATCGATCGTACCGAATCCTGTGACTACACCATCTCCCAAAAATTGTTGGTTTTCCATGCCAAAATCAAAGGAACGATGCTCTTTTAGCATACCTATTTCTTCAAAAGTATTGCGATCCAGCAAGAGCATTACACGCTCGCGCGCTGTGAGTTTGCCTTTGGCGTGTTGTTTTTGGATTCTATCTTCGCCGCCGCCCAACAATGCCTTTTTTTGTAAAGTGCGAAGTTTGTCAATTTTATCTTGCATGGACTTATTTTTAATAGGAATGGCAAATTTAAGGGATATGATTGAGCCATCCAATATTTAAACTACATTAGAATATTATATTTTAAAATGGATAATTAATGTAATATATGATTGAATTATGTGCTATTATGGTGATAATATATTTAATAATGATGTATTTGTAAAATTATATTACAAATTTAGAATAATTAATTGTAATTTGACGAAGAATTTATTTAACAAATAGTGTCGAAGGTTGGATGATAAATATGTAATTAACCAGGTTTGATTACTTTTCGAATTACATAATAGTGTAGAATAGATAATAATCCTACTTTTCGGTACAAAAAAAAATGATTTATTTTTTAAGAAATGATAGCAAAGGGTCAATAAATTTTTTGAACGCCTCAATATGTGGCAAATGTCCTACACCTTCGATTTCAACCAATTGACTATTTGGAATGGTTTTTTGAGTCGTTTTACCAAGAAGGTCATATCTTCCCATAGTCTCAGCCACTTCTGGAGCTACCAAAAAGCTGGCCATTGCAGTCCTGTCTCTTGTGCCAATGATCAATAAGGTTTTGGCTTTGATGTATGAAAATTCATATACGACGGGTTGAGTAAAGATCATCTCGAAGGTCAAGGCATTGTTGTATGCTATGATTGGATATTGAGTGTTTAGTGTCCATCCTGCCAATATATTGACCCACTCATCATATTCTGGTTTCCATTGGTTATCATAATAGTTGACTTGTTGGTATTTTTTAAGAGATTGGTAATCCGCTTTCAACTCATATTCGTACCAAAAATTGATTGGTTTATAGGGTACTTTCAGTTTCCAATCTTCAAGGCCTATCGGATTGGCGAGGATGAGTTTATCTACCATTTCTGGATACATTAGGGTAAATCTTGTTGCCAACATGCCTCCCATAGAATGGCCTAAAACTGAGAGCTTTTCTATATGCTCATTTTCAACTATCAACTTGGTGTTTTTTGCCAATTCTTGAAAAGTATATTGAAAATTCATAGGTTTAGTAGATTTTCCAAAACCAATTTGATCAGGAACCAACACTGCAAATCCTTCTTTGGCCAAGGCATCTATTGTGGTCTTCCAATAGGCTCCATTGAAATTTTTACCATGAAGAAGCATAATTGTTTTCCCATTAAATACATCAGGTTTGACATACATATAGGACATTTCCAGTTTTTGATTTTGACTTTCTATCATTAAGGTCTTGGAAGGATAACCATAATTATAATTGGCCAATTGTAGGTCTAACAGCTGGATATTATTTTGTGCATTCATAAGTTGCAATATTGCTAAAATGGATAAAATAAGTGTGATTATTCGATTTGCTCTCATTAGTGTATCTTACGTGTTACTATTTATAACAAATTGTTGGTCGCTTGGTTGCTAAATGGTAGCATGATTTGGGTTATATTTACCCTCCAACTCCAACAAATATTGCTTTCGCCAGAGTCCACCACCATAACCCGTAAGGTTTCCATCAGACCCAATCACTCTATGGCATGGTATTATGATTGAGATTCTATTCATTCCATTGGCATTGGCCACAGCTCTTACTCCATCAGGTTTACCTATTGCTATGGCTTGATCTTTGTAAGATTTTGTTTTGCCGTATGGTATTGTTTGCAATGCTTTCCAAACTTTTAGTTGAAATTCAGTCCCAATTTGGTGTAAGGTGACAGTAAACTCTGGTCTCTTGCCTTGAAAGTAAGTTTGTAATTCATTTTCCAATTGGTTAAAATGTTTGTTTCTACCTTGGATGATAGTGGCATTTAAAATTCTGGCTATGGCTTTCAATTCTGTTTCCAACATTTTGCGGTCTGAAAATTCTAAGAGGCAAATTCCTGTTTCAGTGGCACAAGCTATCATGGTACCCAACGGAGTTTCTATTCTTTTCAGATCGATGATATTTTGCAATTTCCCTTTGATGGGCGACACACCAAAGATGGATTTGAAAGATTCTCCAAATCCACTAAGTGATTCAAATCCAGCATCATAAGCAGTTTGAGTGACGCTTTCGCCAATTTGAAGCTTCTTAAAAGCTGAGTTGATTCTGTGCATTCTTTGATATGCTTGAAATGTCATGCCATGATTTTTTACAAACCATCTCCTTATCTGTGATGGCTCAATTCCTCTGACCTTCAGATCATAATCCTTCAATCTTAAAGAAGGGTTTTCTGCCAATTCAAACATGATTTTACTGTATTCTTCTGGTGTAAAATCCAACAATTGCAATGGTTGACATACTTTGCAAGGACGGTACCCTTTCAAAATGCAATCCTTGGAAGATTTTAAGAATTCCACATTTTCAATTTTTGGTTTTCGAGCAGTACAAGATGGCCGACAAAATATCCCGGTCGTCTTAACAGCTGTGAAAAAAACTCCTTCAAAAGATGTATCTTTATTAATGATAGCTTGGTACATTATTTCATTGGTCAACTCCATGATAAACTAAAAACTTATAAATTTGAGAAAATTACTATAAAAATTGCAGATTGCAAATCAAGAAAAGTATTTCGGCTTTCACTTATTAATTAAGTTGATTTAATACGTATCTTATCATCTTTTTTTTGGCAAAGATAATTTCAAAATCAGTTACAGTACAACCGAAAATTTAACAAGTATTTTTTTATAGATTAGCTCATCGCATCCAATAATTTGGGAGCAAGTCAAGATATTGAAAAAGAAAAAATTGTTTAGTTAGGTTCGGAATTTTTATGACTTTCCTAACAGCTTTAAAACCAGTAATCTGATCAACAACATCCACGGTATGCCATGCATTAAGAAATCTCCCCAATCGATCAATGCCATGCCATGAGCGCCGCCTGCTATCCATCGTATCTTTCCCCAAATATGTGGCTCTGGTACAAATGGTGCCAATCCCATGGTAAAACATGCCATAAGCACAAAAGGCCATTGATCCCAAATTTTCTTATCTTCCATCAAGATTTACTTTGTGACAAAAGTATGTGTTTCTCTACTGGCTTGATGCAACTTTGGTTACATTTTAATGGCACGATTTGTAATAAATCACATTTTTTTCAATTTTATATGGAAAGAAAGTAAAAATATTCAAATTTGAAGACAAGATATAATGTGTTGATAAACAGTGTTATATGATGTTTATAATAAATTGTACGCACATATATACGTTTACAAACGTATATACACGTATAAAAAACGGCTTGTATTTTCACTTGCCTCCACCTTTGCATCGTCAATCGATCGGAAAGATCAAATTTTTGTTTAATCCGTCCAAGTTGCCAAAATAAAATATACAGCAGTGCGGACACAATCATTTATCATCATGTTAAGTAACATTAAAATTTAGTTCAAATCGTAGGCCATGTAGGCAAAGATGTAGTAATCACTTCTTTTGATAATGGAAATAAAAAGGCCACTACCATCGTAGCTACAAATGAGTATTACACCAACAAAACTGGTGAGAAAGTCAAACAAACCGACTGGCATAGGATCATCGCTTGGGGCAAAACGGCAGAAGATTTAGCGCTTTGTTTTAAAAAAGGTACAGAAGTAGCAATCCATGGGAAACTGAGCAATAGATCATTTACAGATGCACAAGGCAATACAAGGCATATCACCGAGATCATTGTCAGCGAGTTTTATAAAATTGCCAAAATGACCAACCACACAGCAGAAGCGGTACCATTTTAAATCAAACAAATCATTCATCGTTCACATCGTTCAAATCATTCATCGTTCGAATCGCTCAAATCATTCATCGTTCGAATCGTTCGGATCGCTCAAATTATTCATCGTTCGAATCGTTCGGATTGTTCAAATCATTTTCATCGTTCGAATCGTTCGAATCGTTCAAATCATTCATCGTTCGAATCGTTCGGATCGCTCAAATCATTCATCGTTCGAATCGTTTGAATCGTTCGAATCGTTCAAATTATTCATCGTTCGAATCGTTCGGATCGCTCAAATTATTCATCGTTCGAATCGTTCGGATTGTTCAAATCATTCATCGTTCGAATCGTTCGAATCGTTCAAATCATTCATTGTTCACATCACTCAAATCATTCAAATCATGACAAATTCATTAAAAAATTCGGTTCAATTAATAGGTAATATTGGCAAAGATTTTGCATTGTCCACTTACGACACAGGCACGAAAAAAGTCGCCATCGTCATTGCCACAAATGATTTTTATACCAATAATAAGGGCGAGAAGGTAAAGCAAACTGAATGGCACAATCTTGTTGCATGGGGCAAAACAGCTGAGCTAATGGCAGAATCCTTAGTGAAAGGAAACGAAATCGCTGTCCAAGGTAAGCTTAGTTCCAGATCTTACGAAGATAAAGATGGTGTCACTCGATACATTACTGAGATCATTGTAAGCGAATTTTATAAACTCAGTAAATCAGCTTGATATTCGAGCATTTAAAATGGGATAAACCATATAATTTGTTGAAGTTTTGACCCAAAACCTTGGCATTTGAATTATGGTTTATCCATTTTAACTATTTTTACACTTTCATTTCATTATTATGAATAAGCAGGAGCAGGTTGATGTCTTAGTTGAATATTTCAATAAAATTAGAGAGCATATTACATGGTCAGCTTATCAAAAAAATAAAGCTTATTTTGAACTATTCACCCTTGAGCTTGAACTGGGCACCAAAGATGACAGTTTAAATTTTACCACCTTATTCTCAAGGCTTGCCTATGCTGGGACGAGGTATCAATTAGAAAAATCATTGTTGCATTATTGCCACATCTTTCGTAAGGCGCATGAGAGTGGCATGATCAGATCGGACAATGAAAACAAATTTGTCATCTTAGGTCAGTATGTGTGTAGTAAGTTGTTGCATGAATTCTTTAAAGCCAAGTTATCTGTTGCAGATAGTGATTTAGAAGGTGAAGTGGCTACATATTTCAAATTCAAAAATGAAAATTTTGTTGGTTTTAAACCTGTTATCGAAGCTGTGCTATTTGACATTGATATCGAAAGTCGTACATTGTATTTTTTTGATGAAGAAAATCCAGTATTAGAGAGAAAAGCGCTTTTTGATGTGCACGATCGCAATGAATTGTTCAATTCAAATATTGAGTCTTTGCTCAAAAATTTCAGCTTTCCTATACATATCAATCTCATAGATGTAGATATGCGGGATGATGGTGTATATCTACCACATGCCTTCATCATTCAGCCAGATCATTTGGTTGATGTCACTTCTGTATCAGAATGTTTTAAAGATTTTGGAGCGGAACCATTTTTGTACTTGATGTCCAAATTTAAACCAACAGAATCCACAAAATCATTAATGATAGGAAATCTGGTCAATTTTATCTTGGATGAATTAATTTCTGAGCCAACCATTGAATTTTCAAAATTAGTAATCAGATTGTTTCACAACAACCCGTTAGGCTTTGCTTTGCTTGATGATGCTGAAGTCAAAGACATCATTGGGCAATTTCAAATTCATTTCGGACATCTCCAAATGGTAGTCAACCAAGAATTCAAAAAATTTGGTATTGATAGGAGCAATATATTTTTGGAACCATCTTTTTTTTCAAGGGATTATGGCATACAAGGTAGGCTCGACTTGCTTCATCAAAAGTCTGGTAAATTCGTCTTTGACATAATTGAACTGAAAAGTGGTAGAACATTCAAGCCCAATATTTACGGAATCAATGCGAGCCATTATATACAAACTTTACTGTATGACTTGATGATAAAATCTGCATACCGTACTAAAGCTCGTTCTTCCAATTATATCTTATATTCAAAGGAGGACAATCCACTGCGATTTGCGCCTCCAGTCAGAGCTCAGCAATTTGAGGCTATGAAGCTCAGAAATGACATCATTGCCATCGAACAAAAGCTCAAAGTCGCCAATATAGATAATACCCTTTTTAAATATGTAAAACCTGAAAATTTTAGTAAGCTGAAGGGATTTAATGCAAATGATATATTGAATTTTTATAATTTGTATTCTACTTTAAATGAAATAGAAAAATTATATTTTGATAATTATTCTGCATTTGTAGCAAGGGAACACGGCTTGTCAAAAACTGGTGAGCATGGCATCAATAAATCCAATGGACATGCTGCTTTGTGGCTTGAATCTAATGAAGAAAAAACCGATCGATTCTCTTTGTTGTCTGGTTTGCAGATTAGTGATAACAAGTCAGATCAAGAAGATGCATATATTAGTTTTTCTAGAGATGTCAATGCCCAAGCCTTAGTAAATTTCAGAGTCGGAGACCTTGGCGTTTTGTATCCAATGGACAATGAAGGCCATCAGCAAATATTGAGGAATCAGATATTCAAATGTACCATTACAGAATTGGGGCAAGATAGGGTGGTAATACGCTTGAGAAGTAAGCAATTCAATCAATCTCTTTTTCAAACTCATCAATATTGGTGCATAGAGCCAGATAGTTTAGACAGTAGTTTTAATGCTATGTACAAAAGTTTATTTACTTGGGCTGCATCACCTATTGAGTATAGAGAGTTGATATTGGGACTTAGGCAGCCATTGCCAAAAAAGGATAAACCGAAACATCGATGCACAGATGGTCTCACCGATCATCAAACTGAAATTTTGCAAAAAATGTTGGAAGCGCAAGACTATTTTTTACTGTGGGGACCACCAGGCACGGGCAAAACAAGTGTCATGCTTAAAAATTTGGTTGCTCATCTGCATGAAAATACAAATGAAAATATATTACTTTTGGCTTATACCAATCGCGCTGTCGATGAGATATGTGATGCTGTAATGAGCATTCATGAATCTTTTGACAATAAGTTTTTGAGACTCGGTAGTAGATTGTCCACCGACAGTAAATATTTGAATAACCTATTGGATCAAGTTGTTAAGAACACTAAATCAAGGCAAGAGATTCTTCAAATTTTGGAAGAAAAGCGTATATTTATTTCTACAGTTTCGAGTATCCTGAGTAAGGCAGAGCTTTTTTTATTGAAATCATTTGACACGGTCATTATTGATGAAGCTTCGCAAATCTTGGAGCCAATGTTGGTTGGTCTTTTATCAACTTTCAAAAAGTTTATTCTGATAGGTGACCATAAGCAGCTACCAGCTGTAGTAGTTCAGCCCGCCCATCAAAGTCAGATATCGGATCAAAAACTGAGAGAAATTGGTATTTTTGATACTCGTATATCGTTTTTTGAAAGATTGTATGGGCAGTTAGTGGCACATGGTTATACTTCTTCTTATGGCATATTGGATCAGCAAGGAAGAATGCACTCAGAGTTGATGAAGTTTGTAAATGAGTACTTTTATGAAAACAAACTGCATATTTTGCCAGCCAATGAAAAACAAATCAAATCCAATTTTTACAACCTTGTCCCCGAACCTTTTAAAGCTTTTGATCATCGAAAGATTTTTATTAATGTGGTGGATACAGATGAAGAACTCAATTGGAAGACAAATAAAGCTGAAGCAGAAATGTGTCTTCAAATGGTACAAGTACTAAGTGAGCTGTATAGTGGAAATAATTATGAATTAAGCCCAAGTTCTATAGGTATCATCACTCCATACCGAGCACAGATAGCTTTGATTAGAAAATACTTAAGCATTTTACCACCACATATTGAATCAATGGTTACAGTGGATACGGTAGAGAGATACCAAGGTGGCGCTCGAGATATAATCATTATATCGTTCTGCGTCAATAAATTGAGCCAATTAGACTCTTTGGTTTCTTTGTCTCTTGAAGGCGTGGACAGAAAACTCAATGTAGCTCTGACCCGTGCGAAAGAACAACTGATCCTAATAGGCAATCAATCACTTTTAGAAACGAATAATGTGTACAAATCGCTGATAGCTACTTGTCATCAATTCGGGAATAATGAATGATATTGATTATAATGGCGATTGATTTTGGTCATTAAATATAAGGTCATTAAATTCGTTCCTTTGCTAATATATTGATTTACATTGTTATGAGAATGCCGATTTCTTATATGTCTCCTGAAGAAGCTTTGAAAATAATCAAAAGCGGAGATAGAGTTTTTGTACACGGTAGCGCACAGACACCTACCAGTTTATTGAGACATCTTTCGTTGCAAGCCGATAGACTAAAAGATGTGGAGTTAGTTTTTATTAGCGTACTTGGAGATATTTTTGTTGATAAACCGGGTCTTGAAGACGCTTTCAAGATTAACGCTTTGTTTGTTTCTGAGCCAGTAAGGAAACTCGTCAATGAAGGTAGAGCAGATTATGTGCCTGTTTTTTTAAGCGAGATTCCTGAGCTTTTCAAGCAAAATGTTTTACCTATTGATGTCGCCATTGTGCAAGTGTCGCCGCCAGACAAACACGGTTATTGTTCAATGGGTGTATCTGTAGATGTGGCGAGGTCAGCTGTCAATACAGCCAAAAAAGTCATCGCTCAAGTCAATCCAAATGTACCTCGAACACATGGAGATGGTTTGATACATACCAAGAGATTTTGCTCAATGGTATATTGTGAGGAGCCTCTACATGAAGCATCTTTTGGTGGTCGAGTTGGTCCAGAAGAGATCAAAATTGGTGAGTACATCGCAGAGATGATTGATGATAGAAGTACACTTCAAATGGGCATAGGCGCCATACCTGACGCAGTATTGAGGTGTCTTGGCAACCACAAAGATTTGGGTGTCCACACTGAGATGCTTTCTGATGGTATCATTGATTTATTTGATAAAGACATCGTCACCAATAAGTATAAAAGCATCCATCCCAATAAGATAGTGACTGGCTTTGCTTTAGGAAGTAGGAAGTTGTACGATTATATTGATGACAATCCTGCTTTCACCTTTCTCGATATTGATTATGTCAATGACCCACATGTGATAAGACGAAATCCAAAAGTTGTTGCTATTAATAGTGCGATTGAAGTGGATATCACTGGTCAAATATGCTCTGACTCTATTGGTACCTATCAATACAGTGGTGTAGGTGGACAAATGGACTTCTTAAGAGGTGCGTCTCTTAGTCCTGGTGGCAAACCTATCATTGCATTGCCTAGTAGGACCAATAAAGGAGTTTCGAGATTGGTGCCGATGCTCAAACCTGGCGCTGGAGTAGTGGCCACTCGTGCTCATGCACATTACATTGTGACTGAATATGGTGTGGCTTATCTTTACGGCAAAAACTTGAGACAACGAGCTAAAGCACTCATCAATATTGCGCATCCTGATGATAGAGATGAGTTAGAGCGGGCATGCTGCGATAGGTTCAATATTTTTTAAAAACTGAGGCTATTTTGGTTTCATTTTTTTAATTCATATATTTTCTATTTTTTTAATTAGGGAATGTAATTAGTTACACGTTTTATGATGGTATTTACTTTCAATCCACAATATCATCGTTTATGTATTACAAATCGATACTCATCATTGTATGTATTATAAGTTTTTTGAATGTCAATTTGAATGGGCAAGCGTATCCAGATAGACACTCAACAGGACTCAATGACGGCTGGCTTTCCTGCCAAACTTCACAAAATCCAAATCCAGCAAGGGGAAATAGTCATTGGATCATGTACAATTTTGGTGATACATATACATTGACGACTTCTACTATATGGAATTTTAATACTCCAGAGCGTATCAATAGTTACAACAACGAAAGCTGGAGTATCCAACCATTACAAGGCAAGCTGGAAGATGGCATCAAAGATGTGGTCATTGATTTGTCTATTGATGGCATCAACTGGATTGAGCATGGACGGTTTACCATTCCCAAAGCTCCTGGCTCATCCTTTTACCAAGGTGTGTTTGGTCCAGATTTTGGCGGTAAGATTGCAAGGTATGTCTTGATTACTGCTATAAACAATCATGGAGGCTCATGTTATGGTTTGGGCGAAGTAAGAATAATGGCTACAGTTGCAACAACAGGTGTTAATAATGCATTGGCAGATGCTGATATAAAAGTATTTCCAAATCCATTTTCAGAGATCACTACCGTCACGCTCAGTGATTTTCCTTTGGGAGAAGTTGAATTGAGTGTCAAAGATTTGACGGGCAAACTCTTGAAGGATATGACGGTCAAGGTCAAGAATGAAAAAGAGCAGATACAATTGCATGCCGCCAATTGGCCAAATGGTTTATATCTTTTGCAAGCTATTCAAAATGACGCAACAAAAACTATCAAAATTGAAATCATCAAGTAATCCTCCTTTCAACCACTCATCATGAAATATATTTATTCAATATCTACAATAATTTGTGCGGCATTATTGATATCCAATGTCCAAGGTCAAGCTTATAAAGATTTCATTGGAGCAGGGCATAATGCTGGCGTAACCGTGACAGCGAGTAGCAATACAGGCAATGCAACTGCTTCCAAAACCATTGATGGTTCTGGTATGAATGACGAGATCATGGCAGCTTCGAGATTTGTATCTCAAGCTACGATCGGTGGTGGATATAGTGAGATCAACAGTGCCATCGATTTGGGTTTTGACGACTGGATTGATGACCAATTTACCAAAGCACCAACTTTGATGTTACCCACAATGAATGGTATTTGGAATCAAATCATCACAGCTGATCCTGAAGCTTATGGTCCTTATGCGCTCCATTTTAATTATGCATGGTGGCAAAATAATATGACAAATCAAGATTTGCTTAGACAAAAAGTAGCTTACTCCTTGAGTCAAATTTTAGTAACCTCTATCAATTCAGATTTAGGTGCTTGGGGTGAGGCTGTTTCATCATATTATGACATCTTTGTAAATCGAGCCTTTGGAAATTATAAAGATATTTTGTTGGATGTCACCAAGCATCCTGCTATGGGTTATTATTTGAGTCATCTCAATAATCCAAAAACTGATTTGGATAATAATATCAGACCTGACGAAAATTATGCAAGAGAAATCATGCAGTTATTTACAATTGGTCTGTTCCAATTGAATCTTAATGGTACCCGTGTCATGGATGGGAACAACCAGCCAATCCCAACGTATAACAATCAAGATATCAAGGAGATGGCTAAGATTTTTACAGGCTTGTACGCAGGAGCTGTGGTGCCGTGTCCTGATCCGCCACTTCCGCCAGAGTGTATTTGCTATGGTGGTAATAACCCAAGTTATTGTGATACTTTGGAGATGACTTGCTGTTGGTGGCCAGTAGTACCGGAATTTGGTACCAATATTTATGTCATGGATAGGACAGTGCCTATGCAGATGTCTAATGATAATCACGAGCCAGGTAGTAAAAGAATGCCTGATGGCACGATGATCAACATACCTAACAATGGCATGGCAGAGATAAATGCAGCTGTCGATTGGCTATTTAATCATCAGAATACACCACCTTTTGTGTCATATCGCTTGATCCAAAGATTGGTGAAGTCAAACCCATCACCAGAATATGTAGGTAGAGTTGCCGCCAAGTTTGTCAATAATGGTAGTGGTGTACGTGGTGATATGAAAGCCGTCATCAAAGCAATATTGCTAGATGATGAAGCCAGAGGAGCTGAAGCACTATTATCCGTCAATTCAAATAGACTGAGAGAGCCATTGATGCGATATACTCACTTGGCTCGTGCCATACCTACCGACACAGATCAAGGCAGATATTGGAATAATGGTTATAATTTTTTGGAAGCTGCCAGACAACACGTCATGGCATCACCTACTGTATTTAATTTTTACTTACCTGATTACATTCCTGTAGGTGAGATTGGGGCAGCTGGCTTGGTTGCTCCAGAGTTCAAATTGCATAATACGGCCACTTCTGTTGGATTTATCAATGCTACTTATGGCTGGACATTATGGCGTACATTGATGTATAGTTGGTTACACACAGAAGAAAATCCTGATAAAGTGCATCTCAACACAACTACTATTGAAGCTCTGGCCAATGATACTGAAGACATCATTAATGAATTGGACATCTTGCTGACACATGGACAATTGAGTGACGAAACTAGACAATTATTGCGTACTGCCTTGAATCCTCTTAGTTGGACCTGGAATGGCGGCTCGGCATTTCATAGGGTGAATCTGGCCATCCATTTGATCATGATCTCTCCAGATTATGCTTGTGTTAAATAAATTTTTCAAACTTAAAGTGAATAAATAGTGAACGATCATCATATATCAAGAAGAAAATTTTTAGGTCAAGCAAGTTGTGGAGCAGTAGGAGCTACCACGCTTTTTTCAACCTTGCTCAACCTTCAATCTGTCAATGCTGCTGCTGCGGCCAATTCATCATTATCCACCAAATTTGATGATTATAAGGCACTTGTTTGCATTCTGAATTCTGGTGGAATGGATTCGTTCAATATGTTGGTGCCGCGCAGCCCTTTAGATTATGCAGAATATGCTACTTCAAGATCCAATATGGCTTTGGAAAGCAATACGTTGCGACCCATCAATCCAGTGAATGTTGTTGGTAAGGAGTTTGGTATCCATCCATCCATGGTACACATGCAAAACCTTTTTGAAACTGGTCAAATGTCATTTGTCTCCAATGTAGGTACGCTGATCCAACCTATGAATAAATCGCAATTTTATAGCGGAAGCATACAGTCACCTTTAGGTTTGTTTTCTCACTCTGATCAGCAAATGCATTGGCAAACTGGTGTGCCAAACAAGCGTTCAGGTGTGGGTTGGGCCGGTAAGATCGCAGATTTGCTCAACTCAGCTAATACCAATCAGACCATCTCCATGAATATGTCGCTGTCTGGCAATAATATCTTTCAATCAGGGGAGAATACTGTGGAATATTCTATCCATCCAGAGTATGGAAGTACTGGGATATATGACCATAATAACAACGATTGGGTATTTAATACTATGAAGTCTTATGCAATCAATGGTATGGTCAATCCAGTTTATCAAGATATTTTCAAAAATACTTATCGCAAAACCATCAAAACAGCTATCGATGGGCATGAGATGTTAGCACCTGTATTAGAAGATGATATTATGTTCAATGTTCCATTTTATAATGGTATTAATGATTATCTATCCCAAAGTTTCAAAATGATTGCCAAAACTATTGCAGGTAGGAATACCCTAAATATGAGTAGGCAGATATTCTTTGTAGATTTTGGAGGTTGGGATATGCACGACGAATTGATCCAAGCACAAGCTGATCTTATGACGCTTGTTGATAATGCTATACACGAGTTTAGTTCAGCTCTACAGCAACTTGGCGTTTGGGACAAGGTGACTACGTTTTCATTATCAGAATTTTCGCGCACACTCACTTCCAATGGTAATGGGACAGACCACGCTTGGGGAGGCAATGTTTTCGTTTTTGGTGGTGATGTGCAAGGTAGGAAGATATGTGGTTCATATCCATCTTTGGCTTTGACCAATTATAGTACCAATAATGACACCAATCCATTGGAAGTCGGTGGAGGGGTATTGATACCAACTACTTCGACAGATGAATATTTTGCCGAATTAGCATTGTGGTTTGGTGTCTCTCCAAGCGAGTTGGTGACACTTTTTCCAAATATTGGCTACTTTTATGATCCAATGTCAGGTACTAATCCTGTAGGATTTTTGAATATTTGATTGTGAAGTCATAGTACGTATGCACGTATGTGATTTTGATTTTTTCACAAGCGGATATAAGAAATATATTTTTTAGTTTGCATTAAGCTCTCTTAGTTATTTACACTATCATCAAATATTTAATTAATTGATGATGTATTATTGATTAATTTACACATCTTTGCGTGAGAAAATATTTTCAAATATCATTAGGGTGAAGTTTTTTTCATGATGAAGCAATCATCTTACAAAATTTTGGGAGTGGATCCAGGCACTAACATCCTTGGCTATGCCGTATTGGAGATTAGCGATAGGAAGATGAAGGTTTTGAATTTTGGAGTCTTTCATTTGGAGAAATATGAAGATCACCATGAAAAATTGAAGGAAATATACTTGCAGCTCCAAGAAATCATTGAGACCTACCTACCTAAATATCTGGCGATTGAAGCACCATTTTATGGAAAGAATGTACAGTCAATGTTGAAGCTGGGTCGCGCTCAAGGTGTAGCTATGGCTGCTGCGATGACGATGGGACTTGAGATCACCGAGTATGCACCCAAAAAGGTAAAGCAGTCCGTCACTGGCAATGGCAATGCATCCAAAGAACAAGTAGCGGCCATGTTGGAGAGCATCCTTAAAATAAAAATTACTACTAAACACCTCGATGCCACTGATGCTTTGGGCGTAGCTGTATGCCATTACAACCAAACTGGCAGCCTATTAGGCGGTATGAAGAAACACAGCGGATGGGCATCTTTTATCAAAGATAATCCAGATAAGGTCGCAAAATAGCAATCTGTCTTTATTTGCAACTGCGATATTATTTCAAAACATTTTGTGATATTTTATAACTTTGCAGCTTAAATATTGTACCCAAATGGCAAATGTGAAGGTAGGCGTCATTCAGATGTCTTGTGTTGAAGATAAAGCGACCAATCTAGCGAAAGCAATATCCAAGATCAGGCAGGTGGCTGCTGATGGCGCTCAGATAGTGTGTCTTCAAGAGCTTTTTACATCCTTGTATTTTTGTGATGTCGAGGATTATGACAATTTTGACTTGGCAGAGCCAATACCAGGGCCATCAACTGATGCTCTAAGTGCTGCTGCCGCTGAGCTGAAGGTGGTCATTATCGCATCACTTTTTGAAAAACGAGCGCCTGGCATTTATCACAACACTACCGCTATTTTGGATGCAGATGGAACTTATTTGGGCAAGTATAGGAAGATGCACATTCCAGATGATCCGGCATTTTATGAGAAGTTTTATTTTACACCAGGAGACCTTGGGTACAAGGTTTTTCAAACCAAATTTGCCAAGATTGGTGTACTCATTTGTTGGGATCAATGGTATCCAGAAGCCAGTAGAATCACTGCTCTGATGGGTGCTGAGATCATGTTTTACCCTACAGCTATCGGTTGGGCAACGTCTCAAGATGAAGAAACCAATAAAGATCAATACAACGCTTGGCAAACCATCCAAAGGTCACATGCAGTAGCCAATGGAGTGCCTGTGGTCAGTGTCAATAGGGTAGGATATGAGCAAGATGGTGCTATGAAGTTTTGGGGTGGCAGTTTCGTGACCAATGGCCAAGGTAAATTACTTTATCTTGCTTCTCATGATATAGAAGAAAATAAAGTAGTGGATATCAATTTGGCACAATCCAATGAGTTTAGAATCCATTGGCCTTTCTTGAGGGACAGAAGAATAGATAGTTATCAACCTATAACCAAGAGATTTATTGATGAAGATTGATTTTACTCCGAGAGAACTTGGTTTTAGATTTCCAGCTGAATTCGAGCCACAAGAAGCACTTTGGTTGTCATGGCCTCACAAGGAGGCTTCGTGGCCTGGCAAGATAGATAAGATTTATAATCCTTATGCAGAGTTTATCTTGCGGGTTGGACAGCATCAAAAAGTATGTATCAACGTGGCAGACGGAACCATGCATCATGCAGCTTTGGACTTGATAATAAATTCTGATTATGCGCTGTCTATCAATGATTTGGATGGTATATTAGATCGGATCACTTTTTATTACAATCCTACCAATGATGCATGGTGTAGAGATCATGGTCCAGCATTCCTGATCAATGAGACCGAAAAATCCAAAGCCATCGTAGATTGGGGATACAATGCTTGGGGCGATAAATATCCGCCTTATGACCTAGATGATGTCATTCCTACTTTGATTGGGAAGCAACTGGATTTGCCTGTTTTTCACCCAGGTATTGTGATGGAAGGTGGCAGCGTAGAGTTTAATGGAAAAGGGACTATCATGACTACCAAAGCATGCTTGTTGAACAAGAACAGAAATCCACATCTTAGCCAATTTGAGATTGAACAATATCTGATAGAGTACTATGGTGGAGAACAAATTTTGTGGTTGGATGAAGGCATAGTTGGTGATGATACAGATGGACATATTGACGATATCACAAGGTTTGTGGATGCTGACACAGTAGTGACAGTAGTAGAATCAAATAGATCAGATGAAAATTATGACATCTTGAAAGATAACATCAAGCTTTTGAAAAAAATGAGATTGCCAGATGATAAAGCATTGAATATAATAGAGTTGCCGATGCCAAGACCTGTGATTTATGAAGATCAAAGACTGCCAGCTTCTTATGCCAATTTTTATATTGCTAATGAATGCGTGATAGTTCCTACTTTCAGAGATGACAAGCATGATCAAGAAGCCATCGAAAGTTTACAAGAGTGTTTTCCAACTCGTCAAGTCGTCGGTATTGATTCAGTGGATATCATTTGGGGTTTGGGCAGCTTTCATTGCTTGAGTCAACAAGAGCCTAAAATTTAGTGAAGTTACAAAAGATGGTAATGCTTCAATACATTTAATAGCACAGGTTACCTACTTTTTTCTATCAGTTTTTGTAAGAATGGAGATGCAAAAATGAAATCATGCAGCGTCTCATTATTATCTTGCAAGACTTCGTCTTTGTGACCCTGCCAAGCCAAAACGCCCTTATCTAGTAAGCAGATATTTTCACCTATTTCCATTACGGAGTTCATATCATGGGTATTGATGACTGTCGTAATGTTGTTGTCTTTGGTGATATCTTGGATGAGTTCATCAATGGTGATAGAAGTCTGAGGATCCAAACCTGAATTGGGTTCATCGCAAAACAGATATTTAGGGTTGAGTACAATAGCTCTTGCTATACCGACTCTCTTCTGCATGCCACCAGATATTTCAGATGGAAATTTCTTATTCACACCTTCCAAGCCAACTCTTTCCAAGCAAAAATTCACTTGAGCTAGCTTTTCTTTCATGGACTGATGCGTAAACATATCCAAAGGAAATCTGATATTTTCTTCAATGTTCATCGAGTCAAAGAGTGCATTTCCTTGAAAAAGCATGCCTACTTGCATCCGCAGCTTGCGCAAAGTGTCTTTATTGGCGGTCACTAGGTCTATATTATCATACCAAACGCTACCAGATGTGGGTTTGAAAAGACCGACAAGGATTTTGAGTAGAACTGTCTTGCCCGACCCAGATTTGCCAATGACCAAGTTGGTTTTGCCCGCTTCAAAGGTGAAATCGATACCCTTGAGCACTTGTTGGTCACCAAATTCTTTAAAAATTCGCTCTGCTCTGATCATTTTTATGCTGTTAGGATAATAGCTATGACATAGTCGGCCAATAAGATCAATATATTGCTATAAACTACTGCTCGTGTACTGGCTTCGCCCAATTCTATACTACCACCTTTGACAAAATACCCTTGATAACATGAGACACTGGTCATAATGTATCCAAATGTCACTGCTTTGACCAGCATCATAAAAACATTGTATGGTACAAAAAATGATCGAACTCCTTTGATAAATTCTGCTGAAGAAAATAAACCTACAGGCACACTTGCCAAGTAAGCACCAGCTATACCAATCAAAGCAGCTGCACATACCAAGACGGGTACCATCAGCAACGTAGCAATCAGCTTGGGTAAAATGAGATATGCTGATGTATTGACTCCCATGATTTCCATAGCGTCAATGTGCTCTTTTTGGCGCATACCACCCAATTCAGCAGCCATATTACTGCCTACTTTACCAGCAAGCACGAGGCATGTGATGGTTGGAGCCAACTCTATGATCTCCATATCTCTTACGATATAGCCAATATAGTAGGCAGGAATCAAGGTACCAGCCATTTGATAATAAAACTGGACAGCAGTCACAGCGCCTATAAAAATAGAAATTAGAAATACGATGGGCAATGAACCAATCCCGATGTCATACATCTGCCTGATCGTCTCTTTATAATACATACTGGAATTTTCTGGCCTGCGAAAGATCTGGCTTTGCCACAATATAAAATTTCCAAAATGATAAAAAAGACTTAAATTCATGGATCGCTGATAATTACCTTGATGGTTAAATCAAGGGTCAAAATTAAACATTATAATAACTTTTTTATAGTTAAAATGTTTTAAGTATGATTTGTTCAATAAATAGGTTTAAAAGGTTCTTTTTTATAATCCTTAAAAAATATGAATACAGTCATTACGGGTGCTACCAAGGGTATTGGGCGTGCTTTGGCTAATAAATTTGGTAAAGAGGGGCATCATTTGGCCATTTGTGCTAGAAATGCAGATGATTTGGCACGCACTAAAGCTGATTTGGAAAAACAATATAGGGGCATTGAAGTATTTACGATGGTAGCCGACATCAGCAAAAAAAGTGACATACTTGCTTTTGGCCATGCTGTGGTCAATCATTTCAACCAAATAGATGTCCTCATCAACAATGGTGGCGTATTCATGCCAGGAGCGACATTAGAAGAGGCAGATGGGAGGCTGGAGGGCATGATGGAGACCAATCTTTACAGTGCATACCACCTTACAAGGGCTGTTTATCCTTATATGGCAAAACATGCAAAGTCTCATATTTTTAATATGTGTAGTATTGCGAGCCAAATCGCTTACCCCAATGGAGGCTCGTACAGCATTTCAAAATTTGCATTATTGGGTTATACCAAGGTACTGCGTCAAGAGTTGATGAGTGAAGGTATCAGAGTCACAGCAATCATGCCTGGTGCCACATGGTCGGACTCTTGGGCAGGCGTCGATCTACCCAAAGACAGGTTGATGGAAGCCAAAGACATAGCAGATACTGTTTGGGCAGCTTATCAGCTTTCAGCAGGAGCAGTTATTGAGGAGATCGTCATTCGCCCGCAATTGGGAGATTTGTGAGGATTAGTTGATTTTTAATAGCAGATTTTGGATAGAAACACTCCAACTCAAATTTATAGATCCAAATTGGAATATTTAGCTACTAAATTCGTGATTATAAAAGTCAAGCCAGGTTTGTTTTAGAAAATGTTTATAGTTCAAATGAACTAATTTTGATGGAAAATCAAAAAAAATAATTTTTGCTGCTTAAAGAAAAGATGAATTTTTTATTTCTGATAGATGATGAAAAAAGTTGCTGTAAACATAGTGAAATATAGGGCTTTGAGTATTCGGAGGAATACTTAAAGCATTAAATTTCCAAAGCTTTTTGTTATTGAAATTTATTATTGAATCACAAATTACTACAAATGACCCAATAAAAATAACCATCAATTACCTTTCGACTGTTGATACCCATCTTGGATGGCATAGAGCAATTCTTGTAGATTTATATCAGATAGCCGCTTGAATTGGATGCAGTATCCAGTTATCTTTGCTTTGCCCAGGTCTTTGGCATAAGTTTGCTTTAGGTATAGCTTGTCTTTGAGTCCTATAAAATATACCGAGATGCCACTCGTATTGGCAGAGATGCCTATTTGGTAAAATTCTCTTGTTTTGCCATTGGCTAAATACATGGTTTGGTGGCCGTAACCAATATTTGGGTTAGAGACGACTTTTCCATCTTCGTTTTTGCCATCATGATACCACAGTTCGCATGTTGGTAATGAATCTAAAATAGCTTGATGTAATGCTTCCATATCAGCTGCGACTAAT
>JAXLUT010000028.1:0-33159 GCA_046329385.1 Saprospiraceae bacterium
TCAATATTAGTAGCAACAGATGTAGCAGCTCGTGGTATTGATGTGGACTCATTGACACACGTAGTGCATTATTCATTGCCTGAAAATCCAGAATACTATACACACAGAAGTGGTCGTACTGCCAGAGCAGGCAAAAAAGGGACTTCATTGGCCATCGTAACGCCTCAAGATATTGGAAGAATTAGATTTTTTGAAAGAACCATAGGTGTTGATATCAAGCATATCAAAGTACCTCTCCAATCTCAAATGTACAACAAGAAATTGGAAAAATGGACGGAGAAAGTTATTCATTCTGATACCATCGAACTCAATGAAGAATTAATCTCAAAAGCCAACGAACTATTTGAATCTTTAAGTAAGTCAGAATTGATAGAGAAAATTCTCGCTTTGGAGTTCAACAAATTGTACAAAAAAGTTGAAAAAGATGATTTGAATATTTCGCATGATAAAAAAGATGAGCGCGGACAAAGAGGTAGAAATGAGCGCGGAAGAGGTGATCGCAAAGATGATTTCAAAAGAGGCAGTTTTGGAAGTGACGATAGGCAAGGAGATAGAAGAAATAGAGATAGTCGCTCTTCTTACAACTCCAATCCTCACATGGAGCCTTACTTTATCAATATAGGCAAGATTGACAATATCCATCCGGGCATTTTGATTGACATCTTGGCCAATCATGCTGGTCTCAATAAGAAACAAATAGGTAATATTGACATTCAAAAGCGACATTGTATCGTAGAAATAGACAAGAAATTTTCAAAAACTCTGGATAGTGGCAAGATCATGAAATATCGTGGTCGGCGGATCACTATTAAAAAGGAAAGTTTCAGCCATCAAGATTAAACAAATTATTTAGCCATTCAATTTTTATCCTGAATAGTATGCAATCTATCAGAAACATAGCAATTATTGCCCACGTTGACCACGGTAAGACTACTTTGGTGGACAAAATCATTCACGAATGTAAGGCCTTAGATCAAAGGAAAGATACAGGTGAACTTATCTTAGACAACAATGATTTGGAGCGTGAGCGTGGAATTACCATCTTATCCAAAAACGTTTCGGTTCAGTACAATGGTGTAAAAATCAACATCATAGACACTCCTGGTCACTCCGATTTTGGTGGAGAAGTAGAGAGAGTTCTCAATCTTGCAGATGGTGTACTATTATTGGTAGATGCATTTGAGGGGCCAATGCCGCAGACTCGTTTTGTACTCAACAAAGCCATTGAGTTAGGTCTCAAACCCATTGTAGTCATCAATAAGGTGGACAAAGAAAATTGCCGCCCTGAAGAAGTACAGAGCGATGTTTTTGATTTGATGTACAACCTGGGAGCTACAGAAGAGCAATTAGATTTCGTCACTTTGTTTGGCTCAAGTCGTGATGGCTGGATGAGTTTTGAGCATGATATTCGCACCAAAGACATTCAACCATTGCTACAAGCAGTAGTAGATGTCATACCAGAAGCGCCATATAAGCCAGGACCTGTACAAATGGGTATTACCTCATTAGATTTTAACGCATTCCAAGGTAGAATAGCCATCGGAAGGGTATTCAGAGGCGATCTTGAAGAAAACAAAGATTACTTCCTTTGCAAGAAAGATGGCGTCATGAAAAAAGTACGTGTCAAAGAACTCTATGTTTTTGAAGGGCTGGGAAGAGCTAAGGTAAATAAAGTAAGAAGCGGCGACCTGTGTGCCGTGGTAGGTATGGAAGATTTTGACATTGGAGATTCCATCACAGATATGAACGAACCAGAAGCATTGCCAAGGATCGAAGTGGACGAGCCAACGATGAGTATGCTTTTCACTATCAACAATTCTCCATTTTTCGGTAAAGAAGGTAAGTTTGTTACGTCGAGACACTTACGCGAAAGATTGTACAAAGAACTCGAAAAAAATCTTGCTTTGCGAGTAGAAGATGGCGATACAGAAGACAAATTTAATGTATTTGGTCGTGGTGTTTTGCACTTGAGTGTATTGATCGAAACAATGCGACGCGAAGGTTATGAACTGCAAGTAGGTAAGCCACAAGTCATCATCAAAGAGATAGATGGCATGAAAAACGAGCCTATTGAAATTTTGGTAGTGGATGTGCCAGAAGTTTCATCTGGTAAAGTCATCGAACTCATCACTCAAAGGAAAGGTCTCCTTAAGGTAATGGAACCCAAAGGTGATGTTCAACATTTGGAGTTTGAAATTCCGTCGAGAGGTATTATCGGCCTTAGGAATAATATATTGACAGCTACGGCTGGGGAAGCGGTAATGACGCATAGATTTAACAAATTTGAACCATTCAAAGGCGATCTACCTGCGAGACTTAAAGGATCAATGGTATCTATGGAAATGGGTCAAGCCCTACCTTTTGCAATCGATAGGCTTCAGGATCGTGGCAAATTTTTTATCGATCCAGGTGAGCAAGTTTATATCGGTCAAGTATTGGGTGAGCACAGCAGAGATAATGATCTGGAAATCAATGTCATCAAAGGTAAAAAATTGACTAATATGCGTGCTTCAGGCTCTGATGAGAATATGAAGATAGCACCAAAAATCAACTTCTCTCTCGAAGAAGCGATGGAGTACATCAGAGATGACGAATATCTCGAAGTGACACCGCTCAATCTTAGGATGAGAAAGATCAGCTTTAGGCCGAGCTAATAGCATACATAATGATTCATCGGAACGACTTTATGGTGATAAATATTTAATGCCGCAATGTTCCATTGAGTCAATACATTGGTAAATCCCACAACAAAAATCATCAGCCTTAATGTTTGTTGTGCTTTTGGTGTTCCACTTTCGTCCTTATTACCTTTCGGTTGTACATTTGAACAACCACACACTTTTTGCAAGTTTTGGCTTGAGCTTCAACTGGTGCGAGGTGCGAATTAGCAATGTGTGAGGCTGTTGAGTATTGGCGTATTTAAATCAAATTATATTTTTCACTAGGAGGAAATAGTAAGTCAAGTCCGCTTGGTTTGATTTTGAAAATGGGGCCTTTCTCAACTACTTTTCCGTTTGTGTTCCGTTTTATTAAATGGTCTAAAGTTATTATTCCTTGGTCAATAAGTATGTCAAACTGAGATGTAATTGGTTTTTTCGTATGTTCAACCATTGAATATTGAAAATGCTCAATTCCGTCAATGTATGTGCTTGTAGCTTCTACCCAGAAAGTTTCCTTATGTTTTTCAAGTAGTCTGTTATGAAGTGTATTTAATGGCCAAACAACAAAGTCGCCAATTTCTGTTTTATTAGAGTTCTCAATTAGCTGCTTAATATCAGAATCCAATTTTAAAGAAAGACCTTGAGAGTTTCTTGTTATGGCTGAAACTGTGCAATACAGTTTGAAGTCGTCACCACGTTTGTATGGGAAATGCATCCAAAATTTCTGCGAGCTTTTGAATTTACTCAATGTCCAATCTGGAACTTGGGCAAATAAATTCTTTCTATTTGTTCTGCTACTTCTGAATGATTTTAATTCGATTCCTTTATAGTCTGGCTGTTTTGAAGAATTAATATCAATTCCTAAAGCAGTTTCAAGTGTTCGTCCAACGGATGTATCTGCTGCAACCATTGATTTAATAGAGCCTGAACTTGCAACTTTGCGAAGCATTGCCAAAAGTTCAAAAGCTATTTCAGTTGCTTTCCCACTAATCTCTGAAATCAGTTCTTTCAGAGGATTTAAAATGTTTGAATTTAATAACGCTTCAACATTTAGTTGCGTGAGATTGAAAATGTGAAATGAGTCAGCAAAATAAATTATTGCAACAATATCATTCGGATTTGCAATTTTAGTAAGTCCAGAAAACCAAATTCTTGGGTCTCCTTTTTTTGTTTGTGGTCTGTAAAGCGAAGCTATGGAGTTTGTTACTTTAAAATCTTCGTAAATGATTGCATTTATTTGAACTTTATTTTCTGGACCTTGTCCTTGAAAATCATAGTCGTGAATTTGATTTTCCTTCAAAAAACTTCTTACAGAACCAGTTGCATCCATAATGGATTTTTTCAAACCTGTTTCTGTTGGTTCTATAAGCGTTAAAAAAACTTGATTTTTGGTCAACAATTTTATTTTACTCTGTTCTTCCGAATTAAGTACTCTCATTTGATATTTTTTAAAATTTCCATTGCAATGGCTCTTGCCATTAATGGCGGAACAGCATTTCCAACTAAAGTATATTGTGGAACTTCAGTTTTTCTATTGTTGCCACCAGTTGAACGTTTTCCTTGAAACACAAAAGAATCATCAAATGATTGTAGTCTTGCCATTTCTCTAACTGTCAAAGCTCTGGGTGTTTTGTAATGAATGTAATCATCTGCAATAGTCATTACTGTTGGGCTTTGAGAATCAGGTTTTAATACATTGTAACTCCTTTTGTTTGAAGTTAAACCACATTCTTCTAAATCACATTGAGCCTTTTTGTAATCACCGTTTTTCAAAATTATTTCAAGTCGTTTGATAACATCTTCGTTTTGATTGCTCGTTTTGTGGTTGTTGAGAATGTCAAAATATTTCTCACCTTTTTGAAGACCTTCAAAATTTCTAACGTAAAAGGGTTTGGTTTTAGATTGATACCTTTCAATTAATCGTCCTTCTCTCGACCATTCTGAAAATGATTTTCCAATCTTCGGATTTTCTTTTCCATCAACTGTTCGTTTTCTCAAAAGACTTTTCATTTTTTCAGCCGTACCGTTGAACTGCTTTGAAATATCAACTAACTCATAATGATGTGCTTCTTCATTGTTGCCAATGAAGTCAAGGTCATACAAAGCTTCAAAAACAGTAACTTTTTCATTTTCCTTGACTGTTGTAGGAATTTCAGAAATAAATTTTTGGTCTTTACGGCAACCTATAAACAAAACTCTTTCTCTATTTTGAGGTACACCGTAATTAGATGAATTAGCAACGAATGGCTTTTCAATTTTGTATAGTCTAATGCTATCCAAAATTTCTTTCAGAGCAGATTTTTCTTTGCTGTCTGTAAGATGTAATAAAATGTCAACTGTTTCATCAAATGATGATGTGTAAATTTTGAGTGCTGTGATTATGTCTGAACAGTCTTTTTTGTATGTGCTTGGAACTTTCAAATCATTGAAAGAATTTTCAATTTGTTCAATAACATTTTCTGAACTGATGTGCGTTAGAAATGATGTAAATTGTTCAACAAAAGCATCACTGTCGATATTACAGTGGTCTTTTTCTTTAATGATGTCACGTTTTAATTTTTCCCATTCTTTTGTCCGTGCCAAAATATTAAGTCCGTGTCGAATCGTATTTATTCTTTGGTCGGTTTTACTTGTCTTGTAGTCTGCAATTTTGGGAGTTAGTTGTTTGAAACGATTATCTACAAACTGAATGAATTGTTCTCTTCCACTTTCTATTTCTGATTCTCTGAGAGTTTCAATTTCAACACGTTTGATAATGCATTCAAGAATAAAACTGTTGTTTTTCGATTTCATTTTTCTGATGAATGAAACCAAAATAGGTATTTCTTTAGTGTCAACAATTGAGTTAATTTCTTGAATTATCAAATCTTTGATTTTGCCATCTTCTTTAGTTAGAATACCTTTTACATTCTCCATTATGAAGTATTTAGGTTGTAAAACTTTTATGACTTCCAGATAATGGGAAAAAAGGTCGTCTTTCTTGTCGAACTTCTTTCTTTTTCCTGCTAAACTGAAACTCTGGCAAGGAGGACCACCACAGACTACATCTATTGTTTTGTTACCAATTTTTTTGAGGAAATTATCTAAAAAATCTGGTTCGGTTATGTCTTGTCGAAGAAATTCAGCATTTAAGCCAAGTTGATGATTGTACCTTACAATATGTGTTAGTTCACAGTTTTCATTGATGTCGCTTGCTGCAATAAAATCAAAAAACTTGTTGTTGTACTCTGCTTGTAGAAACCCTTCACTAAAGCCACCTGCACCAGCGAAAAGGTCAACAAAGGTGAATGGTTTACCGTAAAGTGAAATTTGTTCTTTTACAATGTTAACGGAATGACTGTCTTTGTAACTGTCAATGTGCTGATTAAGAATGTCCTTGATTTCTTCTTGAGTGTATGTCCGTTTGTTGGAATGATGCAAAAGTTCGTCTGCTCGTTCATTTATATAATTTAGATAATGGTTGATTTCTATTACGTCATAATTCTTTCCTTTAGCCCGCTGTTTTTGCTTGTCAAAAAGTTCAGGAGCAATTTTCTGTCCTATAGCAAGTTTTATTTGTGTTCCAGAGCAGTTAATTCTAAGATGAATAGGAGCTTGTCCTTTTTTGTCTGGTTTATCGAGATAAAAATTTATTGTTGCCATGCTTACGGACGATTTTACGTACACGGACAAATTTACGGATAATTTTCAAATCGTCAACCAAAAATTATCAACTTTCTGTCGTGCGGTGGCAATAAGATATTTTACAAAATTCGAAGAGTTGGCTTTTTCTTTCTTTTTTGTCACTTAACCAAATTGCAAAACACAGAAAGTTTGTAAATCTGTCTGCTTGATCGAAATGGTCGGTAAGTCGAGTCCATTTTCACTCATTATATTGTTATGTCGTTTGCTTTTAGTATTGCCCGCAATTTTTTCTATACTCAATAAACTTACACCTATTAGCTATTTAATTATCAATATGATTTTAAAAACATCTTTTATATCCGTTCGTAAATGTTTAATAAATGTTTGTACACACTTTATATCCTATCAAACTTACATACTACATTTTGAAACTTGAAAATTAAAAATTCATAAACATTATACTTACTCAAAGTTAGCTATTGGACACTGAGTAAAACTATGTCAAATTAAATGCTTATTCTTGGTTTGTATATATTTTTTGCCAGTTCTTTCACATTTTTTATTTTCATCTGCGAAAAATGGCTCAATCTTGTCAAGTTTTGATTCAAGCTTTGGTCATCTTATGACAAATTTACCCACTTCTTACAATTTACCTCACATATACTAGCAGGTAGCAACTACTTCTTACAATGTTTTTGCAATTTTTTGCAAGATTGTATGTAATATTGGTAAGGTCGTTGGTATTTTTGCTATGGTCGTTAACAATTATAACGTGCGATCGGTCACTTTTGACATACACACTCTTATTGTTACCATGCACTCAGATAGTTTGGTCATTCGCTCGATTGTTTTGACCATTCGCTCGAGTACTTTTGGAATGTTCACAGATACTTTTATCAAGCGCTAGGATACTACTTTTCTTATGTCTTGTTTACCCTTTCCGAAATACATACACTCTCAGTTGATCACTATATACCATTTCCAACCCAAATTCTTCACACAGCCAATGCATCGTTTCATGGTGGTACAGCGACACATGGGTAAAATCCCGCAAATAGTACCAAGCTGCCAAGCGATCTATAGTTGTCCACGTCTCTGTCATGATAGCCAACATACCACCTGTCTTCAAATGGTCCAATATATTTTTGATCTCATCTCCTGGCCGATGAAAATGCTCAAAACACTCTGTTGCCGTAATAAAATCATAAGCTTTATTCTTCAAGTGTGGATAAAATAGTGGGTCGTAATAATCACACTCGTAGCCCGCTTTATGTAAGACTTTTGCCAAAACTGGATTTGGGCCACATCCATAGTCTAAGCCAAGCGATCCGCTGGGTGATAATCCCATCAATGGTTCCACTACCTGCATTAAAAACTGAACATAACCTTGATCTTCTTCTGTATTTTGATGGTGCATATATCGCTCCTTTTCGTCTTGAATAGTTGGGAGGGATGCTGTAAATACAGAAAGAAGATGGCACTGATCACAAAGATAAAACTGGCGATGGCCAAAGGTCAAGCGATCATCTTCAATACAAGATTGAAGACAAAGTGGGCAATGATGTAGAGCAAAGCTCATGTGATCGTATTCATTAATAATTATTAAAACTTTGGATAAAAGTACAAAAAACGCAGCTTAAAGAACAAACAAAATGATAAATGCTTATCTTGTTCACAAATTTGAATAGATGGATATTTATGTTGGTAGCATACCTTTTAAGTGGAAAAGAAAAGACATCTCTATGAACTATTCGCACCGTTTGGTGAGGTAAGCGAAACCAAGATCATCATTGATAAGATCACCAGACAGAATAAAGGCTTTGGCTTTGTTGTCATGCCAAATCCTGAGGAAGCCAATGCCGCCATACAAGCACTCAACGGTAGTGAACACGAAGAACGCAAAATAGTGGTCAATATATCATTGCCAAAATCGGAGCGGCCATCTAAGCAAAGGCATTCTTAACAAGGACAAAACAGTGAGCTTCAAATCAGACAAACACAAAAAATCACTTCCTCCTTGGAAGCGCAAAGAGTATTAAGCTATGCGTTTAGGTTTTTTCCAGTATGCCACCAAATGGATGAATGCCAATGCCAATTTAGATTTGATAGAACAAGAGTGCTTATCGAAAAGCTGGTATGGTGGATTTGATGGTGCTACCAGAGATGTTTTCAACTGGGTTCACCATGAATCCCAAGGCAATACCACTACATGAACAAGATGACACCATACACCGACTCCAACAGATAGCATCAACATGTAAAATGGCCATTGGAGGCAGTTTACCAATGTATAAAAATGATGCTTGGTACAATACGTTTGTGATAGTCGATGTCCAAGGCATCATTCATCAATATGATAAAATGAAATTGTTTTCGCTCACGGGTGAAGATCGTAAATATACAGCAGGTCAAAAAGATTCATTTGTTATATTTCAAGAATGGAATATTCAAACACTCATTTGCTATGACCTTAGATTTCCCAATCTGTCGTTTACAAAAAATGTACCTGACCTTATGATATATAGCGCCAATTGGCCTATCACAAGGATCCATCATTGGAAATCATTATTGGTGGCAAGAGCCATCGAAAATCAATGTTTTGTCTTGGGAGTCAATCGCATTGGAAGCGACAAAAACGGATTGGACTATAATGGTCAATCGATGTTGATAGACTTTCGGGGACATATCATGATCAACCTTGGTGAAGATAGACATTGTAGTGTTGCTGAGATCAACAGAGGAGAAATGGAAGCCTATAGAAAACAATTTCCATTCCATCAAGATAGAAATTTGTAACCGCTTACTTCAAGCCGATACCCATTCTCAAATATTTTTTAAAATTGATCCAAAATGCAGCTGCTAAATAAATGATGACGGGCGATCCAAATGTCACAAAGCTGCTGTATATAAAGTAGGTTCTTACCTTGGTTTCGTTCAAGCCCCATCTGTCTGCCAAATAACTGCAAACGCCAAAACTATATTTTTCAACAAAATCTTGAATGCTGTTTTCCAATTTAGACAACATGATGAGCTATTTATAGATACAAAAGTAAATATATTTTAAAAATAAGTCAATATTTTATTTTGAAAATTCTAAAATATCAACTCCAATATTAGCTGAGTTGCCACTTGTATTGGTCAGTTTGATGGCAGAATCCGTTTTTGTGCCTATCAACCAGTCTTCGGATAATTCTAACAAATCCGATGGTGATCCAAAAGCTATAATAAGTTTGGTGCGATTGCTATCAGTTACTTCCTTCCAAGTACCAGTGTAAGATGAGCTGCCTTTTGTTGCCAATAATACACCATTGGTCTGAAAATCAAATACATAGCCACTATAATCAGAAGTTTTATCATTATTATGATGTACATATTTGCTTATCTTCCATCCTGAGGTAGTGGCTGCCGTATCTGAATCATTGGTACAAGCATAGCTGCCCATCATCAGTGTCATCAAAATTAATGTTTGTAAGAACTTCATTTTTTATAAATTTATAGTGACAAAATCAAAATGTCAATTTAATGCTTTTCATCTATTTTCTTATTCTTGACCGTAAACACCCTGCTTACATTAAATCCAAAGTGGATACCATCAAAAGAAGTATTCCATTTGCCAGTTGATTCCGCTATAAAACCTTTTTCGATCATGGATCGGCTATTGGTAAAATGCAATTGGAAAACATGGCCGCCTGTTTCGATATCAAAGCCAATGGACAATGAGTTTTGCACATTCGATGCCACTTGATCAGGCAAAAGATAGATATATTCACCATTGATAGCTACTCTTTTGCTCAGTTTCAATCTGGTGCCTACACCCAAAGCGAAAACATCATTTTTCTCGGCAAGTGTCGCTACCAAATTGCGATGCACCATTGTCGGACTCAATTGTAAGCTAAATGATTCGCTAAATTTCCTACCAACGATCAATTGTGTAGTATAAGCCAATCTACTATTGAAAAGGTTTTCGCGGTCAGGATTGGTCCATCTCAACGTATTGATAGCTGAGGTAAGCAATAATGCGGCTGTTATTGGCATCACTTTCTTGCCTGAAGATTGACGTAAAAACTTGTATTTTACAAAACCATCATAAGTCTTTTCAAAACTACTCCTTCCTACTCCTACCATCAATCTGTCATTGATACCATAGTCAAATCCTAACCTGATATTGGCACCATCCAGACCGAATAAGTCATAAAAACCATTGTTGAGCGGATTGAATCTATGGCTTATTTTAAAGTCCAGTACACCATTAGCTGTGTTTTCAAGCGAATGCAAATTGATGACTCGATTGGTTTTGAAGCTTGCATCAGCATAATCTGTGGTCTCTTCTTCTCCCAATAGTGACAATAGATCTTCTTCTTGAGACATCACACCTGAGCTAAAAAATAGTCCGAAAGAGAGTAAAAGTATCTTATACATAAAAAAGTTGGTTTCGTATTTACAAAAAAGTAAGCATTATTTTAATGGTTCCAATGTCACATCCACTTTAACCTTGACGGATTTGGACACTTGATCTTTTACCAAGGCAGGAATTTCAATTTTATAATCTGCCAAAAGTACATTGAAGCTAGCATCAGCATCGAGTTTGCCATTGACTACTTGGATGATGGCATCTGTTGTAAGTTTTTTGGTGACGCCGTGCATGGTAAGATCGCCTGTCACTTTGATAGGATACTTGCCATTTTTTGAAACATCAAGAGATGAATAATTCTCAATCTGGCCTTTAAATGTGGCTTTGGGAAACTTATTACTTTCCATATAATTTTCATTAAAATGCTCTTGCATCAATGCTTTTTCAAACTGAAATCCTTTGACCAAAGTTGCAAACTCAATTTTGCCTGTGCTCAAGTCTAAAACACAATTGGATGATTTGTTATGACCTTCAATTTTCTCCAATTTTGCATCAGAATAAAAAGAAATATGACCTGTTTTGGTAAAGTACTTTTGAGCAGTGACAACATGTGTCAATGCAAAAAAGATGGTCATCGAGATAAAAAATTTAAGTTTCATGTTATTACTATTACTTCAAAATATGATTAAAAAGTATAAAATGTTCGAATGAATACGCAAAAAAACCATGATTTGTTATCCATTCCTATGTTACTTTAGGTTTAAATTTATGTTAAAATAAATATGAAATCTAAAGTGAACATCTGACCAAGACGACATCCATCAGCTTGCCAGAACAAAAGCCTTTTACCGTCACTTCATCACCCACTTTTACAGTAGCAACGGCATCTTTTGACTCAAATTCGCAAATAATAGCAGCCATGGCACTACCTGCATCCAAGCTGATGCTGCCTCCAGTCTCTACTTCATTGATCGATGATACTTTGCCTTTGACTTGGATGATTTTGTCCAAATATTTGGTATTAGCAGCTGCCTCGTCGGTATCAAATGCTGTCAGCAACTCTGACGGTGTCAAGATCACATCTGCTGTAACGTTTTTGGTCTCTACATGTTCTTTGTTGTACATATTGTATGCAAGATAAATGCCTATAGCTAACAGAGCGATGATGATGGGCAAATACTTTTTCATGACATAAGGTTTAATGATTAATTATTAGGACTACCTGCATTGACCCATGATTCAATCTTAGCTATGGAACAAGCATCCATTTTGGGTGATCCATCAGGCATTGCCACATAACCAGCGCTGTGTTTGATTGAGCCTACAAGAGATCCATCGGTGGCGTACTTAACAATTTCAGTATGGCCTTCAAGATTGACATTGCCCAAATAATTAAACGTACCATGGCAGCCCAAACAATTATTGGTAATCAATGGTACAATGTCTGTACTATACGACATGTTTTCAGTGTCACAGTTGCTGGTACCATAAAGCTCTTCTTCAGAGTTGTAGGTACATGATGCTATGCCAAGTATAGAAATAATACTTACTAAAAAGATCTTTGTCATTGATTTAATTTTCGACTTTTAATGTGAATGAATTTAATAAATTTTGATTTTCGATCCTATAATCAAATCATTACATCAACATTACCGTAAATAATATTAAATCGCAAATATATAATTATTGTTTAATATTTCACTGAAATTTCGTCAATATGATCGGTAATCTGCTGTTAATTGATGTGAAGTAGTGCTTTACTACTGTCTAATAAGGTTAAAATGCCAGTTTGTACTCTATGCTTACTATAATTCCATCTAAAAATTGGGGAATTTTTACCATTATTGGATTAAATTATGAAGGCAACGATGGATAACTCTTAAAGTATGGTTAAAATTGCAAATTTGGGTTTTTGGTAATTTATTATGCATTAAATTTGGTAATTTATCACCATCAATAATATTTTTATGAAATTATTCAACATTCCTACCATGTTTCTATTTGCAGTTATTTCAATGGCATATTCTTGCTCGCCAAAATGGAATGATGCCAATCCCGATTATAAAGTCAAATATCTTTTTGAGAGAGATGGTTGCCGTGTGCCGGTTTTATGACAGAGGTGAATATGTCTATTTTACCAATTGCACTGGAGAGATCACTTATCGTGACAGTACAAATGTGATCAAGAATATGATTCATAAAAATGAAAAATGATCATTAGAATTATTCTTGTCAATATTCATTAAAATAGCGCCGTGCATTTCTATTCCAATTGTCTTTGACTTGCGTTGCATCTGTACTATTGCCCAATCTCTCCAAAGGTACTGATTTATACAGCTCTACTTCCCAAGCTGGATTTACTTTTTCGCCTATGCAAGTAGAATGTAGCAATTTGAAGTCATTGTGCGAAAGCGATGGATTATAAAAAATAAACCTTACATTGGTCTGATTGGTCAACGGCATATTGTTATAATACCAAATTTTAAAAGGTGGCGCATCTACTTCCGAATCAATAGATAATACATTGGTTGGTTTGCCATATTTCAAAAAGATGTGGCCTCGATCTGACTGGAAACCATAACCCACATTGGAGTAAAACTTTTATCAACTGCACTGGCTACTTCCATGTATGACTTATATGCCTGATCTGGGTGTTCTGGAGATTTCAACTTCCAAAGTTGATAGATAAATTGCCTCTGACTTCTGATCCTATTACTGCGCAATAACTCTCCAAGAGTAGAGACTTGATGTTGCGGTGTGATGGGCAGCAATGCTTTCAATACATAATCCATGGATTCAGCACTGATACTTTGTACAAATGAGTTCTCTAGTTGATCATTCTGATGCTCCAAATAATCCATATCTGCTTCAGGATTGCTTCTTGCGAAATTGGTAGTCCGAGAAGCTAATACATTTTTGTTTTTATCAATGACATTTACCAAGATATGGTAATTGCCTGATCGCAAGGATTGACTGGCAAGGAGATGACTTCTGCTATGAATGGCATCTTCTGGAGCAATTTATACTTGGTCATGATGGCTTTGGGCGTCAGGTTTTGGGTAGATCCTTCCATGATCGAGTATTGCAAAACATAGTCCATGTTTAAGTCTTGGCGATAAGCCTCCAGATATAGGTCAATCTGTTTTGACTTTTATCAGAATAGTGGTATGATAATGGTTCCATATAGTACCCATTTCTGGCAAAGTGGCTGGATGAAGAATCTTTTCTAATAATAGACAATGGAAGTAAATCCGAAATTTGTACCTGCAAGCCTTTGTTTTCGACGATCAGAGATTGCTCTATTTCAAGTTTGTCTGTCGGATTGTTTTCATCAAATGTTTCTAATCTGATGGTATAACTTCCTGGTGCGAGTGGATATCTTTTCAATTCCAAAAAATCAATTTTCAAACTATCTTTTGTTTCGCCCTTGAGCGAATATTTGTCATAAGCCGCTATGCTACCATCGCTTTTGGTGACCATAAGCAGGATGGAAACAGCCGAAGTTTGTTTAATGCCAGCATCGACCCACTTGATACTATTTCCCTCTATTCGGATATAAATTTCTGTATAGGATGATTGGCTATAAAAATTGTAAGAATTCAATTCCACCTGCATCCCAATAGCCGTAGCATAAGCCAATAAACTTATTATGAAGGTAACGATTAGTTTCATTTTATGACAATTGAAGGACAGTTAATAAATTTTTAGCATTGAAATGTAGGGCGGCACTTTAACGACGCTTTGACATAAAAAACTTCATATTATAATGAATCAATTGTCCCTTCAGCCATAAGGTATCTGCTGTCAATTTGATGATTTTCATATTGAAATTTTCTATGCCCTTGATTTCGAGCTGTCCATTATGAACGCTATATGGAGACGATTCGTTTTCAGAAAGTGTGTTTGATTTGACTGAATTGTCGGCTGCGAATACAAAATAGGCATCTTTCATCATACCATTGGCATTGCCGTTCATCTCAGATGCATACACATCCCAAGTGCCGACGATCAGTTTGCGTTGCTCTTGATCATCATTTTTGCAGGAAATAATGGCCAAACAAAGCGATGATACCAATAGAAACCTGAAATTCAACATACTGAAAACTGTTTTTAACCAAGTGCAAAGTTAATATATTGATTGGAATAATTTGAGCAATCTGAATGATTTGAATGATTCGAAAGATGAATGATTTGAGCGATTTGAATGATTTTCTCATCTTACACTCCGTCACTCATCAAAACTGATAACCTCGAGATTGTCAACCAACATTTCTTTGTCACTGTCAGCATTCCAAACGAAAATACTGATTCGGTCATAAGTTGGTGGTGCTTTGGCATCCAAATAAAGCTCCTTGGTCTGTCCATCATGGAGAAATCGGTGGAGCCTGATCATATTGGCCTGAACTTCTTTATCTCCATCATAAAATCGGATGATAAACTGCGCTTGTCGCCACAAATCCCATTCTTTGTTGACACAGTAAAAGTTAGCTTTCACACGAAGCCATTTCTTAAAATCTGCATTTCGCTTGACTTCATAGGGCGCTGTAAACTGCCACTCTTTTGATAATTTCAGCACCTTGGACGAATCCTTCACTACTACATTGATTGATGTATCTTGTTCAAAATCATTGCGATAGACCAATTTAGCTTGCCTTGGTTCCTTGCGAAATACATGCTTGTTGTCCAACAATTTTTTATCTTCATCATCAGCCGTCCACCTGCCTACCTTAGCAAAATAGTATGCTCTTGACAGTTCAAGTGCTTGTACCTGACCACCATGAGCATGATAAACCCACCAAATATTGAGATAGGCAAATAGCACAATAACTGGGTACAACAACCAACGAAACCATACTCGAATATCTGCCAATTCCAAAAGCGCGCATAACGGAAATGCTAAGACAGGATAATATTGCACCATCGCTCTACCTGCTGTACCACCATAATCCCATACATCCCAAGCAGTGACAATGTAAAAGCTCAACAAAACAAAGATCGTGATGACCAATTTGTTATCTTTTCTCTTGATATACGGCCACAATCCAAAAAATGGCAACATCATCATCGGAGTGAATCTCCACCAGCCACAGCGATAGCTCTGTACATAATCATACACATGAGGTTTAAGCCAACTGAAACCCTGATCTCCATAACTATAAACTATCCATTCACCGCTCACCCACTTCCAATATATGGGTTGGATCATGACCAAGATGCCAAATATTACAGCTGCACCCAGTAGTTTGAAAAAGTGCTGCTGCCAAACCTGAATGAGTGGCTTGACGCCTGTACCGATGCTAAATGACCAGAATAATGGAAGCAAAATAGAGATGATTTCCGTAGGTCTTATCAACGTAGCAAGTCCTGTCATACTTCCAATAACTATAGCATCTGATAATTTAAAGGACTGATAAAACCGTATAGTCGCCCACAATAAGATACAATATATCGTAAACAATGTGCTGTGCGTCATAGCTTGATCCACAGCTGCATAATTGATATAATTGGTACCCACTACATAGATCAACAATAGCCATGCAACAGTCGAATCTTTGAAAAAATGTAGCAAGACTTTTCGTAAAAAATACATGCCAATCAAGGATAGCAAAAATAAACCGAAACCTATAGAAACTTGGTATGGATAAGAAAACCCATCAGGTGGATATATGGTCGAATTTTTGGCCCATACATGTGCAACGGCGAAAAAAGGAAGGCTCACTAGTGCCATACCCGATGAATATTTCATCACATAATGCCCAGATTTTTCGTGTTTGAAGGCTTGTTGAAAATCTGGTGTAGGTTGATATTTTTGAAGAATGCTGTCTTTAAATTTACACTCAGCAATGTCATTATAAATAAAAATGGCTGGCAAATACATATAATAGCCTGATGCATCCCATGATAAGGTGGCTTCTGTGCCTTGCTTTTGCCACCTAGGATAAAAGAACAATGCTGTCAAGGTCATGACGACCCAGCAAGCTATCAAGGCCCAATATGAAATCTTATTTTTCACTATTCGGAAATTTTCCGAAAATTACAACAAAATATTAAATCCAATATTAATTTGTCTAAATCCACTTGGCATGATGCCTGATTGTCCACGATTGAGTCGCGATGCGACAAAGACTTTATCTGCCAAATTTTTTCCTGCAATAAATAATGTGCATTTTGATTTTTGGATATTGAAGTCATAATTAAAGTTGACATCCACGGTTTGGAAAGCTTTGATTTTGCCTAAGCCACCATCGCCAGATTCATTTTCAAAATTGGCAAATTCTGCATATTGATCACCTACATGGGTATAGCTGATCCCAAGACCTATAGTTTTGTATGAATAGGACAATGTTACATTATAAGTAAATAATGGAGCATAAGGCGTGCGACCATTGGTGATGCCATTTTCACCAAATTTATACACTGTTTTGGTGATTTTGTCCAAATCGGAAACAGCAATTGGAGCAGTCATGAGTACATCTTGACCAGCTGCATTTTTGGTATAAACATTGTATGCGCTTGGATTGGCATTAACTTTGTCCACGAATTCTTGTTTGGTAGCGGTAGTATGTTTTATTTGTGAAAATAGTTGTCGATCTACCAATTCACCTGAAATAACTTTTGAGTTTAGCAAAGTGATATTGGGCTGAATGTAAAACTTATGATCGCTTTGGGCAGGTAGTACATCCCATTTCAGAGTGGCTTCAAGACCTTGGATATTGATGACACCCAATTTATCAAAATTCATTCCAACCAGCCAAATAGAAATTGCTTATCCTATTATTAAAGGCTGTCAACTGACCATTCAATTTATTTTTGAAGATTTCGCCACGAATGCCCAATTCTGCATTGATGCTTCGTTCTGGCTTGATATTACTCAATTCGCTGATAGACAAAGGATTGACCAAAACACCATCTCTCTCTACCAAAAATGCAAAATACTTGGATGGCGCTATATATCCACTATAAACACTGCCAAATATCTTCATTTCGCCCATGCGATAGCCTAAAGAAATCCCAGGTTGAATGATGGAGTAAGTATTAACTCTCGAAAACTCTCCTTCACCAGACAAATTTGGATTTTTAGCATTGGCCAAGACATCTTCTCTATTCATCCAAACCTGCTCAACCCTTAGAATCGGTGTCATGTCCCAATTTTTGAAGGTGACATGATACCTCAGATATCCCGAAAGTGACTGTAAAGCATAAGCCAAATCAGTGGTAAATCGGCCACTTCTTGCCCATCTTGAAGAATCGGCAGCAAGAGCCTGATCATTGTAGGTTTCATGATATCCTTTCACTTGAGCTTCGATACCATGAGACCAATCTCCAACATTCCATGATTTTTTGAAAGTCTCTTCGAGTGTTACCACACTAAACTTCCACTTACTATCTGTGGTAGATTCTCTTCCGTTTGTTAGGCTACCTATTCTTACAAAGTCATCATTGCCAAAAGTTTGCTTATTAAGGTAGGCATACCTTTCTGAAAAATATTTATCACCAAGATAAGCTTTAGCATTGGAAGCTTGAAGTACGATGGTATTTTGTCTCCACCAATCTCTTGCAAAATCAGATGCAAATATTTTGGTTGTCAAAGACTTAGAAGCATTTGGCACCCATTTATGAATAATATCCAAGCCATAACGATGCATGGTAAATCTCTCCGCATCAAATGGGTTTTTGACAGGATCTAATCTAAACATGTATGGAGTAACTGAAGATAACGATGCTTGATTATCTTCAAACTGACTACTTACTTTAAAATAAATAGATTGTGTCTCTGACAATTCTGCAAAGATCTTGGCATTGAGATTGAGCATATTGACTGCAGAGTGCTGCGTGAACCCATCAAACTTTTTATAAACGGCCTCTACCAAGGTACCAACTTTATGCCAAGTACCACCATAAGAAAGTAAACTCGAAAAATACCCACGTTGACCACCTGAAATTTTAGCCCTTAAAGCAGGCTCTTGTGGTGGCCTTGGTGTGACATAATTGATGACACCAAACATATTGTTGGGGCCATATCTCAATACATCAGAACCAGTGGATACTTCAATGGCATCGACCCGATCACTCACAGGATTGTAATATATGCCTGGTGCTGTATATGGCGCTGGCGAAATGGGTGATCCATCTTCCATCAACAATACTTTTTCAGATCGTCGGCCCCAAGATCCTCTGATACTGACATTGAGTCTATTGGACAATCCCATATCGCCCAATACATTGACGCCAGGTAATGTCTTAAGTACTTCTTCAGTGGAAACCGGCTGGATTTTTTTGAGTTGGAGAGGGCTGATATAATAATTGGTACCTTCATGACTGGCCTTATATGGCAAAGCAGTAGCACTGATATTTACTTCGTTCATGAGCGTGCTTTTTTCTATCATTATAATAGTACCAAGATCGATATTTCCGCCCTTCAAAACTAAAGGTAGTACCACATCTTCTGCACCTAAGTATTTAATAGTCAATAGCTTCACATTTGAATTTACTGTCAAAGTAAATTCACCAGCAGCATCAGAGTAGGTCGGCTCGCCTTGGTCAGGAAGGATCAAAACTCCGTCCATCGGCTGTCGATCTGATGTCTCGACCTTCCCAATAACTTTTTGCTGCGAAAAAATGAAGGATGATGAAAATAAAAATAATATTACAAAGAAATAGTCCAACACAGACCTCTGAATATCGAAATGTAAAATCATTTGAATAAAATTAAATGACCCCTAAAAAATGGCAAAAATAGTAAATGGATAGTGATTTACAAAGTATAACATATAGCAAAATATTAGAATTTAAGTAGATTTTTCTAACAAGCAAAATTGCAACAGGGTGAATATCTTGGTGACATTGACATATCTTTGCCAATTCATAATACATCATCATACAAATGATATTGAGAATTAAGAAGCTCATTTTGATATTGAACAGCTTGGCCATTGTATCACTTTGCTTCTGCCAAAATTTTGACATTGACTTATTGCGCAGCGTCAATTTGGAACGTAATCAACAGCTTGACCCAATGATGAAGCTATTGAGTGAAAGTGCAACACCAGTTACCGTCACAGTACCAATCACGACTTTTGCTTATGGATGGTTGGCTCACAATAAAAACATCCAGCTCAAGGGTATAAAAATGGCAGTAGCTGTGATTGGCGCTTCGCTATTGACAACAAGTATAAAGTATGTCATCAAGAGAGATAGACCGTTCATCACTTATCCAGATATTATTAAACTTGACAATGCAGGAAGTCCATCATTCCCATCAGGACACACATCCACCGCTTTTAGTACAGCGACTGCTCTGAGTATCAGCTTTCCTAAGTGGTATGTTATTGTGCCTTCATATCTATGGGCTGGATCAGTGGGCTACTCAAGGATGCATCTCGGCGTTCACTACCCTTCTGATGTGATAGCTGGTGCTATCATAGGGTCAGGCACAGCATACATTAGCCATTATTTATTGAAAAGATGGCATCAAAAGCCAAAGAATAAAGACAAAACATTTTGTCAACTCAAGCTAAATGATACGTTTTGATTCAGCAACCCACGGCAAGTAGTACATCGTTAGTACAAGTCATTGTTATATTTTTTTATTGATAAAATCTCATCCCAATCTCAAAACATGTGATATAGGTATTATTTCCAAATATTGCACTTTTTTTGGTGTAACTCGTGAGAGATTGACTAACCGATCCTGCAAAACTTAATTGTTTATTTATTGGGAGTTCTATTTCTGTGCCTAAAGAGATCAAGTATTTTCGTACTATAGGATCTAAATCAATACCATATAAACCTCCATTTGATGTAACTGGCTCTGGATAATTATTAACAGAAATTATTCTGAAACGCTGATTGTATGATACATCAAGCTGCACAAATGGGTTTAACTTTATACCCCATTTTGTATACAAGGTGACTCCATATTTAAGTCCGATATTCTCATGCCTAATACCAAACATATATCCCGTGCTATCTACTGTATAGCCTCCTCGTCCAGGAGGTTTAACATGCCCAATTAGGATACTTCCTAAAACGGCTTTTGAAAACTCATCCTCAAATATATTTACCTTGAAAGTAGCACCAGCTCCCTTTTGATTATAGTTTAGTCGAAGGGTGTGTTGATAATTTAGCCACTCAAATCTATAGCCAATACCAATATTGAAATATTTGAAAGTGTAATCTTTGCCTGTGTAAGTTGGTACTTTTTCAAATAAACCCGACTCAAAATTAAAGGATGGATAGGTGTCGTCTTTCTGATATCCAAAATCTTTGGAAAAAGTATAGCCACCATCTACAAATAGTTGACAATGGCTAAAAGAAGCAAATGCCAAAATAATAGAGAATGTACAAAATAATTTCATTTTACTTTGGTTTTTTAGTTGCTTGCCAAATACTGTATTGAGCACTTAAAAACAAGGTACTATGCGAAAGACGTGAAATGGATTCTCCTTTATAGACTGTTTCTGGCATTGTAGTCAAAGTAAGGGTTTGATCTGCTTTTGAAAATTTTTGTAAACCGTGATTATAACTAAAACCAAAATTGAGATTTAAACGAGCATTAAACTTCCATTGAAGCGTATTGCGAAGGCCTAAAGTAAAATTGTTTTTAGTATAGGAGTATAATTCATTATGATAATAATAACCTCCAATTGTAGGGCCAATTACCGTACCATACCAATCACCATCCACACCATTATCTGTTGGAATAAAACTTAAAAGAAGTGATGGCTGGTAATAGAATCTACCTTTTAACTTTATATCTCGCCCGAAACCTAATACATATTTTAAAAATGGACTTGCACTTGATCCACTATTCCCATTTTCAATCTCAGGAATATAATAAATATCGTATTCAGCTACGATATGAGAGTATATACCAAAATCAATCAGAAATTTGTTTTTGAAGTATATGTTAATATTACCACCAAAATAAGAATCACCTAACAGAAAGCGCCTACCCAACCAATCATGTTGAGGAAGTAAAAAATAGCCACCATCATTTTGAGTAAATGAGGTAAAATCTTTTTTAATACCATATTCAAATCCTATGGATATTTTATCTATTTTCCATTGACTACTTAGACTTGTCGATGATATGAGTGCAATCATGAGCATTAAAAGATTCTTAATCATATATTTCTTTTTTACTTTTTTAAAACCCAGACCATGAATTTCACGATCTGGGTTATTTTTTTGATTAAGCTCTAATTAATTAATAAAATGGAAAAGCTAATAATTGGACATCAGGAGATGCAGGTGGTGCATTTAGATGATGTACTCTAAAATCAACAAATAATCTATTATCTGTCCTAAGATAATAATCTGGAACAGATCCTGCTGATGATGAATCTAAAATATGTGTTTTTATATGGTTAGCTTTACGACGCAGATCATTGCCAGCGTCCTCTTGTTCAGGATTATAACAACTTCCTCTATATGAAGTACCATATATGTGTATTTCTGTTCGAATGTTTGGTTTTACTCTCTTCCACCCATTACCATCCTTATTGTGATGAATTATTCTACCCCACGCTTTAGGTTCCTTAAACCATGTATTCTCTAAATCATAACCATAATAAAAATTAGCTGCATTATTGCCATTATTATAAACATTAGATGAAATTAATGTCTCTGGTTGATCATCTTCAAATGGAGTACATGTATTTGGATTGCAAATAGTAATAGTAGTAGTCCCTGTAAAAACAAGTGGTCCTGATCCTGAGCACTTATTGTAAAATGAGCAAAGACTGGATGAATTAAATTCAACAGTAAATGTTACAGTGTGTGTGATGCAGGTTGAGAGCGGCGGCATTGGGTATGTATGGCCCCATACCTTGAGGACATTAGAATTATTTGGTTCACTTGTAGTGGTGCCATCTCCCCAGTTTATGGTTACAATACCACCACAAATCCCTGTGTGTTTTACCCCGTCAAAATCAATTAGGTCAACTTGTACATAGCCTTTCGTTCCCGTAGATTCGTATGGGTTTCTCACTATCATTTGACATGCAGTTCTGGGTTTTACAGTGATGACACTATCTCTGACAAAATCGATCAACTCTGTATTGTCCTTAACAATTTTATCTGGGTTATTTCTAATATCCAAGATATCAGTTAAGTAAGGAGATGTAGTTCGTACACAAAGATTTTCGCCAACATATTTGTATATATGGTTTCCTACCCATAATTCATGATGTTGGTTGAAAACAATTTGGTATGGGCTATTCCTTTCAAAAACAGTGATCCCATTTCGTACCAAAGGTTGGCTTAAGGAGACACTACTACCTCCTACATCTTGACCATTGTCACCAGCATTGATAACTCTGTACAGCGAAGTGAATCCAATTGAATTTTCAAAAACAATACGCTCATCATCATCCATACTTATCGTCTCATCAATAAAATCAGATAAATGTTGTTTTGATGTAAATTTCAATATACCATTTTGAACTGTTGGCATATTCACATTCAATGTTCTGAGCTCCACTTGAGCATCAGATTCCGTTGATTTTTCTGTATCTTTATTGCAGGCATAAAAAGTCACACCCAATAAAAATACAGATACTAAAAATTTTAATCTGTTCATATTCTTTTTTTTTATATCTAAAAATAAATTATTTATTACTGATTGCTTTTTCGGGATGCTATCAGACTTTAATCCCGCCAATTTTACCCTAAATACTTGCATTTTTTCATGAAAAATCTCACTAAATATTCAAGTTCACGGTAATTTTGACCCCATTTTATACGAATTTTTATCTTCATACTAGAATAACAAATCCATCATCTTTTATTTTAAAAAAATAACTTACTTTTGTCTCACCAACATACTTGGCTAGGGAGTCTGCTCCATTTTTACTAGAAATGGGTCAAAGTAGGCTCTCTTTTAATTTAATAAGACGGGTACTACAAAATTGTACATTTGTATTTGATTTCATCATTTACAACCGTACAATTTTATCTTTAATCTTTAAGGCATCACCTCCTGAGGCTCAAATCCTTCATTTAATTTGTTTTATCTTGTCACTTATTTCAAATTTATACAATTATTAAAACTACTCACCAATTTTTAAAAATCTACATCATCACTTTTGACTGATGCTTAATACATATCATTCTGCTTCTAAAGTAGAATAAACTATATAACCACAAGATTACATCCTGAAGGTCAACACATCAAGAAAGATAGACAGACTCTAAGCAGAACCTAAAGAAAGACTACTTTCAAAAAGCAAAAACGGGTGAGCATAATTTAAAAGCCACTTCAAAGCAAGTTTCTATTTTCATCTTATCAATTCCTTCATAACTTGCCAAGAATACACAAATGTATAAAACTTTACAGAATAAACAAACATTTTTTCACTTTTTTTTCAAAAAATAAAAAAAAAAAAAAAAAAAAAAAAAAAAACATAACATATTGTATTTCTGTATTTTATGCAACCATTTTTTAGTAAAAAATTTTTTAACATAAAAAAAGCCAATGCAAATTTTCACTCGCATTGGCTTCATCTATTTCAATCTAAACACAAAACATCTAATCGAGGATGATCATCTTCTTAGTATCGGTGTATTTGCCACTGTCTATCTTGTAGATGATCACTCCAGGGCCACTCAAGTCTGACCTTTGGAGTGTAATGGTGCTACTGCCTTTTGGATATTGGCCTGAGATGACTTTGATCACCTTGCCTGTGATATCTGACAATGTAATCGTAGCTTGTGCAGATTCTGGCAGTTTGAATGAGATATTGTTCAATTCGCTAAATGGATTCGGTGTATTCTGCATCAACTCAAATTTTCCGTCTTGAGACTTCCTTACATTAAGACTTACTTGTCCAGAGTGATATTCAGCATCGTAACTCACTGCTTCTGTAATACTTGAATTTACACTCATCACTGCAAAATCATTGACAGATTTCAAAACTCTCATTTTCAATGTGAATAGAGGTCTATCGGCTTGCAAGGTGATACTATTGTCAGCATTCCATGATGTGGTGATCTTACCTTTGTTGATATGTGTCATGCCAAAGTTACCATCATTGACAGCGACTGTTCCTGGCATTATTTCTATCAATTCCATGGCTGTTGGATCAATATCCATGGTGAATTGGTAACCTACTACATTAGCTTCTTGCTCAGCATATACAGGTATTTCTATTACTTCACCTTTGACAGCAGTCACTGCATCTACTACCAGTTGGAGATGATGTTGATTTCTGGCTTCCACATTTGGTGATTGGATGTTTGCAACAGCGTTACCATTGACATCGCCTATTTTTATGCCATAGAAATTTTGATTTACTTTATTGACATTCAATGCATTGTAAGTGTATTGCTCTGAGAATGGGAATGGGTTAGCTACACTAGTAAATACGTGCGATGAAGTTACAAATCTCCAAGATTGTTGGCCATTCGGTAATTCTGTGGCTACGCCCAAAATCAATTTGCGCAGCGCAACTAAGTCAGCAGCAGTTACCTTGCTATTGTTGTCGGCATCAGCAGCGATGGTCTTTTTGGCATCATCAAATGTTTGAAGTCCTAAGATATGCCTTTGTATCTGTACTAAGTCAAGCGTTGAAACACCATTCAAAATATTGCGATTGTCATTCATCCTTACGGTGATATTATTGCCAATAGGCAAAGCGCTAAAATTGTATTCACCATTGGCATCTGTTTCAATTTGTTTATTGAGTTCTGGTTTGCTGGATTCTAAGATGACTTGGCTACCTTTCATTGGACTACCATTCAATTGGGCAGCTCCGCGCATTGCTATCAAGGTGCTATTGACATCTGGACAAACATTAGCGTTGTCTTGCAAGTCGAGCCTAATGGTACAATAATCTTGATTGCCGGCCAAATCAGTCACTGTCATGTCCAAAGAAATCTCTTGAGATTTACCATTTGGAATGTCTGAACAGTCGAAAAGCATACCAGAAGATTTAGTGCCAGGTATCCACTTTTGCGCAGTACCCGCATTATATTCTGCCAAGGTGGCTAACTGTCCACTACCTTTGAAGTAATGTTCTTTATTCAACAACGTATCAACTGGTGTCGCACCAAAGAAGGTAAACTTGAGCTGGTCAGCTGGAGTACAGTTGTCAGAGGCACCTTTGTCATAATCTTTGGCCCAAATAGCTACTGTACCATTTGAATTCATCACTGCTGTGGTCAAAGATGAGATACAATAAGGTGTTGGCTTCTTAGCTTCAATGACATTCAATTTATGCGTACAGAATGCTCTATTGCCACATTTATCTTCTGCTGTCCATTTTACCACATATTTACCAACTGCTAAATTCCTAAAGAATCTATCTGTATTAGCAGTAGCAAAAGGGGTCAAACCTGTTTCTGTAAATAGTTCATATTTCCAATTCAAATTGGTATTGTCTTCAGGACAGTCATCAATTGCAGTCATGGTGAAATCAACATCTCCTGCACAATTGCCATAAACTGGGAATGTCCTATCTACACAAGCAAACTCAAAATCTGGTTTTACATCATTTTGAAGTTTGATGATCTGGATATGCTCGTACCATCCTTGCCCTAAAACAGGATTGATATCATTGTAAGTACACCAATCTATTACTGTCCATGTTCTGATCACTTTTTCGCAAGCACCATCTACAAATTTGAACACTTGGTCTTTGTAATGCGCTGCTACGAGACTACAATTATCATCTGAATAAGTTGGTTTATCATATCCTGCAGGCAATGAGGCTGGATCCAAATTGGAATAACACTTTTTGGTTTCATAAGTTTTTGGCCACGTGATCTCTGAAGGTAGGAAAGGATGCTTGTCTATCAATGTAATGACCTGAACACAAGAATTTTTATAACCTTGCTTGTCTTCCACTGTCCAAGTACGTGTGACAGTTCCTACTCCACAACTATTAATTTTTACATTATCTTGTTTCTTGACGCTTATGACTTCGCAATTGTCAACATACTCTGGAGTGCCAGTCACATTGGTATCTGAATAATCAGCTTGGCAATCCAAGGTAATATCGGCAGGGCACTTTGTAATATAAGGTGGCAATTTGTCTTGCACTATGACTTCGACCATGCAAGAATTGCTATTGCCATGGATATCCGTCACTCTCAGCTCCACCATGACAGTCTTGTTGACTTCTGCACAACAAAACTCTACTGTAGGTGTATATAATGTAGTGCCAAATCCACAAGCATCGGTCATTTTTCTGACTTCATATTTTAATATACCACAATTATCAACGCTTCCGTCGTCAAATGTAAAAGCTTCTACTACCGATCTGCCATTGCCAGTGATGGAGGTAGTTGTCGTCCTGTCACAGACTGCATTTGGTCGCACTCGGTCTTCGACAGTGACAACAAATACGCAAGACGAGCTATTGCCACAAGCATCAGTGACAGTCCATTTGATATAATTATCTCCTATCTGTAAGCCAGATATTTGATTAGTAATGGCATTGACATTATAGGCTACAAATTCGCTATCCACATTATTATAACTATTGTACGTCAGGACGTAAGTCAAGTTTTCAGAACACTCAATTCCGATAGTTGGCCTTGGTACACGGTAGGTAGCTGAACATTCGTAATCATCTGTAGAAATAGTTACATCAACAGGACATGTCAATTCTGGTCCTTCTTTATCCAATACCTTGATGATCTGATTATGTATGATGACGCTACCACTACACCACTCGATAACTTTGTGTGTACGCAGTAGTTTATAAGAATTTTCGCAAATATCAATCTTAACATCTACAGGGTCAGCTATTTGCACATTATCACAGAAGTTTCCAAAAGGTAAGCCTGTCACTTCAACTGGTGGAATAGAGTCGCCAAAAATTTCGCATGACAATGGCTCAGGATTTCCATTCAAGCCGTCAAAATTGTCAGGGAACGTTAAGGTAGAAAGACTATTTCTATACACATAAATATATTGACAACAAGGCGCACCAACATTGCCCGCTTTATCTTGACCAGTCCAACATCTCTTGATCACCTTTGAATATATCGATGCACAATCTTCTTCTACTATTTCATCAGTATATTGGATCGTCGCATCGGTACAATCGTCTATACCTTTGACTATGTAAGTATTGTCAGCTACGTATGTAAAGGTGATATCATTTGCTGTTGGGAATGGCAAAAATGCTCCATTTTGTTCAAAAATCAAATGGACATTGTTGACTTCACCAGAAGTGCCAGGCACATCATCATAAATATTGACGACCCAAATACCTTGCAATGGTTTACCATCAAATATTGAAAGAGGGTTGATTGGTTTGAAATTACCAGCAACTGAAGGTATCAATGTCGGTTCGCACACAATAAATGAAGATGCTTCATCATCAAAAGTAGCCATCATATCACTGCCAACACATAAATTTCCATTATCAAAAAATAATGGCACAGTGACACCATCTGGTGATGTAATATTGGCAGATAAATGCTTGACATTGGCATGTTTGATATCCAAAAATACATTCAGGTCAGTGATTTGTGCATCGCCAAAGTCACCAACTTCAATAGAAAATGATCTTGAAGGATGAGCGACTGTTCCTATATCTTTGCTACCAGCAGCGATAACTGCTGCGACTGGTATCTGTGGAGTCAATACCGTACCAGGAGTAAGATCAGATGAGCAGTTGGTATAAACGTCACCACAAACAAACTCAGGTCCAAATTTATCTTGTACAAATATCTCGCCCCAACAGCTATTGCCATTTGGCCCTATCACTTGTGTTTTGAGCTTTTGACCGATATTCGCTTTGGTCACTGTGTTGCCCAAATTGGCCCCATTGACACCTATGATTTGCACCGTATATTTGTCAAAACAACCATATTGATCACCTTCCAAAAGGATATCTGGTGTCACCACGAACTCACAATCATCTTCCAGCGAAACATTGACCAAATCATTGCAAGCTAATGCTCCTGTTGGGTTTTGAAATTCATTGACGGTGATCGAAAATGCACAAGTGACTGAAGCTCCAGTAGCATCCGTGACAGTATATACCATCGGGGTCAAACCTACTGGAAAGGTACTTCCTTCTGTGAATGAGTTCTGTGTATTGGTCAGTTTGTATTGATCTGGCGTGATGACAGCATTAAATACAGTAGCATCTGGTGTGATGGCACCAGCGCCTTACCAACCTCTTTCGTTCAATGTAGCAATAATCAGCCGCATAAATGGTGGCATCGCTTGCTCCTATCACATGACCATAATGGTTTCTTCCCATCTTAAACCTGCTCTCACATGTGGTGCATTAGTCACTACCTCCATGATATATGATTGCATTGCTGGCAATTTGATATTGACACCAACTGGAATATTCACCACATGTTAGCGTTTCCACAGGCCAATCACAGTAAAAAGTGCTCAAAGCGCCGTTACCTGTTGTGTAAAAATTGAATTTTACACCCTCGGATTGTTGTAGGCTTCATATACAATTGAGATTGATGGCTGAAACTCTAGCATCAGTAGGCGCAGCATTGGTGAAAGTACGTCTATATGATGTCTGACCAGATGAACAATACCGTGAACTATTGATAATAGTACTGATGGTCTGCACTTTTGGCTGATATTCGAAGACAGTAATATTGGGGTAAAACAAACCAAAGGTCGGCACTGTAATACCACACTCACCACTGGCAAGATTGAAGACCATAGAATTCGACAAGTTAGTCATGCTGGTGCAAAACCAGCCCAAGGAAAGAAGTTGAATCTTTTTGACTCACAATGCTTACTATTTGTTGAAACAAGTTCAGACACTTGACAAGCATTATCGAGGAGATCCTCTCCCAAAAACACATGCCGTCAGAAACAGGGCAAGAAATGTGAAAAAATTTTTCATTTTTTGATGTTTTAAGAATGAATAAGATTGACTGAAAGATGATTTAAAATTTTATAAAAATTTATATTTAATTATTATTACTTTATAATATATTATTATTCAATATTTTATAAATTATCATTGCTAAATATTTGAATTAAATGATATTTGTAATTTAATGGTGCAAACATTATACCAATTTGTAATATATTTTCTAACCCTTTTGGGTCAGTTCGTCGAATTTTGGGTTATATTTGTAGTAGTATATTGGTGTAGAATGATACCTTTGTGTTTATGAAGTGTATAATCAATATAGAGAAATGATGAATCAAGAGCATCCATGCTTGAACTGTGGTCATCCAATCACCCAGACAGATAAGTTCTGTCCACAATGTGGGCAAGGCACTGACGAGCATTTAATGACATTTAAGGAGTTGGTGAGTCACTTTTTCAATTCTTTTACCAATCTTGATAATTCTGCTTTCCAAACTGTAAAATATATTGCTCGTCCTTGGAAGTTGACACAATTTTATGTAGAAGGCAAGAAAAAATCATTTTTAAATCCAATCAGGGTATTCTTGATATTAATGTTGTTTCATTTTGGATTGATCTTTTCGTCTATTAATTTTGGAAAATTCTCATTTGAAAACGAATTATCTCAGAAGGCTGAACTACATAAGATGTACACCAATTATAAGGAAATTGAAAAAGCTTATATAGGGCGATGTGACAGCATGAAAATGATGATCGACACTACCCTATTTTCCTCTTATGACACTTTAAATAAAGACACCTTATTTCCGATATCTACCTTTACTAGATCGTATAGAATTAGTGCACATGATATCTTGGAAATGGATCAAGATTCAATCAATAAGAAATACCACTTCACTAAGTTTACTGAGAAACTTTTTGCAAAACAAATCATCAAGTCGGCCAAGGATCTATCAAGTACACTCCAATACATGTTGGGAAATTTTATGTGGGTCATTATACTAAGTATCTTGACATTAGCTGGATTTTTCAAATTGATATATTACAAATCAAAGAAGACTTATGTAGAACATTTAGTATTTCTATTGAATGTTCACTCATTTGCATTTTTGGTCAACACTATTTTATTTTACATCAATTCAAGTTTCTTTGATTTAGATTGGAAATACTATATCTTATTTTTCTTCATCCCAAGTACCATATTTTTCATTTCATTATACAAATATTATCAACAAAGAAAGTTCATTACCTTTTTAAAATCGACAATGAGCTGTTTTGTTTATACCATGACCAATCTGATTTTTATGGTTTTAACCATTATACTGAGCTTTCTAATTTTTTAAAAGATGATGATGACCTTCGAGACGATCATAGGACTTGAGATCCATGTGCAAATATTGACACAATCCAAGGCATTTTGCAGTGATGCTAATCAATACACCAAAACACCAAACCAAAATATTGGTGTCATCTCCTTGGCTCATCCAGGTGCGTTACCCAAAATGAATGTCTCTCACTTGGAGAAAGCGATCCTCTTGAGCCTTGCATTAGAAAGCAATATCAACACAATCAGCTACTTTGACAGGAAAAATTATTATTATCCTGATCTGCCCAAGGGTTATCAAATCACACAAGATAATGCACCATATTGTACTGGTGGATCGGTGAACTTCATGTCAGAAGGTGAAAAAAAATCTATCAGACTCCACCATATCCATATAGAAGAAGATGCAGGAAAATCTATCCACGACATGAACGATGATTACTCTTATGTAGATTACAATCGAGCTGGCGTGCCACTTTTGGAGATAGTGACAGAGCCTGACTTCAGATCAGGACAAGAAGTAAGTGATTTTCTGGCAGAACTACAAAAAATTGTTCAGTATCTCAACATTTCAGATGGCAATATGGAAGAAGGCTCTTTCAGATGCGATTGCAATGTGTCAGTAAGAAATGTAGGGCAACCATTGGGTGAGCGTTGTGAGATCAAAAACATGAATTCTAGAAAATTTGCCAAAAATGCTATAGAATATGAAGCCAATAGACAAATTTCGATTATCGAAAATGGTGGCATTATCAGTAGATCAACCATGCTGTATGATCCAATCAAAAATGAAACTAGGCCCATGCGAAAAAAAGAAGCTGTCAATGATTACAGGTATTTTCCAGATCCAGATTTGCCTCCCGTTGTGATCAATGATGATGTCATCACCAAAGTAAAAAATCAACTGGTAGCACTTCCTTTTCAAAGATACATCCGATTGACCGGCGATTTTCATCTGTCCCATGCTGATGCAGAATTTTTGATAGATGATATAAAATATATCGAATTGCGTTTTTAGCTTGGCAACACACTTCGATGCATACAAGGATCTGGCAGATTTGTTGATCAACAAGGCAATTCCTTGGCTGAAAGCTGAAAACTTGGATGTTTGGCACGACCCAAAACCCATACTGCAATTTATAGATTTGCTCCAAAACGGCAAAGTATCTAAGTCTGCGGCTTATCAGCACATTTTTCCAGAATGGATAGAAGACATCAGACAAGACCCTTTGCAAATAGCTATGAACAAGCAATTGGTCATCAGTGAAAATCAGGATTTTTTGGATGATGAAATAAAGAAAATTCTTGCATCATATCCTGACAAGGTCAAGGAATATCAAAAAGGAAAGAAGGGATTGATTGGATTTTTTATGGGACAAGTGATACAAAAAACTGGAGGTAAGACTGATCCAAAAATACTGCAAGCCAAAATGGAAAAAGCTTTATTGAGTGGTCTTTAGGTATTTGCTATCTGGGTTTGGTGTTGCGTTTTGGTGGAGTTTTAAAGATCGAAATTGAAGCCTGTCATCTTTTTTTTCTCATAGACAGATTCGTCAAAAGCATAGAGTTTGGCAGGACGATGTGAGACTGACTCCTCTATCTCATCCAAATCTTTGAGAATGTCCAGTGCGCTAAGTTTTCGTCTAAAATTACGCTTGTCCAATTCGATATTTAATATTACTTCATATAAGCGTTGCAATTGCAATAAACTAAACTTCTTTGGCAGGAGATTGAAACCAATAGGTTGCTCACGTATTTGTTTCTGCATTTTACGATAGCAGGTATCCATGATATTATAGTGATCAAATGCAAGTGTTTTAATGTCTTTTACAGCGATCCATTGCAGACTTGCATCCTTCTCCAAGTGGGCCAAATGGTCGTCATCGATCTTGATCAAAGAGAAGTAAGCCACCGTGATCACTCTACCCAAAGGATGGCGATGCAGATCACTAAATACCTGTACTTGCTCCAAAAAAACATCGGTAAATCCAGTCTTCTCCACCAAGACTCGCTTGGCAGCATCGTCGGTTGTTTCTGTAGGGCGCACGATGTCACCCAGCAGCGAATATTCGTTTTCGAAAGGTGGCATATCGCATTTTGCAACCAGCACTTTTAGTGCATCATCATCATATCCAAAGATGACACAATCTACCGATACCGCAGATTTATAATCATTATTTATTTGGCTGAGCCAGGTGTTGATATTTTCTTGAGCAACCACGGCCATAAAAATCCTACTGTTTATCGTGTGAAGATAGTGGTTTTCTTATTTTTGTACAAATTTTTCAAAAAATTCAAATAAACCGCCTCAAATTCAATCATGAAAATATCCTTATGGTGTATCGGTAAGACAGACGAAAAATATCTTGTAGAAGGCATCGACAAATACCT
>JAXLUT010000029.1:0-31584 GCA_046329385.1 Saprospiraceae bacterium
AATCTTCAGAGGTCATTCTCAAATCCAAATCAACAACATTTTCAGCTCCAAGGTATGATATCATTCTTTCTTTAACTTGCGCTGTATGATGATCATCATTGATCAGACAAGGATATCCTTTTACAATATTGACATCTGCACCAACGCCGTAGGCTAAGCATATACTTTGGATAATATTGATGATCATTTGGTGAGCCTCTGCTCTCCACTTTTCGTCCATCGTCCTGAATGTACCGTCAATTGCCACTTGATCAGGAATGACATTGGTTGCTCCTCCGAGAGTATTAAATTTTCCAAAACTCAATACAGTAGGTATAGTTGGAGGTGCATTTCTTGCTACGATTTGTTGCAAACTTACTATGACTTGGCTTGCCGCCAAGACAACATCTTTCACATCCTGCGGCATGGCGGCATGACCACCTTTGCCAGTGATGGTGATGTATATCTCATCTGCCGAAGCCATATAAAGCCCAGATCGAATACCTACTTTACCAACTTCCATCGAAGGGAATACGTGCTGACCAGTGATGTTGGTTGGAATTGGATCACTTAGCACTCCTTCTTGAATCATAATACTTGCTCCACCTGGCAATTTCTCCTCACCTGGCTGAAAAACAAACCTTACAGTATATGGTAATTCGTCTTGGATAGACTTCAAAATGATGGCAGCGCCAAGCAGACTGGCCGTATGTACATCATGGCCACAAGCATGCATCACACCATCGTTTTGAGATTTGTAAGTTACATCATTGGCTTCAGTGATAGGAAGAGCATCCATGTCTGCTCTGAGTGCAACAACTTCATCAGATTGGCCTTGTAAAGTGGCTACTACACCATGACCAGCCCAGCCAGTGGTATATGCTATCTCGTATTGATCCAAAATGTGTGTAATGTATTGAGCAGTTTTCTCTTCGAAAAAGGACAACTCTGGATGTTGATGTAGATGCCGTCTGAATCCGATTATTTCAGGTAGCAATTGAGCTGCCTTGTCTTTAATAACTCTTAATAATGGTGAATGGAAAGTTGACACCTTTTTTTTTTTAAATTGTGATGGCAAATGTAAAACAAAGTAAGATGCTGGCAAAGGAGAAGGCATTAAAACAATAGGAAGAAGGGCCTGATGAAAATTATTTTATAAAAAATAGATTAAACGCTTTGATGATTCAAAAAATAATCATACCTTTGCAGTCCATTAATAAAAAGCACATTAAAAGTGTTATGTTATTAGTGTCTATATCGCGGGATGGAGCAGTTGGTAGCTCGTCGGGCTCATAACCCGAAGGTCGTAGGTTCGAGTCCTGCTCCCGCTACAAGAAGCCTTGGTAGTCTAATGATTGTCAAGGTTTTTTTTTACATTAAATAGTATCGTCGTAAGTTCGAGTTGGTGCTTTCTGCACCACAGGCTCTGCTCCCGCTACAAGAAGCCTTGATAGTCTAATGATTGTCAAGGTTTTTCTTTACCACATTGAATAGTGTCGTCGTAAGTTCGAGTTGGTGCTTTCTGCACCACGGGCTCTACTCCCTTTACAAAGGCCTTGGTAGTCTAATGATTGTCAAGGTTTTTCTTTACATTAAATAGTATCGTCGTAAGTTCGAGTTGGTGCTTTCTACTTACAGGCTCTGCTCCCGCTACAAGAAGCCTTGGTAGTCTAATGATTGTCAAGGTTTTAATGTCTCAAACGGGGGTAAATCCGCCGCCTTTAGGCGAAGACTTTTAGTTTGACAGCTCAAAAATAGTAATTTTGCAGGAAAAATAGATTTAAATGCAAAATTATCGCAAAACCAGCCATACGACGTATGATTGTAAGTATCATATAGTATGGATAACAAAGTATAGGAAGAAAGTTATGGTAGGAGTGATAGCAGAGCGAGTTAGGGAACTATTACGACAGATATGCAAAGAGCAAGATGTGGAAATACTAAAAGGTCATGTATCCAAGGATCACTTTCATATGTTTGTTAGTGTACCACCGCATATATCGATAAGCAAGTTAGTACAAAGTTTGAAAGGCAAGAGTTCATATAAGTTGCTTGGGGAGAATAAGGAACTATCAAAGATGTTTTGGGGTAGGCATTTATGGGCTTGGGGATATTTCGTAGCTACATCAGGCAATGTGACTGATGAAATAATAATGGAATACATAAAAAACCAAGATATAAAAGAAGGAGATGATGATTTCACGGTATCAGACCCGCTTTAGTCGCCTTCAGGCGAAACCAAATCTATCGCCTTCTAGGCGATAGTAGTTTAATTTCATTAAATAGTATCGTCGTAAGTTCGAGTTGGTGCTTTCTGCACCACAGGGTCTGCTCCCGCTACAAGAACATTTAGGGATTGTTGCAAAAAAAAGTAGCAAACCATTTGTTTTTTAGGTAATTATAGAAACTAAAGTATCAATTTATATCTTATAAATAACAAAAAACAACGCTTAAACGATCTCTACATGCCCCCTTTTTCTATAGAACAAAACATCGATAGATCCGTATGACCGACCTTCATCCAGTATCACTCAATTGCCAAGAAAATTATTGACATAGCTGCAAAAATTGGTAATCCGTGCGTTGCGAGGATGTTAGATGCTTTGTAGGAATTGTTTTTTACATATATATTTTATTGGAATATAAGGAATGTTACTCTATTAATTTTTGCCAATATTATTTGACATTACAATTTATTCCACTACCTTTGAAACTGTAAAATAATATCTTGTTTCATCATTTTCAAAATATTTTGCATCATGACAAAAAATATGGGTAACACCGACAAATTAATTCGATTGGCAGTAGCTGCCCTGATAGCAGTTTTATATTATACAGGTACAATCAGCGGCACATTAGCTATGATTTTGGGTATAGTGGCTATTATTTTTACCTTGACCAGTTTGGTGAGTTTTTGTCCACTTTATACCTTGATGGGCATCAATACTTGCAAAACAAAATAGAAATACCTGCCATTTGATATAGGGCAAAATAATATTAGCATTTTGTTAAGATTATTTGTGCATCAACCCGCAACTTTTCGCCAAAACGTATTGTTTTGGTCATAAGATTTTTTTTATAAACGAAAATATATATTATGGCATTTCAATTTACTGACAGCAACTTCAATGATACAGCATTGAAAGGCGGAGTATCTGTTGTGGATTTTTGGGCAGAATGGTGTGGACCATGCAGATTGATTGGACCTATCATCGATGATTTGGCAAAATCTTATGAAGGGAAGGCCACTATCGGCAAGGTGAATGTGGACGAAAACCCTGAGATCAGCATGAAGTATAACATCAGAAGCATTCCTACTGTTTTGATCATCAAAGACGGAGAGATCGTGGACAAGCAAGTAGGTGTTACTACAAAAGCGGCTTTGGAAGCTAAACTCGTAGCCCAATTATCATAATCTTTTGTAGATAAATGACAAAAAATACTGACTCCTGATCACGCACTGTTCAGGAGTTTTTTTTATTTTTAACCTGGCAAGTGAGCTTATGAGTTTTTTTGATAATTACGATGTTAGACAGATTGAAAATATTGAGCTTTTGGCACAACAAGTGGTAGAAGGTTTTATCATTGGTCTGCACAAGAGCCCGTTCCACGGATTTTCTGTGGAATTTGCCGAGCATAGACTGTACAATCCCGGCGAGTCCACCAAGGACATAGATTGGAAGGTATTTGCTCGATCTGACAAGATGTTCACTAAAAAATTTGAAGAAGAAACTAACTTACGTTGCCAAATCATCATAGACACATCATCATCGATGTATTTTCCAGAGCAATCCAGTGACAAAACGTTAAACAAGTTGCAATTTTCTGCTTTAGCGGCAGCTTCGGTAATGAATCTACTGAAAAAGCAAAGAGATGCATTCGGATTGAGTGTGTTTGACAACGAGGTGCGCATACATACCAAGTGTAGATCGGCGACGTCTCATTATCGACTCTTGCTCAAGTATTTGGATGATTTGATCCACGATACCAAAAAACAAAAAACAACATCAACAGCGGCAGCACTCCATCAGCTGGCCGATAATATTCACAAGCGATCTTTGGTCATTATTTTTAGTGATATGTTTGATGATACTGAAACCAAATGACCTATTTGCGGCCCTTCAGCATTTGAAATATGCCAAGCATGAAGTACTTTATTTCATGTGACAGACAAGACGCACGAACGTTCCGAATACGAAAATAGACCATATTTGTTTGTCGATTTGGAGTCTGGCGAAAATTAAACCAGCCATAACCAAGTCAAAGATCTATATGTACAGAAAGTACAGCATTATAAAAATGAACTCAAAATGAAATGCCTTCAATACAAAATAGAGTTTATAGAAGCAGACATCAATGAAGGATTTGTGCCCATCCTTCAAAACTATATAGTTAAAAGAAATAGATTGAAATAGTAATTATTATATATAAATAAAAGTGGTAATATGTCAATAAAATTGTCCCAAATATCTACCTTGCCTCCCGATGATCTTAAGAAGAAAAAGATCCGAAAAAAAGACAATCGATATGGTCATCAAGATAGGCGAATGGCAGCACAAATTGTATGCTGAAGGTAAGCAAAGTCTCTTGGTCATCTTGCAGGGAGTATGGATGCCAGTGGCAAGATGGAACAGTCAAAACTGTTTTTGCAGATTGCAATCCATCTGGTATAGATACTTATGCATTTAAAAACCAACAGAGCAAGAATTTGCACATGATTTTCTTTACGCGGCGCATCCACCAGAAGCTCCATCCAAGGTAATATCATGATCTTCAATAGGTCTCATTATGAATATATTGATACAACGAGTACACAAGTGGATCACTGAAGGAGCAGAAAAAAGAATGAGTGCCATCAATGCTTTTGAAGAATTGTTGCAATTTGACAATAATACCAAGGTGTTGAAATTTTATATGCATATCTCGCCTGAGAGACAGCAAGAAAAACTCCAAGAACGCATCGATGATCCTACTAAAAATTGGAAACACAAAGCTGCTGATTGGGACGAGAATGATTTTGGGATGATTATATGAATGCTTATGAATACGCCATCAATCAAAGTACGACACCGTGGCATATAGCACCATCCGACAAGCGTTAGTATCGAAATTATTTTATAGCCAAAGTAGTATTGGAAACATTGGAGAACATGGATCCAAAATTGCCATTACTTGAGAAATCTAATGGCTGAACTTACAAAAGTTAGATTGGACAAATGGCTATGGGCTGTGAGACTTTTCAAATCAAGAACCATGGCTACAGATGTCTGCAAAGCCGGAAGGTAAAGCAAAATGGCCATGCCCTCAAGCCTTCGTATTTGATCACGGTAGGGAGACTATCGAGGTTAAGAAGAATGGATTCAACCTTACTTTTAAGGTCAATCAACTGTTGGAAAAAGGGTATCTGCCTCACTGGCGGCGCCGTGCTTTGATGATATGACACCTATTGAAGAGTTGAATAAGTATAAAGATTGGTTTGTAGGTAAAGGCGGACCAGAAATGAGAGACAAAGGAGATGGCAGACCAACTAAAAAAGATAGGAGAAGGGGTGATACGGTATAAAGGCATGTACTTTGATGAAGATTTTGATGAAGATTTTAATGCGTAAAATGATGTGGGTATTAGCATTATATTAGTAAAATATGTAGCCAGTTTAATTTATAATAATATGAAAAGTAGGTTTGTTTATTCTGTTAGTATTTGCGTCCAAAGATTTTTGTATAGCCAAGATTTTTTGGATGGATCTTTTCTTTTCAAGTGACAAAGCATCTTATATTACGCTGAACGATGGTAAAAATCTGAATTTGGTTTGATTGATGACATAGACAGGAAAAAGGTTTGATCGAGAGATTACCATTATTGATGCTGAAAGAAAAAGTGAAATTAAAACCAGAGGAAGTAAAACACATGTCACATTCCACCAAGTGGCGCTTTGATAAATTGGGTCGTCTCAATAAAACAATAACAAACTCTGAAAAATGGGACGATGATCATAGCGCTCATGCTCAGCACATTAAGGATGGATACGTATATTTTGAAACTACAGATGTATGGATTAAGAAAAAGAAAATGACTCTTTTACTTCAAATATTAAATCCTGGTTTTGCAAGAAATATTAAGGTATTTTTTGATCCTTATGCAGGAGAAACAGCGTCTTTTGGCTTTGGAGGTATAAAAGTCGCAGGAGGAGATGCAAAATCTTATTATGTAAAAAAAGTGATGATGTTGCATTCGGGCCACAAAAAAATTATGAGAAAGAGTTCGACAAGTTGTTCAACGATTGCCCTGAATTAAAAAGCATTTTACAAAAGACATGGAATGGGAGTCATTGAAAAGCACGTATTTTTCCATGGCGAAAAATGTAAATGATATAAATGAAATTGTTTTTTCTGGACATCAGATCAAAAGATTGGGATCAGTTTACTATTGTCAACGAACCAATATCTTCTATTGATTTGATGGAGAGAGCATCTCGACAATTTACCTACTGGTTCATTAAGAAATTTGACAATCCTAATGTGCCAGTGGTTATATTTTGTGGCAATGGCAACAATGGTGGAGATGGCTTGGCAGTAGCTCGTTTGCTTAGAAATGAGATGTATGATGTTCAGGTTTATATTTTGAGATTTGCGCCAAAAGATAGTGCAGATTTTGAAACCAATTTGATGCGATTACAACAGCTCGGTGATATGAAAATTACTTTTATAGATGATTATTTTCCAAATCTCACAAAAAATAGTTTGATTATTGACGCTTTGATGGGGACAGGAGTAAATAGGAGGGTAGAAGGAACACTTTCAGAACTCATAAGAAATATAAATCTCACACCAAACAGAAAAATTTCCATTGATCTTCCTTCAGGATTACCGTCCGAAGGCGAATGCTTAGGAGATACCATTATGGCTGACCAAATTTTCACCTTTCAATTACCAAAACTAAGCTTTTTCTTGAAGGTAAATGCCAAATATTGTTGTTCTTGGCAAGTTAGTGATATAGGTCTCCATCCTATGTATCTTGAGTCTGTTGATTCGAAAGTATATACAATAGACTTAACATACAAGAAGTTTTATATCGACTTAGACAAAAACATACACACAAGGTGTTTTGGCATGCAGCTATTGTGGCTGGCTGCAAATCTACTGGGCTACTGCTGCTTTCGGCCAAGGCATGTATTAAATCTGGAACTGGCTTGGTGACTGCTTTTGTACCCAACACAGCATCATTGACATTGTTGGGTTTTGCACCTGAAGTTATGATTTCAGCCTGTGGTGAAGATTTTTTACAGGATTGTAATGCAGATTGGACAAAATACACCATTGGAGTAGGTCCTGGTCTAGGCCAACGCAATGAAACAGCGCATTTAATAAAGACCATACTGACGACATCATTAAAACCGATTGTGATTGATGCTGATGGTTTGAATATCTTGGCGGAGCATTCAGATTGGCTACCTTTGATACCACGAGATAGCATACTTACGCCGCATCCCAAAGAAATGGAGCGCCTTTTTGGTCGTACCAACTCAGAAATAGAACAAATAGAATTGGCAAAAATGATGGCCCAAAAATATCAATTCAATATTGTACTGAAAGGTGCTTTCACTCGCATTTTTACGCCTACTGGAATGGAATATATCAATACTACTGGCAATCCTGGAATGGCCACGGCTGGAGCTGGAGATGTGTTGACTGGCATCATCACAAGCTTGCTAGCTCAAGGATATGGATCTAAAGAGGCTGCTATTTTGGGCGTTTACGTGCATGGTTTGGCAGGTGATTTTGCCATAAGTGGTCAAAGTCATGAATCTCTAATAGCATCTGACATTATCTACCATCTTGGTGATGCCTTCAAACAAGTGGCAATGAAATGATTTTATTGTTTTGAATCTTTACATTTTTTTCATGACGTAGATCACCGAGCTTGCTTTGTTGACATCAAATAAACCTTTGAGCAATGCTAAGCATCCTGTCCACATACCACCAACCATTCCTAAAGCACTTTTCTTATATTTAGCACTTAACATCGCATTGTAAAATGGATCAAAAGGCATACTTTCTTTTCTGATGATGGCAAAACCATTTCTATTGGCAAACACTTCGAAAGCTTTTGGGTGGAAATGCCATAAATGTCTCGGTACATCATAAGCTGCCCAAAATTGTTGATAATAGGCCGCATCATAGCTGTGGAAATTGGGTATTGCAATGATTAGATGACCGTCTGTGGTCAAGAGATTGGCAAAGTGTTTCATGTAGTCATCTGGCTGGTAAAGATGTTCCAACACATGCCACAAGGTTATACATCCAAATCGCTCTCGTATATTGCCATCCTTTAGGTCACTTGGACTTTTGACATTCAACCCAAATTTTTCTTGGCTGTAATTACGTGCGTGATCATCTACCTCGATGCCCATGACTTCATATCCTTTATCCTTCATGAAAGCTGGAAAATATCCAGTGCCAGATCCAACATCAAGAAGTGTTTTTGGCCCATTCAAACTCTGAATCAATTTGTATTTTCGTCCCAGCATGATATTTCTCACCCAATGATAGACCGTAAATATCAGGCCTGTAGATGTGTCAGAATGTGAAATATAATCTTCACTTTGATAATAGCGACCACAATAATCTTCTGCAGGTGGATCTTGTGTATATCTAAAACCACATTGGCCACACTCGCTGATGTTGAAATTTTCTTTTGAAATAGAATGGTCACTAATGGCCATGACATGTTTTACATTTTGCGAAAGGCATGCTGCACATTCTTTGATTTTGATTTGGTTCATGCACCCATAAATTTTTCTAAAAAACAGGACAAAGATAGCTTTTGTTAGCAGACTTAGATAATGTATATTGTGAGATATTGGCAGGCAAATGTTTGAAACAAAATAGGTAATGATCTAACTTCCATCATCCAGTAGGCTATCCAAGAAGTGTTTTTGTGCTTTTATTTGATCAAATTTTTTAAAATTGTAATCTACAGACCCATTTTTTGGTACAGATAAGCTTTGCCAATTCGTGTTATTTTGTTTACATTTATAAACTATCTGACCACAGTGATAGCTGTAATGGCATAGTTGTCTGATGATAGCATCTTCTACGGTCATCCCTTCGTTTCTTATGTAGATGGTCTTTTGTAAATCATTTTCATCCAATCGATCCAGTGTGTCAAAAAGTTGATCCCAACCTTTTTTCCAAACTTCTGATAGCTGTTCAATATCTTGTATGTTTACTTCAAACTCGCTATCTCTATTTCTCCAGGGCTTTTCGCCATCTTCAGTAAAGATATTCGTCCAGCGAGATAGCATATTGCCCGAGAGATGTTGTACTATCATGGCTACACTATTGTCATCTTCATGCAATTGGTCAAACAAAACACTGATTTCTACTTGAGCTATTGCTTTTTCTGCCAATTGTTTGTAATACTTAAATTGCTTAATAGATGATTCTAACATTTTTTAATGTTTTTGGATGAATAAGAAACGACCAACTGTGATGCACAATAATTATTATCGAGTATCAGTCAAAATACAATGCTATACAACAATTTACTCGTTCAAAAGATTTAGACAAACTTGGGTAAATGAGATCATGACAAAAGTATGCGATGGCAAAATTTGTGTAATTAAAAGATAAATTAGAAAGTTTTCTAAAAAATAATTGCGAATAAATTTGTTTACATATTATTAAAATATTTAATTTGTGTTGTAAAATGTAAATTTTGGAAATTTCAAAGCTCCTACCTGTATTCATTGGTTATCTCAAAGTAGAGAAAAAGTATAGTGTGCATACTTGTATCTCTTACGAAAATGACATCACTGGCTTTGGTCAATATTGTTTAAAAGAGTATGAAACTGACGAAATACAACGCATCAATCATATTCAGATAAGGTCTTGGATCGTTAGTCTAATGGCCAATGGATTAGGAGCTGCTTCAGCCAATAGAAAGATATCTGCGATGAGGTCATTTTATAAATGGATGCAGCGCAAGGAACACGTTGCTATCAATCCAATGTCCAAAATTTTAGCGCCAAAAAAGCCCAAAAAGCTCCCTATTACAGTGCATGATGCAAATATTAATAGATTGATAGAGCCAGACTTGGTCAATATAAATGACAATGAGTATGAAGTCTGTAGAGATGCATTTATCATTGAGTTGTTGTACAGTACAGGTATCAGACGAGCTGAGTTGGTTGGACTTTTGCTGTCAGATTTTAATGTAGAGAGACAAGAGGTCAGAGTCAAAGGCAAAGGAAATAAAATCAGGTCAATACCACTGACCGAAGGTATTTTAGCATCATTCCAAAAATATGTCAATGAAAGAGATTTGGTCAATGTCAATTTTTCTTCGCAATTGTTGCTTACCAAGGACGGTAAACCCATTTACCCAAGATTGGTGCATACAATAGTAGCTCAGAAACTGGCATCCGTTACCACATTGAGTAAGAAAAGTCCACATGTATTGAGACATTCATTTGCCACTCACATGCTTGATAGAGGGGCAGATATCAATGCAATAAAAGAAATATTAGGACATGCCAATTTAGCTGCGACGCAAGTTTACACACATAGTAGTATAGCAAAGTTGAAAGATGCCTACATGAAGGCGCATCCGAGATCAAATGAAAATTAACAAAATTTTATAAAACTAAATGAATTGTTAATATGTTATCTATTTTCAAGTAAAAAATATTCAATCACAAATAAATTTTGAAGTATGCAAGTAACGTTTCAAGCAGTGCATTTTACTGCAGACCACAAGTTGAAGGATTATATTAGTGATAAACTTCAGAAGCTTATAAAATTTTATCCTAAAATTTTACAAACGACAGTATTTTTAAAATTGGAAAACTCTGGGCAAGTAAAAGACAAAGTTATAGAAGTCAAGATGAATGTACCTGGTAGTACTTTGATTGCTACAAATTCTGATAAAACATTCGAATCTTCATTTGATGATGCATTAGAAAGCATCAAAAGACAACTCATCAAATTGAATACAAAAACACAAGCAAGTAGATAAATATACCCAAAAGTTAAATTTTTTTTAAAGGGATGTATTATATCCTTTTTTAAAATTTTTCAAAAATGATGATAAACTGTTAATTTAAAATTTTATAAATATTATGAAATTATATATGTGAATCAAATTTTGAGTTACATTCTTGTATGAAAATTGTTAAGTAAGCGTTAGTTATTTATTAATAAAATGTTTAAAATACTCAACATAAAAGTAAATTTGCATTTAATTGTGTGTTGAGCAATTTGAACTATTTTATAATTTATTATCTAACAAAGCAATTTTTTTTAGTATGAAGCAAGTCTTATTCATGTTACTTGTACTCACCGGGAGTGTAAGTATGATTTATGGACAAAAAACCGTTTCAGGCAAGGTCACCGACTCAACCGGCAAGCAGTTATTAGTGCCAACGTGTTTGTAAAAGAGGCCTCAGGAGTGGGGACGATTACAGATATTGATGGCAACTACGAACTTTCGGTGCCAGCAGCTGGCCGTACATTGGTATTTAGTTATACTGGATACGAAACGCAAGAGATTGCGATCGGAGCATCCAATGTGATGAATGTCGCTTTATCAGAAGGTAAGCTTTTGGAAGAGGTGGTCATTTCAGCATTGGGAAATGTACGCAATAAAAGAGATATTGTGTATGCCAATCAGACAATATCATCTGATGATTTGAATAAAAACCCTAACAAAAATGCTTTGGAAGCTTTAAGAGGTAAAGCTGCGGGTGTCAGAATCACTTCAGGTTCAGGTTCTGTTGGTGCTTCAAGCAAAATAGTATTGCGTTCTGAAGCTTCTCTTACGGGAAATAACAATGCACTAATTGTAGTGGATGGAATTCCAATAGACAATAACTCTATCGTAGGTGGAGAAAAATCAGGAGAAGGTGGATATGCGGATTATGGAAACCGTTTTAGTGATATCAATCCAAATGACATAGAAACTATGACCATACTCAAAGGACCTTCAGCTACAGCATTGTATGGATCAAGAGGTGCATCTGGAGTTGTTTTGGTTACAACTAAGAAGGGTAAATCAGGCAAGCCATCTATTACTTTCAATAGCAATGCTTCTGTTGAGCAAGCATATATTTTGATGAAAAGACAAGATCAATTTGGTCAAGGATTGATTAATCCTGATGGATCGAACACTTTTGACTCTGGTGAGAACTTTTCTTGGGGGCCAAGATTTGATGGAATAGTGCGTCCTTGGACAAGTCCTGTAGATGTTAATGGTGACGGTGTTACAGAATTCCTATCAAGGCCTTATTCTGCAATACCAGACCAATTGGAAAACTTCTTCAGATTGGGTAAAACATTTACTAATAACTTAGCTGTAGGAGGTGGTACTGACAATTTTACTTACTATGCATCTTATACAAATACCAATCAGACGGGTATCATGGAGAATACCGATTATAAGAGGAATACTTTGACTTTTAATGCGGGTGCTCAATTGACATCAAGATTGAAATCGAATTTTAGCTTGACTTATGCTAACGTTGTTCAAAACACTGCTTTGGAAGGTGCTAGAGCATTTGAAGGCTATAACGCTTATGCCACAGCATTACAATCACCTAATAATATACCTTTTAATGAGTTAAGAGATTATACTAATCCTTTCCATAGTTTTACAGGTTATTATGGATCATACACGATCAATCCTTACTTTATATTAAATGAATATGGCAACCAAGGTAAAGTTAATAACTTTTTAGGTAGTTTAGGATTTGATTACTTATTGGCTAAAAATTTGACATTTAATGTTAAATTGGGTACAAACGTAGTTACGACAGATGTCAATGAGAAGGCTCCAATTTATGCTTACACCTCACATGATGTATGGTTGAGCAATTTAGCTTTGGTACCTAGAAGTGGTAGACAAACAAGTGGTGGTGCTTACAGGAGAGAAAATAATGTATCAAAAACCACTGATTTTACATCAAATTTAAGATATACATTTGATTTAAATGAAGATTTCAATGTTGGTGCTATGGTAGGATACAATTTGTTTGATAGAAGAAATAATACCACAATAGGTGAAACCAGAGGGGGATTGGTTGTGCCGGGTGTATATAACTTGGCCAATTCAAAAGAATTAGCTAAAGGATCTCAAGATGATAATAAATACCGTATTATGGGATTTTATGGAAATGCTAATATAGGTTGGAGAAACAAAATATTCTTAGAGTATTCTGCAAGACAAGATTATTCTTCTTCTCTCCCAGTCAACAATCAATCTTTCTTTTACCAAGGACTTGGATTATCAGCAGTTGTGACTGATTTATTAGATTTGAAGTCCGACAAATTGAACTTCCTAAAATTAAGAGCATCTTACGGTACTACAGGTAAAGATGCTGCAATTTATTTGCTCAACTCACAATATGTAGGTAACCCATTGATTGCAGATTGGCCAGATATTTATGATATTACCTTACCACTCAATGGTCAGTCTGGTTTTAGTAAAGCTAATCTAGTTGGTAATCCTGATTTGAAACCAGAGTTAACTACTACCCTTGAGTTAGGTATTGATGCTGGCTTCTTGAATGACAGAGTAAGTTTGGAATATACCTACTATAAATCAAATCATGATGACCAAATTGTAAATGTGAGTTTGTCAGCTGCTTCTGGATATGCTTTCACTCCAAGAAACGTTGGTAAAATTGTCAACAGAGGTCATGAGATAAGTTTAGGACTGAAACCATTTAATAATAAAAATGGATTTCACATGGGTTTGAATTTTAACTTCACAACCAATAAAAACGTAGTAGAGAAAATTTCAGACGAAACTGATGAATTAGTAATATGGGATTCACAAAGAGGTGTCACTTTAGTTGCTGAAAAAGGAAAACCTTTTGGAACATTCAAAGGTACCGCACCTAGATTTGATCCAAGTGGAAATCCTATTGTAGCTGGAGGACTTCCAGTTTATACTGATAATGCAGTAGCTTTGGGAACAATTCAGCCCGATTGGTACGGTGGTGTCAATGCTAATATAGGATGGAAGAGATGGAGTATAAATGCCCTTTTGGATACTAGACAAGGTAACAATATATTCTCCATTACCAAATTTTACACTGAATTCAATGGAACAGCAAGCACAACCATCATCGCTGACAGAAAACCTTTTGTGATTCCTAATAGCGTCAATGAGATAGTAAATGGTGATGGGTCAAAGACTTATGTACCTAATACCACAGAAACTCTTGCTAATGCAGTGATTGATGATGGAAACTGGGGTAGAAATATTTTGGATGGTAGCTTTGTAAAACTGAGAGAAGTAGGTTTGTCTTACAATTTTGCAAACAATGTTACAAGATTGATCAAAGCCAGTGATATTTCTATCAATGCATATGTTCGTAACCCAATTTTCTGGTTACCTGCACAAAATACTTTTGCTGACCCTGAGGTTAATGGTCCAGGGACAGCTCAAGGCAACGTAACAGGAATTGAAACAACTCAAACTCCAACTTCAAGAAGTTTTGGCGTCAATTTAAATGTTAAATTTTAAAATTAAAGAAAATGAAAATTAGAAATATATTATTATTTACCTTGATGCTTGCTTGGATCTCATGCGGGGATAAGCTAGCAGAATTAAATGTTGACCCAAACACTTCTCCTTCAGCTAGACCACAGGAAGTTTTAACAGCTGGTCAGGTAGAATATGCAGAAGGTTTAGAGGCAATTTTAAATGAAAACCATGCATTATTTGCTCAATATTGGGCAGGTGGACCTGGAGTAGCCATCTTGGACCACGAGAGATATTTCTTTGAAGCGGCCGATTTTAATGCCTATTTCACAAGATTGTACAGACAGGCTTTATCAGACTTAGACTTTGTGAGTCGCAATGGCTCTAACCATCACAAAGCAATAGCTGAAATTACATCTGTAATGATTTATCAAACTTTGGTGGATCTATTTGGAGATATACCTTACAGTGAAGCATTGAAAGGTACACCAGAAGATGGCAGTATTTTGACCCCTAAATATGACAAAGCAGAGGATATATATGCAGATTTGATCAAAAGATTGGATGCAGCACAAGCTTTGATTGGCGGTAGTAGTACAATAAGTGTAGGTTCTGAAGACTTGATTTATCAGGGAAATATGGCTAAATGGACGAAATTTGCTAATTCTTTGAAATTGAGACTTTTGATGCGTCAATCTACCAAAAATGCTAGTGTAGGAGCAGCCGTTGCAGCAGTAATTAATAATGGTAATTTTATATCTTCTGCTGCTGACATGCCGCAAATCACTTTTACCGGAGAGACAGGTGGATGGAATCCACAATATGCTCGTCGTGAATCTGGCATCAAGATGTTTTATGTTTTGAGCAATACTTTATTCAATCGCATGCAAAATGATCCAAGATTGGCCAAATTATTTAATGTAGCAGTTTCTACAAAAACAATTGTAGGGTTGGAACAAGGCAATATTAATGATGTCAATGAACCTAAAAAGGACGATTATAGCTACCCTTCTACAGTTCAATACTCTAAATCTAATCCAGTGATCTTTATGAGCCATTGGGAAGTAGCTTTCTTGATAGCAGAAGCAGCAGCAAGATTTGGTACTGGAGATAAGGTGGCACTTTTGGGTGATGCAGTTTCAAAACATTTTACTTATGTAGGTGCTGGAGATGCAAGTGCTTATGTTACGGGGCTTAACCTTCCAGAGTTGAGTGATGATGGATTTATCAACGTTTTAGGAATTCAAAAATGGATTTCAATGTGTGGGCTTCAAGAGACTGAAGGTTGGATTGAAACCAGAAGATTTGATAGACCTGGTAATAATATTTTTACCAATGGTATATTCAAGACTCCAACAAGAACAGTTTTGGGTCAAGGAGTATTCCCATCTATATGTTTGTATCCTCAAAACGAATTGAGTTTCAATGGTAATACCCCTAAAGGTAGAAAGATCACAGATAAAGTATTTTGGGATAATTAAAAATTAATAAAAATATAAAAAATGAAAAATAGAATTTTAAAAAATCTTCTTTTCGTGTTTCTAGGTGTCTTTGCATTTTCATGTCAAAATGATGATCTTGTTGAATATCAAAAAGGTGATTTTGTCCAAGTTACGAACCCCTATTTATATGTGAACACTCCTGTTGTCCAGTTTCAAGCAGGCACTCCTTCGTATACTATCTCAGTAGATGTAGTAAATAATGCTCAGAATTTGAAAAAGATTGATGTTTATTCTGTATTTACTGATGCAATTTCTGGTAAGAAATCAAATAAAGTATTGTTAACAACATTGGATGTTCCAGCTGGTAATAGAGTTAAAGTTGAAAAATCTTTGACTTACGCTGATCTTAAAAAAGGATTGACTGTGAATGGTGCTCCACTTCCAAATGATGACAAATCATTATCAGTGGGATCTGGTTGGAAACTTACTTTTGAAGGTACAACCAATTTTGCAACTGAAATCATGAATGGAAGTATCAATGTGGGAGTATTGAGTAGATTTGCTGGCATCTACAAAGTGGTTGAATCCCACTATTATAGAATAGGTGTCCTGACAGCCCAGTGGGACGGAGCTACAAGATTCATTGGCTCAGTGGATGATAATACATTTTCCTACAATGATTATTGGGGTAATTTTGATTGGACAGGTAAATCTTTCAATTTTGATATTGACTTCCAAACAAATAAAATTACTGCACCAATTATTGTTCCTGCCTATGGCATTTTCGCGGGAAGTAGACCCATGACTTGTGCAACTGATGAAGCATTGTTCAAGGAATTTGATTGTAAAGCATTCAATGTCTTCGAGCCAAATGAAACCACTGGTGTACATAGGATAAAATTGGTCTATGGTTACTTTACAAACGGAAGTGGACCTAGAGCATTTTATGAGATTTTAGAAAAAGTTAATTAATCTTTAAAAGAAAAAAAATGAAAATATTAAAAATGTATGTGCTTTTTGCACTACCTATAAGTTTTTATTTGTCTTCTTGTGTAGTAGAGGAGGCTGAGCCATCTACCATAAGCACCTTCAAGTCATTTGGTTTTGATGGTATTCAAGACAAATACGTATTTGATGAAGCGGATACAACTCACATCATTCCTTTTACATTCAGCGATGCGCAAATTTTTGAATTTGATGTTCATGTAGGAGTTGGGGCTAACTCGACTGCCACTGAAGATCTTGATTTTGCTTTGGGAGCGCACGATATTAACATAAAAACATTGGATAAAAAAGGCAATATTGAGTTTATTATTGGTTCGGATCCATTTCTCGAAGGGGATGAGAAAGTGTATTTGACACTCACAAGCAGTAGTTTGAGTGGTTATCCTACTTCAAAAACCATTGAGATCACCATCAAAAATGTAGGTGGCTGTCCAGAGTATGTTCACAATGACTTTGTTGGCGATTATACCGTGGTTAGTGATGGGTGGCAAGATTGGACAGCAGGCACTGTTTTAACAGTCGAGAATGCTGGAACAAACAAGCTGTCTTTCAAATACAACTGTGGAGCTGACGCTAAGCCTATTGTGTTTACAGTTAATCCTGCTACATTTGGTATTTCAGGCGATAAGCAGCAATATTGTTCTTATGAATTGCCTCCAGTTACAGAATTTTTTGGTGATATTGTTGAAGCATCAAGCAAGGTAAATACCTGTGATAAGGAGCTTACTGTAGCTATTGCCCACAGCGCAGGTACTACCAATTACGGTACTGGAACCATCGTTTTAAAGAAGAAATAATCAAAGCACTTTTAGAAAGTAATTTTTTCTTAAAATACAAAGGGAGCGCATCATCTGCGCTCCCTTTTTTTTTCGGCATAATTTTGGTAGTAAGTTAATATTGAATCAGTTATCAAAATTATTTAGGTATGACACGTTTTGTTTTCACCATTATTCTTTCTCTTTTTGTAACTTTTATTAACAGTCAAGAGCTAAAATGGATCTATAAAATAGGAGGCACAACGGCGGAGTACGGCAATGGCATTGCCATCGATGCTGATCAAAATGTATATGATATAACAAATTTTATGGGCACGGTGTCTGTTGCTCCTATGGTAAGTTATACATCTGTGGGGGAGGAAGATGTACTGATTAGGAAAAGTACTGGCTTGGGTATCTTACAATGGGTGAAGCAACTGGGTGGAACAAAACAAGATTTAGCTTATGATATAGCTGTGGATAGTGAAAAAAACATCTATGTTACTGGTACTTTTTTGGATACTCTGAAAATGGACAATGAAATATTATTGACTGGTCCATTAGGTATAGTCCAATCCTTTGTATTAAAACTAAGTAATGCTGGGAGTAAACAGTGGGTCAAATATCTCGGCTCCAATCTGCCTATACAGGCGAGATCACTTACTGCAAATATGGCCGGAGAGGTTTTGGTGTCAGGTAACTTTGAGGGTACGGCAACTTTCGGAGTAGGGTATGGAGCCATCAGTCGTGGCGCTAATGATGTCTTTATCTTGAAGTTGAATAGCAATACTGGTGAGTCCATTTTTGTGCGTCAATTGGGTGGAAGCAATCAGGATTATGTTTATCAACACTGTAGAGATAAATTGAACAATATCATTTTGATTGGAGATTTCAGAGACAGCTTAGATTTGGATCCAGGTTCGGGTAGTCATGTTGTGATTTCCAAAGGAGTGACTGATATTTATTTAGTTAAATTTAATTCTGAAGGCGTACTTATCTGGGGCAAATCCTATGGGTCGGTTGGTGCGGATTATGGACAGTCTTTGACAACCGATGCATCCAATAATGTGATTTTGACAGGTCGTTTTTCAGACAATATTTCTTTTGGTAACACGGCTCAAGCTTTGGTGTCTAAGGGTGGCTCAGATATTTTCCTATTAAAGCTGGATGATGCGGGCAAAACCTTATGGGTAAATGGGTATGGAAATAGCCAAAATGATATGGGAAATTCAGTGATTGTCAATAAGAATGGCATTATTTACTTGGCTGGCGTTTTCCGAGATAGAGTAGATTTTGATCCTTCTACTTTTTTTAATGGTACGACATCTTCAGGTGGAGCAGATGTCTTTATCGCTCTATACAACCAAGATGGCTCATACAATGATCATTTTACATTGGGTGGTATAGCCAATGATCAGGTTGCAGACCTTGGCTTGAAAAACAATGGCGATTTGATTTCAACAGGTGGATTTGGTGCTATTGCCGATTTTGATCCCACTTCATCTGAGACCAATATTTTTTCTAATGGTGGCCTAGATGCATTTTTGTGGAATACCTTCGTCTGCGTCAATCCTTATATTAAATCATTTCATGCAGAAAAAACTACCTTATGCCCTGGAGATAAGGTATTTATCAAGGTGGATGAAGGCTATTTGAATGATGCTACTCAATGGTCTTGGCAGCGAGATAGTTGTAGCAGTATCACTTTTGCAAGTGGTGATTTTTTAAACATTCCTATAGACAGGAATACAACTTTTTACCTAAAAGGTTTTGGAAATTGTGTTGTCAATGATATTTGCAAAAAGATAGATATCAAATTATTTAAAGATAGTTTGATCTACCAAGACATCAATCTCTGTGAAGGTGACACCCTAAAAGTAGGTAATAATTCTTATGCAAAAGCAGGTGTTTATATTGATTCATTGCAGTCTGTATCTGGATGCGATAGCGTAGTAGTGACCGAGATAAATCTGCTAAAATCATATTTTATCAATCAAAACAAGCAAGTATGCAATGGCGATACCATCTTCATTGGTGGCCATGGTTACTATTTGCCTGGCAATTATGTGACCAAATTGACTACTGTTCATGGATGTGATAGTACCATTGTCACAAATCTTACTGTCCTTCCTTCTGTGATAGATCATGCCGAAGCTATCATTTGTAAAGGAGATTCTATTTTGGTGGGCAAAGCTATATATTCAAAGGCTGGTACTTATATCCAGTCATCTACTGCCAGTAATGGATGTGAAGACCTGTTAGTGGTTAACATTACTGTATTGGAGACAGATTTTGTCAACAATGTAGCCTTGTGTCAGGGTGATAGTATTAAAGTTGGTACTCATACTTACAAAAGTCAAGGTCAATACATCGATAAATTGGTCTCGACGTATGGCTGTGATAGTACAATTACCACACATGTTACTATAAAAAAGCCTTCATCATTTAATCAAACCTTGTCGATTTGCGAAGGAGATAGTGTTACTGTGGGTAATCGCAAGTATTTTGTATCTGGCAGTTACAATGATATTTTGGTCAATCAAGTTGGATGTGATAGCTTGGTCAATACACAGTTGATTGTCAATAAAAAATCCAAAACAGTAGAACAAGATATTTCATTGTGCGAGGGCGAATCAGTCATCGTGGGAGGACATGAGTACAGCCAAACAGGTGTATATATCGATACTTTGACCAATGCTAAAGGTTGTGATAGTATAGTGCATACGACATTGTTGGTATTTAAAGCCCATTATATACAAAATGAGAGTATTTGTACAGGCGAGATTTTTAACGTTGGTAATCAAACATTTACCAAGTCAGGTACCTACTTGGTGCCATTGACCAATCACTTTGGCTGTGATAGTATTATAACCTTGGTGCTTCAGGTCAATGATGTCAAAAAGCATGCAGTTAGTTATAAAATCTGTCCTGGAGATACTATTTATGTGGGGCAACATCATCATACATTACCTGGTATTTATATCGATACTTTGGTATCTAGAATGGGGTGTGACAGTATTGTGACGACAACATTGAGCTATAACACCATCAGCACTAACCTTAAATTTGATATCTGTCAAGGTGAGTTTGTGACTGTAAATAATGTAAAATACGGCAATACTGGTATCTTTAGGGACACATTAGTAAAGGCTGACAAGTGTGATAGTATTCTCATCATTACAGTTCATGCACATCCAAAATATAATGTTGATACCTTGTACAATCTTTGCAAAGGTAGCAGCATCAACGTAGGCAATGGAACTTACTTTAATGCAGGCAAATATACAGAGTATTTACAGACCACTTATGGTTGTGATAGTATCATAAAGTTTGAAATTAAAGTCATCAGTTTTGTACCTACATTTTCAATTGCGAAAGATACGCTGAAGTCAGTTAAGATACAAGGTGCTGAATATCAATGGTATGAATGCAGGGCCAACGAACAGATTCCTTTTTTCGGAGCAACTGATCATCAATTTGTGGTGCTTAAGTCTGGCAAATACGCACTTGGCATTACCTATTTGGGATGTACCTTCATCAGCGATTGCATAGATGTAATCATATCTTCAACCAATGATGTCCAAAATGGACAATTTGAATATTTTCCTAATCCAGTTGATGACAATTTGAGTGTTAAATGTAATGAAAATGGCTTATTGAAACTGATGACCTTGCGTGGAGAAGTACTGCGTGAGTACATTTTACAAAGCGGAAATCATCAATTATATCTTGGCAATTTAAGGAGTGGTAGTTATCTATTATATTGGAAAAGTGGCACTAAATCTAAGTATTATAAATTATTGAAAATATAATACTTACAAAACGTGGCGAGAATGAGAGTAGATGATGTTTTCAAATTTAAACTGTTTGATATTCATCAAGATCAGTGTGCGATGAAAATCAATACCGATGGTGTCTTATTGGGTGCGTGGTCTGATGTTAATGGCAAGAGCAGGGCATTGGACATTGGCACTGGCACTGGCATCATAGCAATGATGTTGGCACAGAGATCTCCCAGTTTAGTCTCTCATGCCATAGAAATAGACGAGAACGCTTATAAGCAAGCTTGTCAAAATATGGTTCAGAGTCCATTTGGTGATCGGTTGATATGTGTACATCAATCAGTACAGGATTTTTCAAGGTCCAGCGAGCAAAAATTTGATTTGATTGTAAGCAATCCACCTTTTTTTAGCGGTGGTACATTTTCTTCCAATGAAAATAAGGCCAATGTCAGACACACTTTAAAACTTTCTCACTCAGATCTGCTGATGTCTGTAAGAAGTTTGCTCACCGATGATGGACACTTTGATATAATTCTACCATATTTGGAAGGCCTTAGATTCATCGAGATGGCTGCAATGTATGATTTTGGATGGGTAAATATGACCGAAGTTAGACCAAGAATCGGTAAAAATATCGAACGCCTATTGATCAGGTTTGGAGTTAAATATAATGGTGTTTCAACGACCGACCAATTGATAATGCACAAAAGTTTGAATGTAAATGATTATAGCGACGAAGTGATTGCAATGACAAAGGACTTTTATATTTTTATGTAACTATTTGTATATCAGACTTATTAGTTGGTGGTTTTAGTTATTTTGCAAAAGTCAACGATAGTCTCTTCATGGACTTCTTCCAATGATTTGTCTAGTAATTTAGCCTTGATTCTCAAAAGAGTAGCCTTTGATTGTGACATTTTTAGTGCAATCTTTACTTCACAATTGAGATCAAAAGTCTTCTCTGTGATTTCTACATTTTCTTCTTTCAAAACATTCATTATATGTCCCATTTGGTCATATCCAAAATTAAATTTAAAGTGGTCAAATAAGTATTTTTCAACAATTTGTGCAGTGCTCAATGCTTCTCTGGCGGCTTCTTTGTAGGCGTGGATAAGTCCTGTTGCGCCTAATTTTGTACCACCAAAATACCTGACCACAATGATGCAAATATCTGTCAATTGATGACTTAAGATTTGACCATAAATGGGCTTGCCTGCTGTACCTGAAGGCTCTCCATCATCGTTGATTCTAAACCGATTACCATCCATGCCCAGTTTGTACGCATAGCAATAATGGCGCGCTTTAGGATGTATATCTTTGGTCAAATCCATACATGCATCTAAGTCTTTTTCAGAATGAATAGGGTAGGCATAAGCCAAAAATTTGCTTCCTTTTTCTTTATATTCACCTTCTGATGAATCTTGGATAGTCAGATAGTTATCGATAAACATTCATCGTGTTTTAAACCATTGTGATCATGATGATAGAAAGTATAGCCAAAGCAAAACCTACAATCTTATATTTGGTAAGTTGCTCATGAAAGAATACAAGACCAAAGATAGCAGCCACCACTAATATACCTACATTGTTGATTGGAAAAACAATGGAGCCTCCCCAACCTTGTTGTAATGCCAAAAGCAATAGATAAATTGAGAAAAAATTTGGGATGCCTAAAGCGATACCGGCCACAACATTTTTCCATTTTAAAACTTCTTTTTTCCTAAATACCTGAATGATCAAAATCAAAAGACCGCTGAGTCCCGCAAATAGAAATAGTGACGCCACAAATCCAATGTCTCCATTTTGTGCCAATTTTTTCTTCTCAATTAAAAATAAAGATGAATCTATCAAACATGAACCTAAAAACGTGAGCATCGGATAAAGCCAAAGTACCCAGTTTGTTGTCGTATGTTCTTCATTTTCAGACTTTTGGTAGCTCAGAAGTACAATGGCCAAGATAGAAAACAAAATGCCTATCCACTTGATACGGCCAGCGCTTTCGTTGTAGAAAATGATAGCAATCAAAGTAGGTGCGATCAATGACATTTTTTGAAAAATCGTAGCTACTACTACTCCAAAATTTTGAACTGTCAGAGCCATTAAGTTGAATACAATGATGAAAATAAATCCCAAACCAAATGCATAATAAAACCAAGGTTGATGGGTAATATCAGACGGAATAGGTGAGCCACCATTAACAACAGTTGCAGTGATCACACAAACAAAATAATTGACCACAATAGCCTGTAAATTGTCGATGTCGTATTTGTGAAACAATTTGAAAATCACGCCGATGAAAGCATTAAGTATGATGCACGCTATGAGTATCCACATATTTTATTTTAGTTTATCTTGGTCAATGAAGTAATAATAGTGATTTTGGGTGTATTTGGAAACTGATTTCATAGTCGCCTTCCAAACCTTCACCATCAACATGAAAGTAGGCATTACTGTGATTGGTGATTTTGATTTGATCTGTCCTGATAAAATCTACCAATGAACTCTTGTGAAAAGTCTTATTTAGCATCATGGGGACGAGCAAGAAATATCTGAATATTTGTGTTTTTTTGACCAACAGCACATCAAATAAGCCATCATCCAGTTTGGCTTCTGGTGCCACTGCAAATTCGTAACCATAAATAGATCCATTGGCTACAGCAGCCATAGCGTATTCGCCAGTGATACTCAATTCTTTTGACTCAATGGATAGGCTCATAAATTTGAAATCCAAACTTTCTCTCAGAGTATTGATAAAATAGGGTAAAAATCCTCGTTTTGTGTTGAGCTTTGTCTTGTAAGCAACAGTGGCATCCAAGCCAAGTCCCGCCACATTGATAAAAAATCTACCGTTGGCACTTCCTGTGTCAATGGAGGAGACTTGGCACTTGTTGATGGCTTGAAGTGCTTTGATTATATCTCTTTTAAAACCGAGGTGGTAAGAAAATCCATTGCCTGACCCAAAAGGTAATATGCCAAGTGCTGTATTGGTATGTAATAGACCTTGGGCTACTTCATTGATAGTTCCATCTCCACCTACTGCAATCACCGCAAAAACACCATTTGCTGCTGCATCAATACTTATTTGTGTAGCATGTTGTGGATATTGGGTATAAATTAGCTCATAATCAAATAAATCTTTTTCAATATTTTGATTAAGTAACGATACTAAATTTTGTTTGGATCTAGCGCCTGAAAATGGATTGGTAACAAATACTAATTTCTTCTTCATGCTTGGCATTGCGGTCGGAGTATTATTTACAGCCACTTATTTTGTTTATACCAAGCTACAGACTCTATGATTGCCTTTTCCAAATTGTATTCAATTTCATAACCAAGTTCGTTTTTGTACTTTGTAGCATCACAATTCCAATATCTTGCTTCCAATTCGCTCACTTTATCGGTATTGAGAATAGAGTAATTCCCTGTAAGCTTGGATACATTTTCTGTAAAAAAGGTAATGATTTTAACTAAAAACAAAGGTACTTTTATGTTGATGGTGGGTTTATTCAGTATTTTTTTGATTACATTTACAAAATGGTCTGAGCTGTACAAATTGCCATCTGTTACAAAATAAGCTGTTTTGCTATATTCAGAAAGGCATGCTTTGATGATAATAGCCGCTAAATCTTTAGTGTAAATTAAGGTGATAAATTGACTTTCTAAGCCTGGTTGCAAGCTGATGCCATTTGCGATCATTTGATATACATTCAAAAATTCTTTGTCTTTTGGACCATATACGGCTGTAGGTCGAATTATGACGTAAGGCAATGAAGTTCTACTTTTAAGGTAGGTTTCGGCTTCCAACTTGCTTTTGCCATACGCAGTGACAGGCTTGGGCGTGCTATCCTCAGTGACGATATGGTCGATGAGATCATCTGCTGGGCCATAAGCTGCCAAACTGCTTATAAATACAAACTTTATGAGTGAAACACCAGATACCTCTATAGCTTCACATAGATGGATAAGCAACTTGACATTAACTTCATAAAACTGGGCAGTATCAGGTGACTTGGTGATACCAGCATTGTGAATGATATAATCAAATTGGTGGGTTTTTATCAAAGCTATGAGGCCTTCTGAATCATTATAATCCATAAAGGTGATGATAGTATTTTTGGTTTTTAGCTCATCATGATTGCTCCCTTTTCTGACGCCAGCATATACTTCCAAACCATTTTTGATAGCTTCATCTATCAAATAGCTCCCAATCAATCCATTGGCACCAGTAATGAGAATCTTTCCACTCATCTTGACTAAATAGGCATTTTATACAGCCTATAAGTTTTGTATTTTTCACCACCGAGATGCTCTGCTGCAGCCTTCATTGGTTCATTATTTTCTAATACCCAAGAAGCCTCACCACCAATCAAATTTCTTCGTTTTGCTTCTAAGATATTTTTTGCAAAAAAGACCGCTTCAATACCCATTTTTCGATAAGGTTCAATGACGCCTAAAGCTAATACCCTCACAGCCTTGGTTTTATTTTTACCAAAAAGTAATCTGAATATGCCAAATGGAAATAATTTGCCTCTTTTATTTTTAATAAGTATTTCGTTGATATTAGGTAAGGTGAGACCAAAACCTATTGCCTGCCCATCTTTTTCAGCTATATAAGCAAAGGCAGGATCCAACAGCATTTTTAGATCATTTTTAAGATATTCAAATTCTGCATCTGTAAAGGGTACAAAGCCCCAGTTTTCTTCCCAAGCATCATTATATATTTTTTGAATTCGTTTGGCTTCGTTATTGATATCTTTGACATTGACATTTCGGATGGTGATGCCTTTTGTGTTGAGTCTTGCCTGGACTGCATCTGCTATTCGTATCGACTTTTCAGATGCTTTTGATACATAGATCATGTATGCATACAAGTCCATTTCTTTTTTCAACCCATAGGCTTCAATCAATCCATTATAATATGGCTTATTGTACGTCATCATGATCTTTGGAGGCTCATTAAATCCATCCACCAAGGTTCCAGCTGTTTCGTTGGTGGTAAAATTGGTGGGTCCCATCAAGTATTCATTGCCATTTTCTTTAGCAAATTCTTTTGCTTTATCAAGCAATGCCTTGACCACATTTTGGTCTTCAATGAAATCAAAAAAACCAAAGAATCCAACTTTGCAATGATGGTGATGATTATAATTATTGTTTTGTATGGCGGCAATTCGGCCAACAATTTTATCTTCTTTTACTGCCAAAAAGTATCTTACTTTGCCGTATTGATGAAAAGGGTATTTTTTAGGATCCATCATATCTTTTTGTCCCATGAAGATTTCAGGTACATAATTTGGATCATCTTCGTAAAGGTCATGAGGGAAATTGATGAAATCTTTGATCCCATTTTCGAAGCTGACTTCTCTGATACTTATTGACATGATGGATTTCTAAATTGCTTATTGATGACAAAATTACTTAAAGCCAATTTTTAATGGAGTACTTTTACATCACTTTGATCAAATACGCCAATTTCTTGGGCTATCTGCGAAAGTACTTCTACTGAGCGGTCTATTTGATCCTTGGTGTGAGTCGCCATCAATGAATATCTGATCAATGATGATGTGCTGGGTACAGCTGGTGAGACTACAGGATTTACAAAAATGCCTCTTTCCAATGCTAATTTTGTCAATTGGAAAGTTTTGTAATCATCTCTGATCAAGATAGGAATGATAGGAGTGACCGAATGACCAGTGTCAAAGCCAGCTTTTTTGAGTGCAGCCATTGCATAAGATGTGTTGTCACACAAGTTTTGGATTCTTTCGGGTTCGCTCTGTATCAGATCAACAGCAGCGATGACACTGGCAGCATTGGCTGGTGCTATACTGGCGCTAAATATCAATGATCTAGCATTGTGTTTTAGATAGTTGATGGTGTCTAAGTCTGCAGCAATAAATCCACCTATACTTGCAAGCGATTTGCTAAAGGTACCCATGATGAGATCTACCTTATCTGTCAATCCAAAATGATCAGCAGTACCACTACCGTTTTTGCCCAATACACCCAATCCATGGGCATCATCCACCATAATTGATGCATTGTATTTTTCGGCCAATTGTACTATTTCTGGCAATTTAGCAATATCGCCTTCCATACTAAACACACCGTCTATTGCTATGAGTTTGATTTTGTCTGCCTCGCATCTCATCAGTGCTTTTTCAAGGGCTTCCATATCGTTATGCTCATACTTCATGGTCTTGGCAAACGATAGCCTAGCACCGTCAATGATACAAGCATGATCCAAGTCATCCATGATGATGTAGTCATGTCTGCCCGGGATGGATGAAATAACACCAAGATTTACTTGAAATCCAGTACTGAAAACTAACGCACCTGGCTTTCCTACATAATTGGCCAATTTCTCTTCAAGCTCGAGGTGAATATCTAGGGTACCATTAAGAAACCTTGAGCCAGCACAACCTGAACCATACTTCTCGATGGCTTTGATAGATGCTTCTTTAAGGACAGGATGATTGGTAAGACCAAGATAGCTATTTGAACCAAACATCAAAATGTCTTTGCCATTGATTTTTACTACTGTGTCTTGTTCTGATTCGATAGTTCTAAAAAAAGGATAAAGACCCATTCCTTGCAATTGCTGTGGCAAATTGTAAGAAGCCATTTTTTGTTTGAAAGGTGACATACTGTTTTGACTTGTCGACTAAATTAAAAAATGTCCAAAATGAATAATTGGATTTAATCCGCAAATATCGTTAAAAATTTTATTACTCTTTAGGTATATTTAGTATTTTTATATAACTTTTTTTGATTTGGTTTGATATTGCACCATCTGTTTTGGTATTCATATATTTAGTTTGTATCTTTGATGTCTGATTACATTTTTTACTAAATTATATAGAATTTTAAAGTTTTAACATTTTGAAACGAGTATTAATAACTGGCGCAGCAGGATTTTTGGGTTCCCATTTGTGCGATAGATTTATAAGAGAAGGTTATCATGTGATAGGTATGGACAATCTCATCACAGGCAACATCAAAAATATCGAGCATCTTTTCCCATTATCCAATTTTGAATATTATCATCATGATGTGTCGAAATTTGTGCACGTGCCAGGTGAGTTGGATTATATATTGCATTTTGCTTCACCTGCAAGTCCTATAGACTATCTTAAGATGCCTATCCAAACGCTCAAGGTCGGCTCATTGGGTACGCACAATTTATTGGGCTTGGCCAAATCTAAAAATGCAAGGATTCTCATTGCATCTACATCAGAAGTGTATGGAGATCCATTAGTTCATCCTCAAAAAGAAGATTATTGGGGCAATGTCAATCCTATAGGTCCGAGAGGAGTTTATGACGAAGCCAAAAGATTTCAAGAAGCTATCACTATGGCGTACCATACTTATCACGGTGTAGAGACGAGGATAGTTAGGATATTCAACACTTATGGCCCACGCATGAGGGTAGAAGATGGCAGGGTATTGCCTGCATTTTTTGCGCAAGCGATCAGGGGCGAAGGCTTGACAGTATTTGGCGAAGGCAATCAAACAAGATCGTTCTGTTACGTAGATGATTTGGTAGATGGCATCTACAGACTATTGTTGAGCGACTATCATTTACCTGTCAATATTGGCAATCCATCTGAAATCACCATCATGCAATTTGCCAAAGAGATCTTGGCTCTGGTTGATAATCCGAAAGCTCATATTATTTATAATCCATTGCCAGTAGATGATCCAAAACAACGTCAGCCAGATATCACAAGAGCAAAGGAGATCTTGGACTGGACGCCAAAAGTGGACCGAGCTGAAGGTCTTAAGCGTACTTATGAGTACTTTAAAGATGTTGTGTCGGTGGACTGATGATATTTTACGAGGATTTCATCCTATTATTGACTGTCATTTTCAAAAGAATGACACAATGATATAATCAAAGGACCAAATTTATTATCTTCTTAATTAGTTTAAAGAATCTGATTGGAAGAGCGACACTTTTCAAAATCTTGAGCAAGCTTGTCGGTCATTCCTATCACCGAACTTTCTTCATGGCTGACAGGTCTTCCATTCATAATATGAATGATGTTGATATTGTCTGTGATCAAATCTATCATCACAAAAAACTTATTTTCACTACAATTAGGAGCTTTGCAACCCACAAAATAGATGATTTCACCATCCTTCATGAAAGGTGTTTCTTGATTCCAATCCGATTTGAATTCAGCATAGTGTTCTCCCATCAATTTTTCAAATCTTTTGCCTAGGTGATCCATTTCAAAAATCTTGGATTCAGTTGGTTTTTGACCCACCAAATTGCCTAAGTCTTTGATATCGATTTTTGTTGGTGCATTTTGATTTGAAGCAATTTGTGTCGTAGTATCTTGTGCCGCTTTTTCTGTGTCAGTATGGCTAACTTTTTTATCATTGCATGATATTACAATAACTGATAATATACAAATTAAAGATTTTAAATTCATTGTAATCTGAAAAATTAATATTATAAAACAGGCACAAAATTAAACTTTATTTTATCTTATTTGACTTAGTTTTGTCTTTTTTTAAATAAGTAAAATATCAAAATGAATAAAGTTTTAACCTTCATATTTTTAATAAGCTATTTTTCAGTTTTCACACAAGGTACAGAACCTACAGACCCGAAAGCAACGGAAGATTGGTCAAGGTCACCAAAGCTTGTACAAGGCGTGAGTCCGTCGGATCCAATACCTTCAGATGCTATCGTACTACTCAGCCAGGATAAAAACTTATGGGTCAAGAAAGATGGTTCGCCTGCTGAATGGACCCTTGAAAAAGGTGTCATGACTGTAAAACCTGGCAGTGGAGACATCATGTCAAAATTATCATTTGAAGACTGTCATCTACACTTAGAGTGGAGAAGTCCATTGGTCATAAAAGGCGAAGGGCAGGGTAGAGGCAATAGTGGTATTTTCATGCAATCGCGCTACGAAATTCAAATTTTAGACAATTACCAAAACGACACTTATTTTAACGGTCAAGCTGGTTCAGTTTATAAACAACGACCTCCATTATACAATGCTTGTGCTAAAACAGGCGAATGGAATGTATATGATATCATTTACAAAGCACCAATATTTGATTTGTTTGGAAATAAAATTGAGTCTGCAAGAGTCACAGTCATTCATAATGGTATCGTCATACAAAATAATACAGAAATAGCAGGTACAACAGAGTATATAGGATACCCTAAAAATCTCATGCATGGTGGTGCACCTTTTATTTTACAAGATCATGGAGACCTTGTCAGTTTTCGCAATATTTGGGTAAGGAGATTATGATTCGAAACATAGTATTTGATCTGGGAGGAGTCTTGGTAGATTGGAATCCAAGGTACGTGTACAAGGATATTTTTGTTACAAGCTTAGCTACAGAATATTTTTTAAAAAATATTTGCTCTAATCACTGGAATGAGCAGCAAGATGCAGGTAGGAGTTTTAGCACTGCCACTGAAGTATTAGTAAGAGAATTTCCGCATTTTGAGAGTGAAATTAGAGCTTATTATGGACGATGGAGTGAAATGCTAAAAGGTGAAATTCCAGAAACTGTCAGTTTACTCCAAGAGTTGAAAATGCTAGAAAAATATAGACTTCTGGCATTGACCAACTGGTCTGATGAATCCTTTCCTGTCGCTTTAGAACGATTTGAATTTTTACAATTATTTGAGGGTATCTTGGTCTCAGGCACAGAAAAATTGATCAAACCAGACCCGGCTATTTTCGAATTATTGATGCAAAGATACCAAATCAAGGCAGACGAGACACTATTTATTGATGACAATATTAAGAATATACAAACGGCAAAGCAACTTGGGTTTAATGCTGTGCATTTTGATAACCCAAATATTAAAATTGACGAAATAAAGTCATTTTTAAATATTTAACATTAATGTAATACATAATTATTTGAAAAACAATAAGATTTTCATTGGTGAGTATTCTTAAAAGTTATAAGTAGATATTGATGTAAGTAATTGATTTGTATGTATTTATAAGATATATTAAATTATATATGAAATTTGTTGATATAAACTTGTATGAATAAATAATTATAAAGTAACTTTGCGCTTTGATTAAAGTTTTGATCCCCTATATTCAAAACTCAATTTATATTTTTTAACCAAAACACAATCTCATGAAGAAGTTTAAA
>JAXLUT010000003.1:0-230341 GCA_046329385.1 Saprospiraceae bacterium
TCAGCACCAATACAAATACTCATCCACAATCATAACCCGAAAAAAAATCTCCTTATCTTCCTTCCAATTGTATGAAAATGGGTATCAATGTTACCCCTTTTTGGGTAAGGGAATACTCAATACGAAGAAGCTTGATTTTGATGACTGATTTTGAAATTATATTTGATTCTTCTAATTCTCGCAAAGCAAAAGAAAGTAATTGCTTATTGCTGCAACTAATATCTCGCAACAAATTACTGAATCTTAGAAGTTTCTCTTCAACCAAGCGAAAAATTTCAGGCTACCACTTACCTGCCAAGAGCTTCAAAAGAGATTTGGCCGAGTATGTTTAGTCAGGGCTTAGTATCATTTTTTGATATCATAAAAATCTGACTTATTGCACACTTAATATTTTTAATAGAACTTTGTGCGGAAATCAATAATAATATAATAATTATTACAACGTAAAATGAATAGAGTTCATTTGATCACCTATATTAGCTTACTTTTTGGTAATATTTCATGCATAGCACAGACACAAAATAAAATGGACACAAATAATTCACTCTTATGTAATCCTGAAAATGGAGTTTGCGAAATGCCTACCATCAAGAATAATAAAAATCAATTTAGCAATATCACTTCGAGCACCAAACCAGTCAAGGTCATTTACTTCACTGATCCTATTTGTTCGTCGTGCTGGGTTATCGAGCCTCAACTCCGTAAACTAAAACTGGAATATGGTGACGATGTAGAGATTGATTACAGAATGGGTGGCCTCTTACCTGATTGGAGCTACAATAATGGCGGAATCAGCAAACCATCAGATGTGGCACATCATTGGGATGAAGTGTCTGTTTATTATGATATGCCAATCGATGGCGATGTATGGCTTGAAGACCCACTTTCTTCATCATATCCACCATCTATTGCATTTAAGGCTGCTCAAATGCAAGATAAAAACAAAGCAATTTTATTTTTGAGAGCTATCAGAGAGATGGTTTTCATTCAAAAAAAGAACATTACCAAATGGGAAAACATTTACTCTGCTGCCAAAAATGTTGGATTGGATGTGATGCAATTCAAAAACGATTTTGAAGGCCCTGCCAAACAATTGTTTGAAGATGACCTTGTCTTAAGTAGGTCCTTGGGTGTACGCGGCTTCCCTACACTCTTTTTTACAAATACTGAAGGTAAAAAAGAAATGGTGTTTGGCTCTAAGCCTTATGCAGCATTAGTTTCAGCACTTGCTACGGTATATCCAAATGCTCAAACAAAAGCTTATGATACTTCGTGGAAGGCAATATTTGAAAAATACCCGTCCTTGACAGCCAAAGAATTTTCCATATTGACCAATACACCTCGAAATGAATGCGAATCTATCTTATCAAAATTGGTGGCAAAAGGTCATTTGACAGAAGTTAAAACTAAAAATGGTAGTATTTGGCAAAATAAATTCCAATATTAATATTTCGTAATAAATTGAATTACAATATTCTAAAATTATATTTCTAAATTTTTAAATTTTCATTTTTAAAATTACTAAGTTAAAACTTGGAGATATCATCGGCTAGTCATACATTTGATAAAATCTTCATTTATTCCTGCTTTGTATTATCTTTAAGATTTATCTCATTAAGGAATTCATTTGATGATTGATTATTACTAGTAAAATCTGATTTTCAAAAATATGATTGTACAGAAATTTATACCATTCAGAGGAGTCTTACTGTTTTCAGGTGGTCATTTGATTTGGCTATCAGTGTATTCAATTTTGATAGCCTGTTTATATAATTTTGCAGGATGGACATGGATCAAGATACCATGGGTTCCTATTGCTTTGGTAGGTACAGCCGTTGCTTTTTACTTAGGTTTTAAAAACAGCCAAGCTTACGATCGGATGTGGGAAGCGCGCAAAATTTGGGGAGGCATCGTCAATAGCAGTAGAAGTTTTGGAGCTATGATCAATTCTTTTATAGGTAAACATAATATAAGTGATGAAGAGATTTTTGCATTGAAATCAAAGATAATCTACCGGCATATTTCATGGCTATACACTCTTCGTGAACAGTTACTGGTACCCACTCAGTGGGAGCATGTAAGCCTCCGCAAGCACTTAGGTAGTATCAATGTGACCCGAAGAGAAAAATATGGAAGTGGCAGATTTGCCGATTTCCTTTCAAAAAGCCAAGAAGAAAGGTATTTTGCTGATAAGAACCATTGGGAAAATGCGGCCAACGGAGCTACCCAAATCATTGCCCTTCAATCAAAACAAATTATGAAATTGAAAGACGAAGGTTATTTGGATCTATTTCACCAAATAGAGATACAATCTGAATTGAATAATTTTTACACCTTACAAGGTCAAGCTGAACGCATCAAAAAGTTTCCATTTCCTAGACAATTTGCAAATTCTAGTTTTTTGCTCAACGGTATTTTTATTATGCTGCTGCCTTTGGGTTTGATCGGCGAATTTGCCGAATTAGGCGTTTATGGTGCATGGGTGATGATACCATTTTCTATCTTAGTGAGCTGGATATTTATAGTCATGGAATTGGTTGGTGATTACTCCGAAAATCCATTTGAAGGCCTTATCAACGATGTACCCATGCTGTCCATTTGCAGAACCATCGAAATCGACCTTTTGCAAATGACTGGTGATGATGATGTACCAGCACCTATTCAAGCTGTGGACAATGTACTGATGTAAAGCACAATAGTAAACTTTCATTTTTCATCCGTTTTCCTTCCTGACAACATCTTGATAACAAATGGCACGGTTGTGATCAGTACGATACCCAGCACTATGTAGCCTAAGTGTTCGCTCAAATCATAATTGAAGTGGTCGATCAAAAACCTATTGAGATAATGGCCTGCCAAGACCATAGTGATGGACCAAACAAAGCTACCTGCGATATTATTCACCATAAATTTTTTGTAATCCATGCCAACAGTACCAGCCACTATCGGTGCAAAAGTGCGTACAAAAGGTATAAATCTAGCAACAAAAATCGTCATTGGGCCATGCTTGTCATAGTAGATCTTGGTATTGACGAGATGTTGATGTTTGAATAATAACGAGTCCGATTTTTGGTACAATTTAGGGCCACTTTTAGATCCAAACCAATATCCAAATACATTGCCCAAGATAGCAGAGATAGATATGAGGAAAATGATCATAGCAAGTCGCAAAACGATCTGGTCTGCTGGTATAAACCCTTGCAATAATTGATGACTGAATACACCAGCTACAAACAAAAGCGAATCTCCAGGTAAGAAAAATCCTGCAAACAAACCTGTCTCCGCAAAGACAACAAACATGATCAACAAAATACCGCCATGCATCACATACCATTGTGGCTGAAGCAAGTCGGTAAAATGTAGCAAATCAAACATTAGGTTCAATAAATCGGTTTTACATTATCTACAATACAAGTCTGTTACTTTTGTTCATATTTTTTTAAATTTATTTTGATAAATTCTATAACTATTGGCAATAATGATATACCAATGATCGCAAAAATGACTGTCTCAAAATTATTTTTCACTAAAGGTATATTGCCAAAAAAGTATCCTAATAGTGTCAATCCTATCACCCAAACCATAGCTCCTATCACATTGAATCTCAAAAAATGGCTATAATTCATCTTGCCAATACCAGCAACAAAAGGGGCAAAAGTGCGAACTATTGGAATGAATCTTGCTATAATAATCGTCCTTGGGCCATGTTTAGCATAAAAATCCTGGGTCTGCTCGATGTATTTTCCTTTGACTATTTGATAATCTCTGATTTTCCAATTTAAGATTCTCAACCCTATGTGGTTGCCAGCCCAATAATTGACACTATCTCCCAAAACTGCTGCAATAATCAAAATAATCAATACAACTGGCAAATTTAAAACAGCTGTATCTCCAGCATCATTAACAACGCCAGCGCAAAATGCACCTGCTGCAAATAGTAATGAATCACCTGGCAAGAATGGCATCACCACCAAGCCTGTCTCCACAAAAATGATCAAAAACAATATGATATAAACCCACACACCGTATTGCTGTATCATCACAAACAGATGGTCATCTATGTGCAAGATGAAATCCATCAATGACTTTATTATCTCCACAAAATTGAATTTTGTATTTCTTAATAAAAACTTACATACCTCGACGGCGCATCTCATTGTCAATAAGCTGCAACTCTCGACTCATCTCACCAGTCACAGATGTATTCTCTTCAGTTCGTCTGATGAGGTATGGTATGACATCTTTTATTGGGCCATACACCACATACTTTGCAGCATTATATCCAGCGTTAGCAAGGTTGAATGTGATATTATCGCTCATGCCATACAGTTGACAAAAGTTGATATGTGGATGATTGTGTATGATGCCTTTCTTATGTATCAACTTGGCTTGCAAAAGATTGCTCTCCGCATTATGAGATGCACAGCATGACGATATGGTCTCATAATGGTCAATACAATATACCAAGGCAGCATTGTAATCTCGATCTGTAGCAGCCTTGTCCACTTGTATTGGTGAAGGGTAACCCATTTCAGCCGCACGAGCTCTTTCTTTGTCCATATATGCGCCTCTTACCATTTTAGAGCCAAACAACACACCCTTTTCAAGGCATCTTTGGTGATCCCGCTTCAGGTGGTCCAGCTTATCAACATTATAAAGTTGATAAGTATTATAAATGGTCACTCTCTCCTTATTGTACTTTTCCATCATCAGCAAAGCCAACTCATCAATAGGATGCTGCAACCAACTCTCCTCTGCATCTACAAATATACTGACACCCAGCTCATGAGCTTTGCTACATATCTCATCTACTCTTTCGCATAAGTGTTGATATTTTCTCTGATCGCCTTCTGAGAGAGATTCGTTTTTATGTAATTTTTCTAAGATGACATTGTCCACCAAGCCCGTAAATTTAGTACTAACCACAGGTACTGAGTTGTTGGAAGCTGCCATTTCGATGGCTTTGATGGTTTCCTTCATTGCTGTATCGAGATCATCTTCGTCGCTCTTGCCTTCAGCACCATAATCAAGGATGGTCAAGGTATCATATTCGTACAGTTTATCTATCACATTTTGACAATCAAGCAGCGACTCACCACCACAAAACTGAGGAAAGATAGTATTGCGTACGACAGTTTCTGTAAATGGTAACTTAAATTTGATGGCAAATAATCCTAATTTTGAACCTATTTTCACAAAATTATGGTTATTCATCCATTTGAAGAGCCAAGCAGTCTTTTTAGTTCTTTGTCAGATTTGTTAGAAAATGCTATTTCCGTATTCGAAAAGTCAAGATTAAGCTTAGGTTCCGGTTCACTCATAAGTGTTGGTTGATTAATGATGGTTCCAAATGTGCCAAGCATATTCAGCTTGAAGGATGAGCATTTCGTGTCCATTTTTAATTTTACATCCTCTGTTCAATCCTTCGGTCAAAAATATGGTTTTTTCGGGATTATATACCAGGTCGAAGAGAAAATATTTTTCGTCAAGCAAATTATAAGGAAGTTTTGGACTATATGCAACATTTGGATACATACCCAAAGGAGTGGTATTGATGATGAGATTGGACGATGAAATTTCTGATGCTCCAAGATCGTCATAAGTCAAATCGCCATTTCCTGATCTGGACACTATCTTGAATTTGATGCCTAAGCACTTTAATACATACTTCACTGCTTTGGCAGCTCCACCATTGCCCAAAATAAGTGCAGATTTAATACAAGATAGGTCGCCAATAAAAGACAAAAGTGACTCTCTAAATCCACCTGCATCGGTATTGTAACCTTTGGATACACCATCTTCAAATGTAATAGTATTAACAGCTCCGATGGCATGTGCTACTTCATCAATTTCATCCAAAAATGAAATAATGGATTCTTTATACGGGATTGTAACATTGAGTCCAACGAAATTTATTTGTTCTACTAATGCACAATAATCAGTTATTGTTTCCAATGGATATGCCATATACTCTGCATTAATATCTTCATTATCAAACTTTTGATTAAAATAATTTGGTGAAAAAGAATGCGTAAGTGGATAACCTATGAGTCCAAATTGTTTCATCATCAACCTTAATTACAATCACAAAATCCATCTATATGAGCACGCAATTCAGGATAAAATGCAAGAAAATGATGACCCAAGACTTGGTAATGATTCTCTAAATCCAAGTGTGCTTTATCAAAATTATTTGAAAACTTAGCCCTTCGCCCTACCCTATAAAAAGTCTTCTTAAGTCTCTCTTCATTTTTGCAACTCATCAAAAAGTCATCAGCTATCATATATGGTAATTTTTCTTTCAATTTTGTTGGAAAAATGTCCTTTTTATCATCTAGCATTTCATAAACTCGCTGAGTAAATGATTTCAAATTTTCTTCAGAATACTTCTGCCAATGAACTGTCAAAAAATGATCGAATAATATATCAACAACCACTGGTGCATACTTGCCTTGGGTAGGATGCAATAGATGGATGGCTGCTTTGACCTCATCATGGCTATCGGTAAAGGTGTCTATCCTTTTGTGTAATTCAACACCAGCCATTATATTGGGCTCTAAGGCTAAAACTTCTTTTCTACTAGCAAAATCAGCCATAAAATTGCCAGCCAAAATATCCGCATCATGACAAGACAAAAGTGTATGTGCCAAATAATTCAAGATATTTCGATTAATTGATGTTTTCTAAAATATGCTCGTGCTTAACATTTCTGAAATCTACTGAGCTAACTGCCGATACGCCTGGTTCGTGCATATACACTCCATACAATACATTTACTTCAGCCATTGTAGATTTGTTATGCGTGACGATGATAAATTGAGATTCGCTACTAAATTTCTGAATAATCTTATTGAATTTCTGAATATTGGCATCGTCCAAAGGTGCATCTACCTCATCAAATATGCAGAATGGAGCTGGCTTTAGTAAGTAAAGGGCAAACAATAATGCTGTGGCGGTTAATGTTTTCTCTCCACCAGATAATTGACTAAGAGATTTTGGCTTTTTCCCTTTAGGTTTGGCTATGATTTCAATTTCTGATTCTAATGGATTGGATGGATCCAGTAGGATAAGATCGCAAGTGTCATCATCGGTAAATAAACTTCGGAATACGTCTATAAAATTGACCCTAATTTTTTCAAAGGCATCCATAAATTGGGCAGTAGCAGAGTTTTCTATTTCCTTCATAGTATCCATCAAGCTATCCTTGGCTTCTAAGATGTCTTTGCGCTGAATCTGAATATGATCATATCTTTCTTTCATTTCATTATAAGCATCCACTGCTAGTGGGTTGACATCACCATAAGACTGCAATCTTGTCTTAATCTTCTCCAACTCACCTGTAAGCTGCTCATAATCAATGTCTTGATCTGGTTCGCTATTGACCACATCATTGATAGATACATTAAACTCAATGCGCAGTCTCTCTCCCACCGCTTGGATTTGAAACTTCTGCTCTGTAAATTGATCTTTGAGTGTTTGGATAGTATGCTGCAATTGCGATTGGATCTTAGTCAGATTTCTGATCTCATCATCTAGTTCATTGATGATGCTCCTTGCTTTAAAAAAGTCTTGTTCTGCTTCGCTAAGCGTAGATTGAAAATTCTTTTTTTCGACATAAAATTGCTGCAACTCGCTTTCGATTTTGATCAGCTGATCTTCAATATCGATACGCTCACGATCTTCTGATGTGATTCTCTGCTTATCCACCAATATTTTGGATGAAATTTCAGATATTTTTAGGTCTTTAAACTCCTTGTCTTTGACAAAATTGGTGATCAGATTTTGATGACGAATCAATTGGATATTGTCATTATTATATTGCTCTGATGCCAATGACATTTTTTCACTCAGTGAGTCAATGTCCTTACCTTTACCTTCTTCTGGCTTATCCAAATCTAAGATCCGATGACGTAATGTTTTTAGTTGTTGATCTGCCAAAGCTATCTTTGCTTGTAAATCCCTGATATTTTCTTTGGCAGTTTTAATCTTTTGACCATTTTCAGTTTTCACCTGATTAAAGGTATCTATCCTATGCTGTATCCTAATTTTATCTTGGTCAATGGCGTGCAATTCTTTCTTTATTTTTTCAATCAATCCATTAAAATCAGACGCTCTTAGATCTGCCAGTTTTCTTTTGACCTCAGCCAGTTGTTTGACCAATTCTTCCTTTGATTTTGTATGATCGTTGAGAAAGTTGGCCAATTTTTCTAAATTTTGTTTACGTCCTGTCTTCTTCCCTTCAAATAAGCCCACTGAGCCACCAGATACAGTAAAGCCATGTTTTAGAAATGTACCCGAAGTAGATATTATAGTCAATTCTCCTTGTGTTGTTTGGCTTTGGTTCACATCATTGGATGTAAGACAAACTCCATCTAATAGGTTATTGATCAATGTTTTATACTTTTCGGCTACATGCACAACTTCGGTAGCTTTGATCAAATCATTGTTCTGATCTTTTGCTCTACCTCTTGAATTAGGAATCTGATCTAACAAGAAAAAATTAGCCTTGCCTTTTTGAGAATTTTTCAACAAATTGATACCAGCTATAGCTTCGCCAAAGTTCTCTACTACAAAATGATTGAGATAATTTTCCAAAAACAGCTCAATTGCAGGTTTATACTGCTCCTCTATATCTAGGATATCAGACAAAATGACCAAATCTTTTTTCCAATGATCATTCAGAAATTTGATGGATTCTGGAAAACCTTCAAAATTATCGATCATGCTCTTTAGTAAGTCATATTCGTTTTGTTTTGAATCTAAGTTTCTATTCAAAACATTGAGCTCCTCTTGCATCCTATCTCGTTGTTGCTCAAATGTTGCAATTTGTTGTTGTCTATTTGCTTCATCGCCCATCAAATGCTTTAGTTCCTCTTGCTTGATAGCAAATGACTGCTCATAAGTTTGAAATTGAGCCTTTACTTCGACTATTTCTTTTTCTTTTGATGCCAGATTTTCAGTGATTCTAAATATTTCTCGTTCGTTGTTTTCAGTATTATTTTTGTGGATGGCTATTGCCTTTTCTGTGTCAAATACTTGACGCTCTATTTCTTGTTTTTCTTTTTGCCTTATGTCAAAGCTTAATTTTGCTGTACTATATTCGTTTTTGATAGTATCATAAATAGATTTGGATTTATCCAAAGTAAGCTTGATTGCACTGAGTTGGCTGTTCTCTTCGGTCAGTCGCACATCCAATTTTAGAGCGTCTGTCTTGGCTCGTTCGAGTTCCACTTCATTTTCATTGATAGCTTTTGAAAGCATATCTTTATTTTGCTTTTTGAATCCCAACTTTTGTGTCAAAAGCCCTTTTTCGCTCTCTCGAGATCTGATCTGGAAGACCAGCTCATTGAGTTTCTTTTGGTGATCTGACAAGGCCAACTCCTTATCCAAGTTGGCTTTCTTTTCTTTTTCTAACTGAGCTTGATGACGAAGCAAAGTGATATCATTGACTCTATACACATCCTGATCTTTTAACAATTGCTCAGAGATACCTTTGTACTTCTGTTTCAATTGGGCTATCGAATGCACTGCATGTTTTATGCTTAAAGCTTTGTATTCTGTCTTGATATCCAAGTACTTTTGGGTTCGCTTGGCTTGCTTTTCCAAAGATTTAAGGTTTCCTTCTATTTCAAATAGCAAGTCATCAATTCTATTGAGATCTTCAGTAGCACTCTTTAGTTTATTGAGGGTTTCTTTTTTCCTTATTTTGTACTTGGATACACCTGCTGCCTGCTCAAACATCCTTCGGCGTGAGTTTTCCTTATCAGCCAGGATGTCATCTACCATGCCCAAGGCGATGATGGCGTACGAATTGGAACCAATGCCTGTATCCAAAAACAAAGTGTTAATGTCTTTGAGTCTGCAAACAACATTATTTAGCCTATATTCTGACTCGCCTGACCTGTAAAGCGTCCTCGATATGGTGACCGTCTGATATTCTGTAGGTAGTAAATTTTTGTTATTTTCAAAAGTCAATGCTACCAATGCAGTGGCCGCTTCCTTTTTAGTTTTTGTTCCATTAAATATGACATCTGACATGGCCTCGAGCCGCAATTCTTTGCTTTTCTGCTCTCCCAAGACCCATCTTATAGCATCTACAATATTGGATTTGCCAGACCCGTTAGGACCTACGACTCCAATGACATCTTCGCTAAAGTTGAGGATGGTATCATTGGCAAAACTTTTAAACCCCTTAATTTGAAGGCTCTTCAATCTCATAAGGGGACAAAGGTAAGACTAATTTCTGATAAGCTATGGAGTTAAATTTGACATAAGTGCAAAAAAAAATGGTCACTTCCCCCAAAGTAACCATTTTTTCGATCTTACGATCCCCATGAACATTTTCCAAAACTTAACCTGGGTTTCTCACGCCCAGAAAAACAATCTCTTTATATAACTAAAACTCAATCCTAATTTGTGATGGGTGGTCTGGAAGATCGGGTTGATTTCATTTCTCTAATCAAATCAACCCGAAATCCAGTTTGTTTTTAATCCCATAAACATTCCGAAATTTCTACCGATTCTTTAACCGATGTGAAGCAAGTATGTTGTTCATCTCTTGTTCACGATACAAAGATAAGACGACATCAATCATTAAAAAATACAAAATTCAGTACAAATAACATATATATATTTATAATATGATATATTTCAATAGGCCAATTTATTTGGGCAACTTTGAGCCTATAGTCCTTTATGCTTTGCTTCATTCCACAAGGCATCCATTTCATTAATTGACATATCACTAAGCTTTTTAGTGGTTTTAGACTCAATATATTCAAATCTATTTTTAAATTTTTTATTGGTGACTTCCAAGGCTGTATCTGGATTGACTCCAATAAATCTTGCATAATTGACCATTGAAAATATGACATCTCCAAATTCATTTTCCGCCTGGACTTGGTCATTGTTTGCAATGGCTTCTTTCAATTCTCCCAATTCTTCTTCAACCTTAGCCCATACATCATCTATTTTTTCCCATTCAAAGCCTATTTGGGCAGTTTTTTCTTGCATTCTGTACGCTTTTACCAATGATGGTAAGCTATTTGGTACTCCAGCCAATACAGATTTTTTGCCTTCTGCCAGCTTGATCTGCTCCCAGTTTTTCTTGACATCTGCTTCATTTTCAACACGAATATTACCATAAATATGTGGATGTCTTTTTACTAATTTGTCACATATACCATGCAATACTGTTGCTACATCAAAGGTGCCAGTCTCTTCACCCAACTTCGCATAAAAAACCATGTGCAACATCAGGTCACCAATTTCCTCTTTGATATCAACCAAATTATTGGACATGATAGCATCAGAAAGCTCATAAGTTTCCTCAATAGTCAACGTACGCAATGTCTCAAAATTCTGTTTCATATCCCAAGGACATTTTGCCCTAAGGTCATCCATGATGTCTAATAGTCGGCCGAAGGCATCAAGTTTGGCTTGTCTATCCATTAAATTTAACTAATTATAATGCTTGTAACCTTAAAAGCACACTATCTACCAATGCCTTACCTTCCGGTGAAAATTTAGTATAATTGCCGTTGGAAAATGCTTGCAAAGTCAACATAAAATTATCAGCCATGATTTCGTCAGGATGGATGATGTACTGTGTATTGTCTTTAATTTTTGTAAAAAAAGTAGGAGTTTCATCAATCGGAATCAACGATCTACCTTGTGGTGTGGATGTAGCCATATAATTGGCACCATGATCATCCAGCTTGTAAAGATCAAAATGGAGATAATCAAAAAATGCAGGTAAATCAGGTTTATATCTTGCCCATTTGCTTGTGATTAATGGCAAAGCCTTGACTTCTCTACCTTGAGCTTCAAGCTGAATATAATACTGATAACTCACACCATCGGGATTGGTCAACAAAAAATGCTCTAATATTTTATTGAGTTTTATGGGTTTGTCTGCCTTTTCGAAGCCAATAAGTTTGTAGAGATCATGTCGGAGTTGTGGATTCTGCCGTGCAATACGTGAAAAACTTCGTGCACCATCACGTATACTTGCCTCTCCATATCAGATTGCTCAAAGATATTTTCGGGAATCATGATATTATTGCCGCGTGTATAATATACATCATTGCCATAATGCCCATTTTTGATTTTTATCAATCTCAAATTGCCAGGAAAAATGCGTGGATTGATCGTATCACATAGTTGTTTTACCTTTTTAAATACTTCAAGCATGGCCAATTTTTCGCTACTGCTCCAGTTGGACACTTGTGTCTTCAAATACGGAATGAAAGCTTTTAAGGCGTCTTCTCTTGTACCTGGCTCAGCTGGATTTTTCATCTGTATATTCATCTCTAATGCCGAGATGGTACTAAAAAATCCATCCACATCATCAGCTATGATGGCTTCAGATGCTTGCACACTATCAACAAATGCAACCAATGCAGGCTTGCCATCTATTGTAGGTGCATTGATTACTTCCTTTTTGGACTTACAGCTGATCAAGAATAATGCACTTAAGATTAAAGTGTAAAAAATACTAAACTTCATTATCTAAATGGTTAAATTTGGCTGCAAAGATAGTAGTTTTCAAATAGAAAATTATAACTTAGCAAATGAACCATTTAATAAAATAAAAGGATAAAATACATATTTAAAACTTGTATATATGTAGATCGATGGTTTTTTTTTGAAAAAGTCATTTATCTTTGTACATGATTTGGAAATCATATCATGAAGTTTAATGTAAAATATCTTTGGGCACTCCTTCCTCTTTTATTGGTAGGATCAATACTATATTATTTTAGCGAAATAGTTACCTACGTATTGTTGGCTTGGGTTATCTCTATGATCGGTGCTCCAGTCGTAGTATTTTTGAGGAAATACATTGGGAAAAACCTTTCAGCATTGATCACACTTAGTTTATTTGTACTGGGATTTATATTATTGGTATGGGTATTCATACCCCCTTTGGTCAATCAAATAGAAAATTTATCAAAAATAAACTATACCCAAGTAGTTTCTGGCCTAGAAGAACCCATAAAAGACTGGGAAAAATGGTTGGTCAAAAAAAAGCTGATGATTGCCACTGATACAATATTAAAATCATCGCATAATCAATTGCCCGAAGACTCATTACTGACGCATACCATCCATATTGACACTTCGCTGGCAGATTTGGTAGGGCAGAAAAAATTGGATATTCACATTCATCTCAATAACGAAATCATCGAAAATCTGCCGACGGAAAAAGAAGATGATGTGCAAGAAGGATTTTTTGAAATCTTGAGAAAAAACTTGATCACTTATTTGAATCCTGAAAATATTCAAAAACTTTTTGGCAATGCACTGACAAAATTTGGTGACATTTTTATAGGTGTGTTTTCTGTATTTTTTATTAGTTTTTTCTTTTTGCGAGAGCAAGGATTGTTTGTCAACATAATAAAATCGCTCGTACCTACCAGATACGAAACTCACACCCAGCAAGCTGTGGATGAGACTAGTAAGCTTCTGATTAGATATTTTGTTGGTATCTTGGTACAAGTCACCCTCATCACACTTATAGTCTCCTTGTCATTGGTTATGTTGGGTGTACCTAATGCATTGCTGATTGGATTTTTTGCTGGTATGATGAATGTCATCCCATATATTGGACCAATTATAGCAGCTGGCATTGGCATGATTATTACACTTTCTTCAAACATGGACTTGTCATTTTATAATGAAATGATACCTTTGTTGACAAAAGTAGGCGTCGTATTTTTGTTGACAAGATTGATAGATGACATCATACTTCAGCCCAATATATTTTCAAAAAGTGTCAAAGCGCATCCATTGGAGATCTTTATAGTTGTCCTCGTAGGTGCTAAAGTTGGTGGTGTACTAGGCATGGTCTTAGCCATTCCATTTTACACAGCATTCAGGGTGATAGGCAAAGTATTCTTGAGCGAGTTTAAAGTCATTCAGAAACTGACCAGAAATATGTAATTTGGCTTGCTTAATATTCCAATTTCTTTAATGACGGTATCTTAAACCAAGCAAAGGCTGACACAAGAATTGTCATGGTACCGCCAAAAATGACAGATGGTATTGTACCCATGAGTGATGCAGCTACTCCGCTTTCAAACTGCCCCAACTCATTTATCTATTGATAAAATAGAGTTGACAGCAGAAACTCTACCTCTCATGTGATCGGGTACAAAAATCTGAAAGATAGTGCCTCTCACTATCACGCTTACTCCATCAAAAAGGCCACTCACAAACAAAGCGACGAAGCTCAGAATGACAGATTTTGACAGTGCAAACACGATGATACAAGCCCCAAAACCGATGATAGACCAGATAAGTTTGGATCCTTGTTTGCCTTGCCAGAAGAAACTTGGTCAAGTATAAGATGGCTATAAAATTGCCCAAGTAGGTAGCCGAAGATAAGTAGCCAAATGCTTGTGGCCCAGCATGGGACATCTTGCACAAAAACAGGCAACAATGCTACAGCGCCACCAAACAATACAGCCAACATATCCAAGCCCATCGCTCCAAATAGCGCCTTTTGACCCCAAACAAAATCCAAGCCTTCTCTGACACTTTCCCATGTACGAGTCTTACCTTGTTGATAAGCAATCTCTTTTGGCAATCTTTGTGAATACGATCATACTCATGAACATTATACAAGATATCACTACAAACACTTGACTTTCAGTGAGAAATACAACCAGCCAACCTGCAAGGATTGCACCCAAAATGCTGGCAGATAGCCACGCCATGCTGTTGATTGATGCTGCTTTTACTAAATTATCTTTTGCGACAAGCTGAGCTAAAAGGCTGAAAAACCAGGCGATATATAGGCTCTGATCAAGCCAGTTATACCGACTGCAAAAATATAAGACCAGTACGCCATTCGTTGATAAGGTGCACAGCATCAGAAACCAAAAATACTAAGACAATGCTAATCATCAAATACAAGCCCAGGCATTTTATGATCAAGTTGTGGCGATCACTCCTATCTACTTTGACAACAGGCAAAGCCATCAAAATATGAGTATGACCTCACTCAAACCAAGCATTCCAAGGATAAACTTACTTTGAGTAAATGTATAGAGATACCATCCTAACAATACAGGTATCATTTTCATACCTACTGTGAAGATAAATCTTGTCAATATGAACAATGTATATTCCCTATTGATTAAGAATAGTTTATGAAATTTTGTGTTTGTCAGACCTTGAGTTTCTTAAGATTGTTAATACTTACTTTAATACTTTCAAGCGGTGGCATTTTGGTACAAATATCTTGCTCAACAAAAAATAAATCCAATCCCGCCTTTGGAGCTAATTTAAATACTCCATTCCAATCTATGATACCTGTACCCACCTCTGTGAATGCTTGTTGTGGTGTATTATCCATATCTTTGATGTGGAAAAGTGGAAATCTACCTGCATTTTTCTTTACCAATTTTTTTGTATTGACTTTGGCCTTTCTGGTCCAATAATGGTCGATTTCAAACTTTACCAATTCCTTGTCAGTCTCATTCAGCAAGATGTCATAAGGCACGGTACCATTGATAGGCATGAACTCAAAGTCATGATTATGATGGCAGAATTGCAGACCAAACTCCTTAGCTTTTTGACCGCAAGTATTGAATAAGGCCGCCAGTTTTTTGTAATCATCCAATGTCTTGCGCTCACCTTCTTGAAAATAACCACAGACTATGTATTTTTGCCCCATGTACACTGCATCTTCGCACACTTTTTCCCAATTATTGGCCATATTGTAGCTGTCTTTGTCTTGACCAAATCCTGTGGAAACATGCCCGCTGTGCATCTTTAAACCATGACCTTGTAACAATAATTTAAAATTCTCTTTTGTTTGACCATAAAATTTACGAGCTTGGTAGCCAGCATTCTCTACATGATCAAAACCTGCTGCCTGTATGCTCCTAATGGTACCAACAGGGTCTTCGGCCATTTCATTCCTCACTGTCCAAAGCTGTAAACCTATATTAGAAAGCTCCTTTTTGGGCTTGAAGTCATAGTCAATACTTCCAAATGCAAACGCACTTGCAGACAATAACGTTGTATTTTTTATAAAATCTCTGCGTAACATGATGTATTATTTTAGGGATAAAAAATGATAAAAAACTTAATGTTAATTGGACCATTCCAATCTATAACTCAAAACTGGCACCAAACCCAATTGTTTTTGCAAAAATACACCATTTAATAAAGGATCATAATAACGGAATCCATCATTTTGGCGATTTAACAAATTTTGAATATCTAATGACCATCGTTGAGACAATTTGCTTCCAGTTTTTGATTTAGTATAGACCAGCCTGAAATCCAAACGTTGATAATGTCTGAATTTCGAATTAAAAGTCGAATTATAATTATACAATGATTGAGATTCTAAATTGACTGAATTTAACGACTGCTCTCGTAGTCCTCCTCGCAAATGATTGGCAATACTAATGATCAATTTTCGCGATTTATGAGCATGAGATAGATCCCAAGCTATACTTAAGTTGGTGCATTGAGTGTACCCAAAATTGTATCTACCGTTATAATAATGGTCATTTTTTTCACCAAGGCTGTATTTGCTATTAAAAATACTGCCATTCACACCATAATGCAAGGTTTTTTTGCCAAACTGATGTGAATTTTCGGCATATAAATCAAGTCCATATATTTTGGCTCCACCTTTTCCATTAGCATTTATTATTAATGAATTGATAATTTGATCATAGCCAAAATGCTGACCATTGAAAGAGATAAAGTGTTCAATTGCCGAAGTTGACATCGTACTGAATGTAGTAAAATTAGAAATCTTATGAAAAAATGTTGCTGCATTCAATTGAAAATCTTTTTTAATGTATTTCACTTCAAATTGGAAATTGTGGGCCTTCAATCTACGATGATCAAATGAAATAGGAGCATAAAAAACTGATGTGAAATCCCTAAAAGATGAGTACCTATATTTATAGAAAATATGGGCCAATTTTGTAAATTAAATTAAGCGAAGGTTCGATTGTAAATTGCCCGACTATCAAATAAGCTAGCCAAGCCACCTATTAACTCCAATTTCACTGAAAAATATCGTAACTGGCTATAAGGGTACACTGTGAAAATACGAAAAATATGGGTGGATTTAGTGGTTTTTTCATCTTGCAAGTTGGCGCGTGCCTATTTTTGCACTAAAAATCTCTATTTTTGATTTCAAACATGCTGTGCCAAGACAAGAGTTGATTTTTTTTGAATGGACCTAGGATATGTGTGTACAATAAAAGTATCAGATGCGAAGGTATCATTGAAAGCCTTTCATCAGTTCTTGATGAATAAACAAGTGTGCTTTGAAAATATTTGTTGTTATATTCATGGGAAAATTGTGTACCAACCATTGCCAACTTGCTCGAATAATTTATATTCTGAATGTCTTTAAATTTCAACGGTGTCTGATCAGTATTGACTGCTGAAAAGATATTGTCAAGCGCTCTAAACGTGCCAAATATTTTCAAACTACTTTTATTGGATTTGATGATTTCTGCAAGGCCACTTACATCTTGATAGCCAATCTTTTTCTCCAATGTAAAAATCCATACCCAATTTATTCAATAATCCTACAAAACTATATCTATAGGCAACGTAAATAGATTTATTGCCAAAGTTTTGACCGTAACCAGCTTCCAATCCTATCAGATTGATGTCAATAAATGGCTTTATTTTGTTGCCATCTTCATGTTGGAAACACCAGCCATGACATCTTGAATAAGAAATATCAGCTGGATTTGGTTCGGAATGGATAATAACCCCAAAACCGATCCGCTTAATGCATTGACTCCGCCAGCATTGCCAGTAGCCAAGTCATTAGCAGTGCCTGCATTGGCCAAATGGTTTGGGTTGACAATATCTGCACCAAACAACTGCCATCGCGAAAACTCTGGAGGCATACTCGGAAGAATACGGCATTTGCGCCATCGTTTTGGGGCGGTAGAAATCCCGGATAATTTATCAATATTCTGGCTGGATCTTGAAATGAAGCGGGCATGACTTTGTATTGATTTTGGCTCATCGTGAGACCACCAGATTGATATGGCTTTTCGATGATGTCTATTTCTGTGACTTCAACCCTAAATGAATCTAATGAGATTTCATTGCTTTTTGTGTCTTGGGCTTTGATGTTAATCGAAATAGTGCATAAAATAGATAATATTATGCCCCGGTAAAATTGATTCATTATCAATTGATTGTATTAAAATAATGCAAAGTTAACATGGTGACTACCATAGCTAAACCAAAACTGACCAAAGTACCAAGTAATATGTATTCAGTCAATTTTCTATCTCTTGATTCTTTAAGATCTCCAAACCTAAATACTGACTTTGCAGCTATCAGAAATCCGATGGATTCCCACCTTCCAGCAAAAACAAAAATGAAAACAAACGACCTTTCTAAGATTCCGATGTATTTACCAGCATTCAATAAAGACATATCATCATCTTCATTCAAATTGTTGGTCCATGGCAACAGCATTTTTTGAATAAAAATGGATGTTGGCCAAGTAATAGTAAGGTATGCGGTCAATATTAATAAGTTTTTATTATTAAGTAGGCTTTCAAAGTCTATAATTATTGCATCATACATATAAATACTTGCACACAAATAGATGGAAATCACGTGCAATAACTGATCAATAAAAAACCAATTTCTTTTGTTTTGTGCTGTTTGCATCAGGAGTTTCCATAGGTCTATCATCCAATGAATAACGGCAATACTTAGTGCCAATTTATACGCCTGGATATCCCAAAGCAATACCATAACTAAAATACCGTGCAATAAGGCATGTAAGTATAGATACTTGCTCTTGTATGTGTTGGCTTCCTTATCTTCTACCCAATTTGTAGGTTGTAAATAAAAATCTCCCAAAACGTGAGCCAGTAAAAGTTTGGTAAAAAGCAGGATCATGCCAATGATTTAATCTTCTTTTTATAAATATCATTGATTTGCATGATCAAATCAAAATTTGCACGCTTCAATCTTTGTGAAATGGCTGACTGGGCAATACCAGTCTTTTGTGCTAATTCATCTTGAGATGTTTTGCCTGCCGAAAGCATGATGGCAACCATCTCGGCAGATGCTGGACTCCATTTATCTATAAAACCTGTGAGAGCGAGCTGCAAATAAAGATTAAGCTCTTCGTCAATTTGATGGTCATTTGAGTTGACTTTGAGCGAGATCTTATTTTTTCTGAGTTCTTCAAATGTCCTGCCAGACTGTATAAATGCTGCCCCAGAAGCTTCTAATATCTTCCCTTTGTAGCTTTCAATCGTACCAATGCCTATACTTATTCTTGCGTCCAATCCCTTAGTTTGCTTCAATATTGCTTTGATATGAATTGCAGTCAAGAGCGCATCATCTGGATTTTTTATTAGTATTTGAAACTCATCACCTCGATAAATTGCCCAATCCTTTGGGGATTTACCAATAGTATTTAATAACACTTTCAGCGCATCAAGCCACTTGATATCTTTATTTTTACCCGAATTGATGATGTCGCCAGTTAGTACAGCAACCATAAATACATATTTTAAACTACAAATATAAGCTATTTTGCTTATAATCAAAATTATTAGCGATTTTGCTTATAATTCAATTTATTAGCGATTTTGCTTATAATTCAATTTATTAGCGATTTTGCTTATATATTAGTTTTTATAATATAATTTTACAAACCTAAAATTCTTTTGAGCAGTTTGTCATCTACCTCAGAACCTGCAAAATCATCAAAAGTCTTATCGGTCACTTTGATTATATGACTTTGAATGAATGGCGCTCCTTCTTTGGCACCTTGACTGGGAGACTTGATGCAACATTCCCACTCCATGACGGCCCAACCATCATATCCATATTGAGACAATTTGCTAAAAATACCTTTGAAATCCACTTGTCCATCTCCAGGAGATCTAAACCTACCTGCCCTATCTACCCAATCAGCATATCCACCATAGACACCACACCTTCCTGTAGGATTGAACTCAGCATCTTTCACATGAAATGCCCTGATCCTTTCGTGATAAATGTCTATATATTGCAAATAATCAAGCTGTTGAAGCACGAAGTGACTGGGATCAAATAACAAACAAGCTCTCGTATGATGGTGGACTTTGTCCAAAAATCGTTCATAACTCAAGCCATCAAATAAGTCTTCGCCTGGATGCACTTCATAGCATATATCTACTCCGCAATCATCAAAATGATCCAAAATAGGAAGCCATCTATCGGCCAACTCCTGAAAACCCATGTCAACCAAACCTGGTGGTCGCTGCGGCCAAGGATTCATAGTATGCCAAAGTAAGGCTCCTGAAAAGGTAGCATGTGACGTCAAGCCCAATCTCTGACTGGCAGTACCAGCATTTCTCACTTGAAGTTTTGCCCATTCGGTTCGTTCTTTTGGTTTGCCTTTCAAATGATCAGGTGCAAAATTATCAAACATCAGATCGTAGGCAGGATGGACAGCTACTAATTGACCCTGCAAATGTGTACTTAACTCCGTTATTTGCAGGCCAAAACTATTGATTTTGCCTTTCAGTTCATCACAATATGTCTGGCTCTCAGCTGCCAAATCAAGATTGATCAAACGACTGTCCCATGTTGGGATTTGTATGCCCTTATACCCTAAATCAGCCACCCATTGGCAAATATTTTCTAAAGTATTAAAGGGTGCCTCATCACCCATGAATTGGGCTAAAAATATACCTGGACCTTTTATTGTTTTCATTTACACTTTGATATGTTTGAATAAAATAAATTAATTGTTGTAACTCATATTCTTTCCTAAAATCTGTATCCAATACCATAAGTTAAGATTACTTTTTGTCCTTCATAATTATAGGAGCCTGTCTTTAAAACAAAACCAATACCCAAATCAAAAGAAATACCAGGTCTCATTTTAAGAGCCAAGCCAACAGACATGATAGAACCTGCAAAAGTATTGCCCAAACCCTGATGCAGGTAGCTAAATTTAAGCGCTGGGCCTTTAAAATTATCCCTAAAAAAAGCATTGAAGCCCAAAGCATAACCCTTAAATCCTAAACCACCGTATAAGGTAGCATGTGAATGAAGTACGATCTCTAAATCTGCCCCAATCAATGCCGCGGCTCGGAGAAAACCAATGTCTAAAAATGACTTTCTTACATCAGATTCTCCATCTTTGATATACAATATCTGCGTTTTTGGAATGGTAAGCTCACCAAAATCTAAACCTTTAATTTTTCCTAATGTGATCGAACCTTCTTTCTCGTCCAATATTTGGCCATGAATGATTTGGCCACTCACAAGTTTGATGGTCACTTTCCCATTTTTTTTCATAGTATCCTGTACCACCTTTTTTACCTTATCTTTATAAAAAACAAGGTCAGAAATTGAGTTGGCATTTGTTTTTACCTTTATTACAACTAAAGAATCATTATTTTGAGTGACTTCGCCTTTAAAAACTTGACCATTATTCAGATAAACTTTATCTTGTCCATAAGTGATGGCCGCCATCAATGACAAAACTAAAATCCAAAATTTCTTTTTCATAATTTTATGTTATATTTAATTGATTAAAGGGATATCCATTTTTGCTCGCTCTTACCGGATTCGATAACTTTATAAATAAATTCCATTCCTCTGACTCCTTCATCAATACCAGGAAAATCTTTATACACATCATTCACCTGTCTTCTTTCTTTCTGTGCTTGAATACAAAGCGCTACATTTCTATAAATATTTGCAAATGCTTCAAGGTATCCTTCAGGATGACCAGCTGGCACTCTAGTATGAGCCATTGCCTCAGCGCACAATCCAATGCTGCCAGTACGCAATACTTCAATTGGTCTATCCAGCCATCTGACAGTCAATGTATTTGGCTCCATTTGAGACCAATCTACACTGCCTTTTTCACCATAAACTCTTATGCGAAGATTATTTTCTTCGCCAGCTGAAATTTGTGATGCATAGAGGACACCTTTGGCTCCATTGTCAAATCTTAAGAGGACATTACCATCATCATCCAAGTGCCTTCCTTCAACAATGGTGCTAATATCGGCACACATCTCACTGATTTTCAAGCCCGTGACGTATTCTGCCAAATTTTCAGCATGAGTGCCAATATCGCCCATTGCTCCTGCTATTCCTGATTTGCCTGGATCTGTACGCCATGAAGCTTGTTTATTTTCTGAAGCTTCGAGCAAGGTGGACAACCAGCCTTGTGGGTACTCGACTACCACTTTCCTGATTTTACCCAATTGGCCATTTCTGAGCATAAATTTGGCTTGTTTGACCATTGGATATCCTGTATAGGTATGTGTCAAGGCAAAGATTCTGTGTGATTTTTCAACAACATTTCGTAATTCATAAGCTTCTTCTAGATTGAATGTCATAGGCTTATCGCAAACGACATGAAAGCCATGTTCCAAAGCCATTTTTGCAGGGGCAAAGTGAACGTGATTGGGTGTCACTATGGATACCACATCCATTCTAATATTTTCGGGCAATTGACTCTCAGTCAAGATCATCTCATAGTAAGAAGTGTAAATGCGTTCTTTGTCGATGCCCAAATCCATGCCAGACTCCAAAGACTTTGCAGGATCTGAAGAAAAAGCACCGCAAACCAAATCAATCTTACCATCTAAGGCTGCGGCCATTCGGTGTACACCACCTATGAAGGCTCCTTTTCCACCACCAATCATACCCATTTTTACTCTCTTGCCCATCTCGAATATTCTATTTATAATTCAGGGCAAGGTAGTAAAAAAGTATATTTTAATATCGATGTTTACAATTTATTTTATAGCAGATTGAAGATTTGCCACCAATTTATTCATGATCGCCAATTGAGATAAAGAATGAATCTGTGGAGTAGCATCCATATTGTGCAGGGAAGATCCATTAAAGAACTTGTACATGTCTATAAAAACATCGACTTCTGTAGTTTGCCCATCTTTAATGACTACATCTTTAGACAAATTAAAAGTCAAAAAAGCGCTATTAGAACCTAAATGCAAGCCGAAATCTGTATCTGGCATTGTAGATCCATCCAAAGCTATCTTTCCTTCCGGCCTAAAGAAAATATAACTCTTCCAACTAGTCCAATATTCAGCAGCACTACTTAATATATGTGAAGCTGGGAAATCTTTTGGTTGCATGGCATTCAATTCAGCTGGTATTCCAATGTTAAATTTCAAATTGGCATAAGTTCCTGTCTTGATATCGGTGATCTTATACTCCATGCCATTGGATGCAGTAGAACCAGTATGAGCAGCAGTAAGATTAAGATAATCAATATCTTTCAGTAAGACGTTTTCTGATGCAGATGACAATCTAAGGCTATCAATATAAAAAGACAATCGTGTCATAAAAAAGTCTTCGTTGCTATCTGGATATTTATAGTTTTTAAACATTTCTAAAGGCACACCATCATACAGCAATTTGAAGTGGATATTAACTGACCCTTTTGAAGTAGATGTTTCATCATCATTGTCGCAGGACATCAATGAAAAAATTGCTAAAACAAAGACAAGTACACTAATACTGTTTAAAAACTTCATGGTAAAATATTGATTTGATCTCACAAAACTAACAAATGAAATACCAAAAAGGATGCATAATGCATATTAAATTTAATAAAAAAAGCCCACCAATTAGGTCAAAAGGCAGGCTAACCAAAAAATAAATGTATAATCATTTGTTGATGATCACTCTATGCGGCACTGGACCAGCTATTGCATTGGCATCAAAAGCATTTTTAATAGCCTCTTGACCACCAAAATATACAGTCCAATAATCATCTTGAGTACAATATGGCCGAATAGCCAACGTAGTCATTCCGTCGCCAACTTTCAATACATTAACCTCAGGTGCTGGTGTTTTTAATACTTCTGGCATTGAAAGCATTGCGTCTATGGCAACCTTTCTAGCTTTTTCAATATTTATCGATGGATCGATCGCCATAACAATATCAACTCGAAGATTGCCGTGTGTAGTGTAGTTGACAATGGTACCTGTCGAAAGAGCACCATTAGCCAATATAATTGTCTTATTTTCTGGGGAAAGTAAAAATGTGTTAAAAATTCCTTGTTCTTTAACTACACCAGTAAACCCTTGTGCTTCGATTAGATCTCCCAATTTGAATGGTTTGAACAAAAGCATCATGATACCACCGGCAAAATTACCCAAAGTACCATTGAGTGCGGCACCTACTCCTACTGCCAAACCTGCCAAAATAGCAGCAAAAGATGTTAAATTGACCCCTAACATCCCGAATACCGTAAGTAGTAAAAGGATGTTTAACAGCACTTTCACCATCGAATACAAAAATGACTGAAGAGAAGGATCTACGTTTCTAGCATTCAGGGCTGCATTAACAGCCCTAGCTATCCATCCAATCAAAATTGATCCAATGAAGTACACAATCACTGCTCCTATGAGCTTGGGTGTATACTCTAAAGCAATTTTTGTAATCTGTGACATGAGGTTAACTGGGGCTGTAACGATGTCTGTTGCTTGAAGTAACATAGAGAAAATATTTTGATGTGTTAGTGAATATTGTTTTGACAAGAAAAAAGGCAGAAAGTCACCAACATCGGCATTAACTGATTTTTTTATTGCCAAAATATCACTAATTTTACGGCCAAAATAAGCCTGATTTATATTGGATCATTTGCAAAAAATAGAAATTCTGGCTCCAGCCAAAAATTTAGTACAAGGTATAGCAGCCATCAATGCAGGAGCAGATGCAGTGTATATTGGTGCTCCACAATTTGGTGCAAGGACCAATGCTGCCAATTCGGTAGAAGATATAGCAGAGATGGTGAGATATGCACATCTATTTAAGGCTCAGGTATTTGTTGTGATCAATACTATCTTGTATGACAACGAATTGGAAATTTGCAGACAATTGATATGGCAGTTATATGACATAGGAGTCGATGCACTCATCATTCAAGATATGGCTATTTTGGAGATGGATCTGCCACCTATTGTATTGCACGCAAGTACGCAAGCTAATAATCGCGATGCCGCTCATGTCAAATTTTTGAAAGATGCTGGTATCCAAAGAGTAGTATTGGCGAGGGAATTGAATCTTGATCAAATCAAGGAGATTCATGATGCATCCAATGTAGAGTTGGAATTTTTTGTGACAGGTGCGTTGTGTGTATCTTTTAGTGGAAATTGCTATATGAGTATTGCCAATGGAGAGAGAAGTGCCAATCGAGGCTCATGCGCACAAAACTGTAGATTGCCATACGAGCTGATAGACGGCACTGGAAAGACTTTGATCGAAAGCAGCCATTTATTGTCTATCAAAGACCTTGATTTGAGCGATCAGTTGCCCAATTTGATTGCGTATTACATCTTTCAAAATGAAGGCAGACTCAAAGATATTGTTTATGTAAAAAACAATACATCGTATTTAAGACAAAAATTGGATCAATTTCTGCAAAACAATGGAGAAAAATACAAAAAAGCATCGTCAGGAAGGACATTTTACAATTTTGAACCAAGCTTGGATAGGAGTTTCAATCGCGGTTATACTGATTACTTTGTCAATAAAAGAACTCAAAAAATAGGTAGTTGGGAGACACCAAAATCACAAGGTCAATATATAGGCAAGGTGTTGGATTATAAAGCAAATGGATTTATCATCGAAAATTTTGATTTGCTCAACAATGGCGACGGACTATACTTTATCAATAGCGATGGACATGCAGATGGCGCACAAATCAATATCATAGTGAATGATAATGTCATCCTCAACTCACCCAAATCAATCGCAATTGGTACCGACATCTTTAGAAATTCTGATGCTGAGTTCAATAAAATGATAGAACAAGAAAAAAGTGCCATCCGTAAAATTGGTGTTAAATTAATATTGTCAGAAATAGCTGATGGTTTCGTTTTGAAAGCGCAGGACGAAGACGGGCATGAAGTAGTAACACAGCTAATTGCCGAAAAAACATTGGCCAAAAATGAAGAAGATGTCAAACCTAACATTAAAAAAAATCTTGCTAAAACTGGCAATACAGTTTTTATAGCTGATAAAGTAATCATAAACTTTACTGACAACTGGTTTTTGCCCATTAGTTTTATCAACGAAATGCGTAGAAAAGTATTGGATCAGTTGGTAGAAAATAGGATAAGAAACTATGAAAGGGAAACATTCCAAATCCAAAAAACATCTCATCCCTACCCTGTCGATACTTTGGATTTTACTTATAACGTTTCGAACAAATTGGCGAGGGCATTTTATAAAAGACACGGCGTCAAAGAGATAGAAAAAGCATTTGAACTCCAATGGGACCCAGGCAAATCAAGGGTGATGACTACCAAATATTGTGTAAAGTATGAATTGGGCAAATGTGCAAGATTCCAAAGAGCCACAATGGGAGAAAAAATCTCTGAGCCTTTGACATTGCGACATGGAGAAAATGAATATAAATTGAAGTTTAATTGTAAGCCATGTGAAATGGAAATTTGGGAAAAAGAAGCAGATTTAGAATATATAGACCAGGACGTACAGCTGAGCAATGTTGTCTTGGATTAAGCAATGGCTTCACCTGTTAAATCATCGTGCATGTGAATCATTATCATGTTTTCATCAAAATAAGCATTGAAAGCAAATGGTCGTCCTTGCTCGATATATTGATAAATGTGCCAATCAGTAGCAGGTGTATCCAAATCTTGTAATTGTGCAGCAGAAACCCAATGCAACTCTCCTTCATCGCAAGTAATTAGCTCACTAAGAGGTATTTCAGCAGTATAAATATAACTCACCCAATTGTAGTCGATTGGAGATGTTTCAGTCAAGATACCACAAAATTTTGGCGTATCAATTACAAGGCCAGTCTCTTCAAAAACTTCTCTAATGACAGCATCTTGTGGTGTCTCAAAAGGTTCAATCTTACCACCAACAGGAACAAACTTGCCTTGATTGGGTTGTTTTGCACGTTTCAATAATAAGTACTTATCTTGACATTTTAAGACACAAAACACAGCTACTTTTTTTAAACCTGTAGGCAACATAAACGCATAATATTTTTTAGCCCAAGACCATCAATGTGAGCCTTGAAACACAAATCAATTGATCATTTTCATCAAAGATTTCTGTATTCCATACCTGAATGCTTTTACCTATTCTTATTGGCTTGGTAGTGCCATAAACCCAGCCTGATTTCGCAGATTTCAAATGGTTGGCATTAATCTCGAGACCAACGACACTTCTTTGTACATCTCCAGTTGTCAACCAGCCAGCGATACTACCCATAGACTCAGACAAAACTGCTGATGCTCCTCCATGCAGTAGCCCCATTGGTTGTTTGGTGCGATGATCCACAGGCATCCTTGATTTGATAAAATCATCGCCAATTTCTATCACTTCTATACCTAAATGCTCTACCAAAGTACCTTTATTGAAATTACTGATAACTTCGATCTCTGGTTTTACTTTCCAAATCATATAAAATCCTACTTTTGTACTTAAAAACAATAAAAGTGGGCGATTGTTATGGAGTCAAGTGATAAAAGTAGTAATATTCAATCAAAAATAACCATCCAAAGATATATCTTTTGGGGAGGAATTTTCTTATTTATTCTTAAAGTTTTTGCATTTTATTTGACCAATTCAGTAGGAATACTTTCGGATGCTATGGAGAGTACTGTAAATATTATCACTGGTTTGATTACGCTAAAGGCTCTGCAATTTGCCGCCAAGCCGAGAGATGTAGATCATCCTTATGGTCATGGCAAAATAGAATTGCTCACCTCATCTATAGAGGGTATTTTAATAGGCATTGCGGGTATTCTTATCATTATGGAAGCCGTCAAGAGATTGGGAGCGCCACCAGCTGTCACAAAATTGGACCTTGGAATTGTCATCATGGTTGTCACTGCCATCATCAACTATATGATGGGTGCGTATAGTAAGAAAATGGGTAAAAAACTGAATTCGATAGGCTTGGTTTCCGGCGGTCAACATTTGATTTCAGATACTTATACTACCCTTGCATTGGTAGGTGGATTAGTGATTTTTTACTTCACAGGATCAGCATGGGTAGATAGTGGCCTTGCCATTATCTTCGGCTTCATCATTTTATATACAAGTTATGAGGTACTCAAGACTACTGTCAATGGTCTGATGGATGAAGCAGATAGCGCTGCACTCAACCGTTTAGTCACTTGCCTAAGAGATAAAAGGTCATATGATTGGGTAAATATTCATAAACTCACTTACCTAAAGTTTGGTCATGTATCACACGTAGATTTTCATCTTACCTTGCCTTGGTACTATAACATAAAGAAAGCAGCCATACAGATTTCAAATCTTAAGGCTATCATTAGAGAAAACCTACCAGAAGAAGAAGTTGATATTTCTGTGCAAAGTGAGCCATGTACCAATGCAATGTGCTATCAATGCCAATTGGAATGCAAGGAGAGAAAAGAAGCATTTACTACATTACCGCAATGGACAACTGAACAATTGACTGGGAAAAATATTTATATCCCAAATTCTAAACATTAATCAGATGCACGATATAGAACCTTGGTGGGGCTGGAGAGATGAATATTGTGCTGAAAAGGATAAAAAATCACCCTTTTTTGGGAGGCAGTATGACGAATTTACCTTTTCATCTCGCATTTACAATTATTATATACATCCGCAATGGGATGATTTTGGGTCTGAGACACTGTATGCTAAGATCTTGTATGTGGATTATAAAAGACATTTTGCCTTGATAGAATTGATAGGAGAATGGAATGATACCTCCAACAATGATATCATGTTTTTGAAAGCGAGACTTGATCGATTCATTATTAAAAAACGATATATATAAGTTTGTCATTTTCTGTGACAATGTCTTGAATTTCCATGGGGATGATGATTCTTATTATGAAGAGTGGTATGATGATATCAAAGATGACTCAGGATGGATTTGCTTGGTAAATACGTATGAACATGTAGCCAACGAAATGAGTAAATTTAGGCTCCAATATTACCTTCATTTTGGAGATGATTTCAATGATATGAACTGGAGAGCTATGAAGCCAGCCTACCTAGTCGATGCTATAGAAACCACCATGCACAACCAACAAAAACAATTATTATGAATGTCCACAAATCAGGATTTGTCAATATCATTGGCAACCCAAATGTAGGAAAATCCACTTTGATGAATGCTTTGATAGGCGAAAAAATGTCTATCATCACAAGTAAGCCACAAACTACGAGACATAGAATTTTTGGCTTGCTCAATGAGGACGACTACCAAGTTGTTTTTTCGGATACGCCAGGCATCATCGACAAACCACTTTATGGTATGCAATCATCCATGAATAAGTTTGCCTTTTCATCATTTGAAGATGCGGACGTGCTTTTGTTTGTCACTGACATTTTTGAAAAATACAATGGTGCTGAGCCAGTCATCAATGCGCTGATGCACGCTACAGTACCTAAATACCTAATTATCAACAAAATAGACATAGACAAAGACAATAAAGCCGATAATGTAGCTAAAGAATGGGAGGAAAGGATCACTTTTACGGAAACCTTTTTCATCTCAGCCGATAAAAAACAAAATACTGATGCGCTTTTGCAAAGGATCTTGGATGATTTACCAGTAAATCCGCCTTTCTACCCAAAAGATGATTTGTCTGATAAGCCTGAGAGATTTTTTGTATCTGAAATCATCAGGGAAAATATTCTGACTAAATACAAACAAGAAGTGCCATATTCTTGTGAAGTAGTTGTGACCAGATTTAAAGAAGAAGAAAAAAATGGTGCGCCTTTACTGATGATTTGGGCAGATATTTATGTCGATAGGAAGTCGCAAAAACCCATCATCATAGGCAAGGGAGGCGAAGCGATCAAAAAATTGGGTATTGCTTCAAGATTGGGTATTGAGGCCTTCTTTGGCAAACATACCTATCTTGATCTCAATGTAAAGATCAAAGAAAATTGGCGAAATGATGATAAAATGCTCAAGCACTTCGGGTATGAAGAATAAAAAAAGGGTCAAATTTACATTCAACCCTTTTTTTACTATTCTACCTATGACTTAGTATTCAAGATAATTATTTTGGAGCATTTGGCGCTTCCATCAATTTGAAGAATTGATCCAATTTAGGTAATACAATGATTTCTGTTCTTCTATTGGCAGCTCTACCAGTTGAGTTGCTGTTGGATGCTTTAGGAGAGTATTCACTTCTACCACCAGCAGTCATACGTGCAGGATCTACCTTGTATTTTGATTGTAACATTTTGACAACTGCTGTTGCTCTTCTTGTACTCAAATCCCAGTTGTCAGTGACGCATTCGCCAGCCATAGGTACATTGTCAGTATGCCCTTCAACCAAGATATCAAGATCTTTTTGATCGTTTAAGATACCAGCGATTTTACCCAATACTTTTTCAGCACTATTGTTTATATTGGCTGAAGCTGTTTTGAACAAAAGATTGTCAGACAATGAGATATACACTACACCTTTCTTAACTTCAATAGACACATCAGAGTCATTGAAATCTTTGAGTGATTTCTTAAGATTCATGGCCAAAGCTAGATTGACAGAATCTTTATATTGCATTGTTTTGGTCAAGTCTTTGATGTAAGCACTTTGTTGGCTGATGGCATCCAATGATTTTTTGATACTTTCTGCTCCTGCTTTGTTGATCACAGATGCAGTATTTAACTGCTCCAAAAGATTGTTTTGGCTGCCTTTCAATACAACTAATTGATCTTCAGCCAATTTTAACTTCATATTGGCGGCATTGAGATCTTCAGTGGCTTTGCGAAGATTGGCATTGGCCATTTCCAATTTCTTGTTCAAGTCCATAATTTGGGTTTCGTATTCTTTGTTTTTTTCTTCACATCTCGAAAGAAGATTTTTGTGTGCTTCTAAAGCGGCATTGGCTTCATTGAGTTTTTTCTTACTTACACAGCCTGCACTAAAGATCAGGACAAACAACATCACTGATGAAAATTTCAAATAATTCATACAAATAAAATTTTTTGGTTTTATAAAAGGCTACAAAGAAAAGAATTTATAGATTAATATAAAAATAATATTTAGATATTTTCCTTACAAACGTTTTTTTTTCTTGAAAGTACCATAATGGTTGAATTTTAAAACATCTTTAAAATATTTATGCCTGAATTTTACAATATTAAACATCTAATGGCTTATTTTGCATTCAATTATATTATAAATTTTTAATATGTCAAGCCATAATATCAGTGGACATATCATAGACATTCGAAACAGAACTATTTATGATGGTGTATTGACTTTCGAACAAGGTAAAATTGTAAATATCACACCTTCTCAGCAAGTGGAAGATCAATATCTGTTGCCTGGTTTTATAGATGCTCATATTCATATCGAAAGCTCAATGGTGACGCCTTGCGAATTTGCCAAAGTAGCATTGACCCATGGTACATTAGCCACAGTCTCCGACCCACATGAGATAGCCAATGTGTGTGGTATAGAAGGTATCCAATACATGATTGACAATGCAAAAAAAGCGAAACTAAAATTTCATTTTGGAGCGCCATCATGTGTCCCTGCAACATCTTTTGAAAATGCAGGAGCCATCATCGATGCAAAAGATATTGAGACACTTATGGCTTCGGATGATATATTTTACCTTTCGGAAATGATGAATTATCCTGGAGTCTTGCATGATGATCCAGAAATCATATCCAAAATTGATTCTGCTAAAAAAAATAACAAGCCAATTGATGGACATGCTCCAGGATTGAGAGGATTAGGTGCACTCAAGTACATTTTAAGCGGCATCTCCACTGATCACGAGTGTGTGGCTTTGGATGAAGCAATCGAAAAAGTCAACGCTGGTATGAAAATCATCATACGTGAAGGCTCAGCAGCAAAAAATTATAATGCTTTGCATCCGCTGATCTCAAGCCATCCTGATATGGTCATGTTTTGTAGTGATGACAAGCACCCTGATGATCTTCTGGTTGGTCACATCAATGACTTGGTTATCAAATCTTTGGCATTAGGATATGACTTGTATGATGTTTTAACAATAGCTTGTATCAATCCTGTTGATCATTACAAATTGCCTGTAGGTACTCTTCAAATAGGCGATAATGCAGACTTCATTGTGGTCAAAGACTTAAAGTCTTGGAAAGTGCTAAAAACGTTTATCAATGGAGAATTGGTCAGTCATGATAGAAAAACCAATTTACCAACACAATCCTATCCTTCTATCAATCAATTTAATGCATCGCCTATTGAACCTGACCAATTGAAAGTCATTGCAACTGATGGAGCCACTCCTATCATTACTGCTATAGATGGATCATTGATTACAGAAAAATTGTATGCCCATTTACCCAAAAAAGATGGCTACGCCATTTCTGATAACGAAAACGACATTTTAAAGATTTGTGTGATCAATAGATATCAGCACGCTGTACCAGCTATTGGATTTATCAAAAATTTTGGATTGAAAAACTGTGCCATAGCATCTACTGTAGCGCACGATTCTCACAATATTGTGGCCGTGGGAGATGATGATGCATTATTAACCAAAAGCCATTAATTTATTGATCGAATCAAAGGTGGCCTATCGACAGTCACACCTGAGCAATCCATGCACATAGCCTTGCCGATAGCAGGATTGATGAGTGATCAGTGTGTTGAAATAATTGGTCACCAGTACAGTGAAATATCACAATTTGTAAAAAATAATGGTTGTCAACTTCATGCACCTTTTATGACTTTATCCTTCATGGCATTGTTGGTGATTCCGAAGATAAAAATGAGTGATTTGGGCTTGTTTGATGCTGAGAGTTTTCAGTTTTACAAGTAGTTTTACATATTGATAATATTCCTTAAATTCAGATACATTGAAACAACAAAAAATTCATTTCATTGCTATAGGAGGAGCAGCGATGCACAATTTAGCACTGGATTTGGCCAGTCAAGGTCATATTGTCACTGGCTCAGATGATGAAATTTATGAACCATCATTGGGCAGGCTGAAAGATGCCGGCATTGCTCCAATTAAGTTTGGATGGTATCCACAAAAAATCACCAAAGATCTTGATGCAGTTATTTTAGGTATGCACGCCAAAGATGAAAATCCTGAATTGGTCAGAGCCTTGGACTTGGGTATCAAAGTGTTTTCGTATCCAGAATACATTTTCCATCATTCAATCAACAAAAAGAGGATTGTCATAGCGGGTAGTCATGGCAAAACAACCACTACAGCAATGATTCTGCACGTCTTGTCACATCTCCATTGGGATTTTGACTATTTGGTAGGAGCACAATTGCAAGGTTTCGACCGTATGGTTAAAGTGTCTAATGCTCCACTTATCGTGATGGAAGGCGATGAGTACTTAAAGTAGCGCCATCGACCGAGTACCAAAAATCCACCATTATAGGCCACATATTGCCGTCATTACTGGCATAGCATGGGATCATATCAATGTATTTCCAACATTTGATTTCTATAAGGAACAGTTTAGCATCTTTGTCGATACCATGCCAGATGATGCCACCTTGATATATTATAGTGAAGATGCAAATTTGGCAGATATTGTTCAAACAAAATCAAAAGTCAAAACTATACCATACTTTGGCCTTGCTGTCAACGAGCAAAAACAAGTATTATGGACAACAAAGTATATCCAATCTCGATCATTGGCCATCATAATCTTCAAAACATGAATGCCGCCAGATTGGTTTGTGCAGCTTTGGGTATAGATAATGATACTTTTTTTGCATCAATTGCTGATTTTTCTGGTACCGTGGGAATTACAAAAATTATCAGACTCCAATGGAAGGTTGGTATATCTTGATTTTGCACATGCACCAAGCAAAGTAGCAGCTACCACACAAGCATTCAAAGCATGGTTTGGCAATATGGAGTTATTGGCAGTATTGGAATTGCATACATTTTCAAGCTTGAATCCTGAGTTTATAGTTCAGTATAAAAATAGTTTGAACCCAGCTGATGAGGCGATTGTCTTCTATAATGAACATACATTAAAAATGAAAAATATGCCACCATTGGACGCAGCATTTCTTATAAAGAGTTTTGGACATAATAACATGAAGATATTTACAGATGAACTAGCATTGCATCAATATATCAACACAAAAAAGGAAGAAAACATCTTGCTGATGACTTCTGGAAATTTTAATAAGATGAAGTTGGATTTTTAATCAATTTTCTTTGCGGAGCCAACCTAAGATATTGTAATCGGCGATAGTCCAATATTGCTGAAATTTAACTAATGGTATTTTCACTCTTGTGCGCAAACCCATATTTTGTTGGACAATTTCTATCTCATCTTTGGCGACACGGAGATGATGGCAACATGACCAAATCTATTGCCTTCATGTGCATCATAGATCAAAATATCGTTGACTTCAGGTCGATATTCTCTAACATTGCGATACTGCATCAGACCACGTTTTTTGTTGGTGCCTTATCATCCAATGACTTGTCAAAATAATCCTTAGCGTGACCGTAACTATTGGGCATTTTATGATGAAAAACTTCGTAGTAATATCTTTTTACAAATTCGACACATTGGTATTTCAAACCTAAATTATATCCATCTTCTGTAGTATTTCTACCAACAACATTGGTAAAGTCTTTGCCATTAAAATAAACAGGTATGCCGTTGAGATTATCAATCACTGACCCAATGATGCTATCATCATATTTCCCAAAAGTTGTCGTTGATAGACACAATAGTATGATAATCAATGATCTCAAAAGATACATGAATTGTTTTTACCATGCAAAGGTAAAAATTATTTGTATTGAAACGAAATAAGTTTCATTTTTGCTTGCGTATGCTACCGTCTTTAAGATGATAATTATTATTTGAGTTTGTTGAACTCTCTACAATGAACTTCAACTTACCACATTGTTCTTTTGGCGCATTTAAATCAGGCTCATACTTGTAATTTCTCGCAGTCTTCAAAAACATTCTTAAATTTTCTTTATTTTTCATGGTAGTTTCGTTTGTTAATATTTCAGCATAAGTCACTAAGCCTTCTTTGTTGATGCAAATCTTTATGGCTACTTTTCCAGTTTCATTGATAATAAAGAATGGATTCTTTTTTGCTCTAAAAATAATTTTCCGTCCAAAGACTCCATCTCCTGAACCGTCAAAAATACTTGTGCCCTCAATTATGTTTTCAATATCGCTGCTATTAACACTCATATTTTCAGTAAAATTCTGCGAACTATTATTTTTATCAACATTATGCTCATTTTTCGTTACTGTACATGACCAGCAAGACAACAATCCAACTACACACAAATAAATTGCAAAACTTTTCATGTCAGGTGATAAATTCTACCTTAACTTATTATTGACTGAATTGTCCACGGTGAACTTCAATTTACCACATTGCTCTTTTGGCGCTGTCAAATCTGGTTGGAACTTGTACTCTCTAGCTGCTTTAAGGTACAAACGTAAAGTTGTCTTGTCTCTAATTGTGGTTTCATTGCCAATCAGCTCCACATAGGTGACAAGTCCTGCCCTATTGATGCAGACTTTAGTCACTACCCTACCGCTGACATTGACAGAATTGAGAACATCTCTTTTTGCTCTATATATAATCTTACGTCCGAAAACTCCATCTCCTGATCCATCATACTCGCCAGTGCCATCGCTTGTATTACCAGCTCCAGCATCGCCATCATTGCCACTATCTTTTCCAGCACCAGTCCCAGTATTTCCTTTACCAGTACCTCCTGCCTTACCATCTACCGTAGATGGCTTGGTGGTTGATGTCCCTGTTGTACTCCCTGAAGTAGTGGCACCACCAGATGTAGAAGACGTTTTAGTTGGTTCAGTTCGAGATGGGACTGTAGGTGTGGTTACCCTTACAGGCGCTTCTTCAGCAGGTGCTTTGGTAGTGATTATTTCGTCATCTTTTGGTACAACCACAGGCGTTGGTATTTTGATATCGGGTTTTGGCACATTGATGACTTGAGGCTTTGTCACTTCTATTTCTTCAGGCTTTGTTACTTCTTCTGGAGTCTCTGGTGTCTCAGGAGTTACTTCAGGCTTTGTATCAGCAGGTGCACTTTCAGATTTTGGTCTTTGAGCGCCTTCATCATCATGGGCCAATTTACTAAGCGAACTCTCCTCAAAAGTAAAATCTACTTTGACAGCAAATGGTGGTTTTTCATCCTCGATGTCGGGCTGTATGGCAGGAAGATAATACACAAATGCCAATAACAACAATAAAGCATGGATGACAATGGAGATCGTCCTACTCTTATTCTTATTCTTTTTTTCAACCAAGGTGAGAGTTTGCATAATATATATATTTGGTCAATTGATGCTTATTAATATTGTTTTGACGTATTGTATAACGCAAAAAGTCTTAAGTAAATATTAAAAAAAAGACAAATTTATAATTTTTTTTATAATAAACAATAAATCAATGTAGTAGATATATAGTTTTCTGATTTATCTTGAATTTCAAGATCATTTGTTTGTCAAAACTATTGCATAGTTGTTGTGATGCAATTTCATCATTAAATTATATTTCAAGCCTTGTTGAACTGACATGACATTGCCACTACATAGCGGCACTAGTCACATATCATTCAACCCGAAACGTTAATCATTTCTTCCCTATAAGAGTGGATTTCTGTATATTCAGTTAGAATGTTCGAGCCTTTATGCGAAATTAATAAAATAAAACTAAAAATCTTCTTGCTATTACAATTCTGATTATTGAATAATACACTAATTTTGCACCATGAATTATTTAGATCCAAAAAATGATCTCGTTTTCAAACGAGTATTTGGAGAGCATCCGCACATCTTACGAAGCTTTCTCAATAGTTTATTGCCTTTGGATGTGCATCAAGAAATAATATCTTCAGTATCTCCCTGTGGAGTTGGTGCCAGAACTACCTAGCATCCTCAAAAACACCTTGGTGAATACTTTAAGATGTACTGATAATTATGGAAGACAATTTATAATGATCACAGATGTTATGGACAGATAGTTTGCACCAATAGAGTCTTGTTTAACGCATCAAAGGCTTACATCAAACAGCTAGACAAAGGCATAGAATACAAAGGCTTACAACCTGTTTATGTGATATTGTCAATGAAATTTTTGACAAAGATTCAAACAGTTGGTATCATCATTACAAACTGGTACATCTGGAAAATAAGAAAAAAATGCTTGAAGGCTTGCAATTGATATTTGTAGAGTTACCTAAATATAAAGCAAAAAATTACAAAGAAAAGAAACTTAATGCCTTATGGTTGCGTTACTTGTACGAATTAGAGAACACTCCAGATATGATCAGCGAAGACCTTCTTTCAGTCCCAGAAATTGCAGAAGCAATAGAATTGTCCAAGTCTAGTGGCTACACCAAGGCGCAACTTGAAGCCTATGACAAATACTGGGATTCTATCAGGATCGAAAAAACATTCATCGCCGATGCCGAAGCTAGAGGAATCGAAGAAGGCCTTATAAAAGGAAAAATCGAAGGAAAAATCGAAGGAAAAATCGAAGGAAAAATCGAAGAAGAATTGAAGGAAAAATCAAGGGAGCTTGAAATGGCTAAATCCTTATTAAAATCTGGAAAATTGACCATCGATGAAATAGCCGAGTAACAAGAATCTCGGTCGATGAGCTCAAAATTTAAAATGACGGCTTTATTGCTTTGACATTAGCTAAACTTTATTATTACTTCTAGCTAATTGTTTCCAACAATTGTTGTTGTCATCTATATCTTGCTTGCACCAAGTGAAGGTGAATGGTGATACAAAAACAGCTTATACCTTATGCCTAATGCTAAAGCCAAGCAACTTTTCTGTCGGTAGCTTCATGTATTCTCCAAGTACTCTACTCGTGTACCCAACGGCAATATTTATTTATCATCTCTGAATAAAGGATGTACACTGTAAATTTATTCTCCATATTACATATAAATAAATCAAAAAAAGAGCTGTCTATTTTGGATAAACAACTCATCTTTTTTGTGTGTCAGGGCGGCAGGATTCAGACCTGCGACCCTCTCGCCTAAGCGTGATGCGCTACATCATTCCAATATCCATCAAATATCTTCGTATCCCTCTCGATTTGATTTGTTTTTCTAAATGCATAGCTTCTATCTTGACATCAAATTCCTTCGTAAACACAACCTTCCAATCTTTAGTCTGTGCAGTATATCCTTTGTGCTTACTTAAATGACGATCTAATCTTTCTTCAACTGTGACACTCGTGTACCCAACGTAATATTTATTTATCATCTCTGAATAAAGGATGTACACTGTAAATTTATCTCCATATTACCTATAAATAAATCAAAAAAAAAAGAGCTGTCTATTTTGGATAAACAACTCATCTTTAGTGTGTCGGGGCGGCAGGATTCGAACCTGCGACCCTCACGCCCTAAGCGTGATGCGCTACATCATTCCAATATCCATCAAATATCTTCGTATCCCTCTCGATTTGATTTGTTTTTCTAAATGCATAGCTTCTACCTTGGCATCAAATTCCTTCGTAAACACAACCTTCCAATCTTTAGTCTGTGCAGAATATCCTTTGTGATTACTTAAATGACGATCTAATCTTTCTTCAACTGTGACACTCGTGTACCCAACGTAATATTTATTTATCATCTCTGAATAAAGGATGTACACTGTAAATTTATTCTCCATATTACCTTACCTATAAATAAATCAAAAAAAAAGAGCTGTTTATTTTGGATAAACAACTCATCTTTTGTGTGTCGGGGCGGCAGGATTCGAACCTGCGACCCTCACGCCTAAGCGTGATGCGCTACATCATTCCAATATCCATCAAATATCTTCGTATTCCTCTCGATTTGATTTGTTTTTCTAAATGCATAGCTTCTACCTTGGCATCAAATTCCTTCGTAAACACAACCTTCCAATCTTTAGTCTGTGCAGAATATCCTTTGTGATTACTTAAATGACGATCTAATCTTTCTTCAACTGTGACACTCGTGTACCCAACGTAATATTTATTTATCATCTCTGAATAAAGGATGTACACTGTAAATTTATTCTCCATATTACCTTACCTATAAATAAATCAAAAAAAAAGAGCTGTTTATTTTGGATAAACAACTCATCTTTTGTGTGTCGGGGCGGCAGGATTCGAACCTGCGACCTGCGCCCTAGCGTGATGCGCTACATCATTCCAATATCCATCAAATATCTTCGTATCCTCTCGATTTGATTTGTTTTTCTAAATGCATAGCTTCTACCTTGGCATCAAATTCCTTCGTAAACACAACCTTCCAATCTTTAGTCTGTGCAGAATATCCTTTGTGATTACTTAAATGACGATCTAATCTTTCTTCAACTGTGACACTCGTGTACCCAATAATATTTATTTATCATCTCTGAATAAAGGATGTACACTGTAAATTTATTCTCCATATTACCTATAAATAAATCAAAAAAAAGAGCTGTTTATTTTGGATAAACAACTCATCTTTTGTGTCGAGGCGGCAGGATTCGAACCTGCGACCTCACGCCTAAGCGTGATGCGCTACATCATTCCAATATCCATCAAATATCTTCGTATTCCTCTCGATTTGATTTGTTTTTCTAAATGCGTAAGCTTCTACCTTGGCATCAAATTCCTTCGTAAAACAACCTTCCAATCTTTAGTCTGTGCGAATATCCTTTGTGATTACTTAAATGACGATCTAATCTTTCTTCAACTGTGACACTCGTGTACCCAACGTAATATTTATTTATCATCTCTGAATAAAGGATGTACACTGTAAATTTATTCTCCATGTTACACTTACCTATAAATAAATCAAAAAAAGAGCTGTTTATTTTGGATAAACAACTCATCTTTTGTGTGTCGGGGCGGCAGGATTCGAACCTGCGACCCCCTGGTCCCAAACCAGGTGCGCTAACCGGACTGCGCTACGCCCCGAATATATATTAACTTTTTCTATTTAATTGCTAACAACACATTTGTTGTTTCATGCGACCCTCACGCTCAATGCGTGACACGCTAACCAGACTGCGCTGCATCTTGAAATTATGTATCTGTCCTACCAAATGGCGGTGGAGGGGGGATTCGAACCCCCGGTACCGTTTCCAGTACGACAGTTTAGCAAACTGTTGGTTTAAGCCACTCACCCACCCCACCGTGGACAATTTTATACTTAAATACCTTTGAAACAATATTTCAATCTTGTAACAAAACTGCCTTTCTTCAAAAGCGACGCAAATATATAACTATCACATCATATTAACAAAGAAAAAGAATAAAATATTTTATTATTTTCTATAAATAAATGACAATCAATTCAATAATTTTGTGGGACATACTGGACTCGAACCAGTGACCCCTACCTTGTCGAGGTAGTGCTCTAAACCAACTGAGCTAATATCCCAATATTACAATGATTTCAATTCTGACATTAGTGCATTTGCATCCTTAAATCCTGGCGACACCAAAATAGGTTCTAGTTTTTCATTCAGATAAACCAAAGAAGGATAACTCATGCGCCCTTGGAGTAATTCTAAAGCAAGTGTATTGACACCATTTCTACCGCTTAACACCCATACATATTCCTTACCATTAAATATTAAGGATTCTCGTTGTTCTGCATTAAATTTAACAACATTAAAATTCTCATTCAAATATTTAATTAGTTCAGGATCAGTAAAAGTTTTCTTATCCATCACTTTGCACCAACTACACCAATCTGTATAAACATCAATGAGAAACTTTTTCTTATTGCCACTTTTAGCAACGATGTCACTTGCCTGTGTCATTGACAACCAATTTAATTTTTGGTTGCTCGGCTTACAAGAAGACAAAAATATTAAAAAACATGACATAATGATAAAATGTCTCATTGGCAAAACTTTTTTTGGCGGTGCAAATATAAATGTATTTTTAATATTATCATACATTTATTAAAGTTGTCTGCACTTTTTTAACAAGAATGTTGACTTTGTCTTTAAAATTGAGATCTGTATCCATCATATCTTGTACTGTTTTTAGTGAATGTATCACTGTACTATGGTCTCGCCCACCGAAGGAATCGCCTATTACTTTCAACGAGCTATTGGTATAATTTTTTGCAAGATACATACTGAGTTGTCTGGCAACTTCTACGTCCATTTATTTGGCTGAATGCATTTTTCGATAGTATCAAAGTAACTGTATAATAGTGTATACAATCATTTTTCAACAATGATATATGATCTCTTGAATACCTGAGCTTACTAGTGTAATATAGTAAGTTGTATCTATACATCTTTATTTGTATGGATACTTTTGAAGGCATGACAGAAGCCTCCTTCAACTTGTTTAATATTATTTTTATGAACATGAGATATGTTCTTTGAATATCTTGAGACAATCGATTTGGTCTCTTTCAAGTTCTTTTCAAAGTATTTTGATCCTTGTTTCAAAATCGGGTGATTTTATATCTGCCACTAAGCCCCATTTGAATCTTGAAATCAATCTTTCGTCAAGATCTGTTAAGTCTTTTGGTGTCCTGTCAGATGTTAGTATTATCTGCTTACCAGTTTGATGCAATTGGTTAAATATATTAAAAAATATCTCTTGAGTTTTGGGGCGATTAGATAAAAACTGGATATCATCAATTATCAACACATCAATCATTTGGTAAAAATTGAAGAAATCATTGACACTATTGCTTTTTATAGCCTGAATTACTTGATTTGTAAATTTCTCGGTAGTGACATACAAGACTTGCTTTTCAATATATTGCTCCTTGATCTCATTGCCTATAGCATGTGCAAGATGTGTTTTGCCAAGTCCAACACCTCCATATATTACTAAAGGATTGAAGGCGGTACCTCCTGGTTTTTTGGCAATTGCGACACCTGCTGACCCAGGAAACTTATTACAATCGCCCATTATGAAAGTACTAAACTTATAATTTTCATTGAGTTGCGACTCTATTTTAATCTTTTGGATACCTGGAATAACAAATGGGTTTAGAAACTTAGCATCTGGGCTTTCAGTGATTGCAACAGGTGGTACCTCTGCCAGTTTATTACTGCCAATTTTCCTGTGATTTTCAACCATTATCTGATATTCTAACCTGCCATTGTATCCTAATTCTTTTTTTATAGCTTTCTTTAAAATATCAACATAATGCTCTTCCAACCATTCATAAAAGAATTTATTTGGTACTTGTATGGTGATGACTTCCCCTACGAGACGGACTGGCTTGATGGGTTCAAACCAAGTTTTAAAAGGTTGTGAATCAACACTTTTTCTTATCAAGTTGAGACAATTGTCCCATACCAGTTGATGATCCTTTATCATTCTAATGATTAAAAATAATTGTTATAAAAATAAGCCATCCTCTCTTCTATACATTTTTTACAAGCGTATAGAATGTCACACAAAATCCATTCTCACTTTAGGATCGTTAATTCGGGAGTGGGGCAAAAGTGAGACATTTTTTTCTTTTAAAAAAGAATCATGACAAGAATTTTCATATATTTTTTATCATCATAAACAACTCATTGTCAATACAATATATAATCAAATATCATCTTCACATCCTATTAAAATACAGTATTTTACATCATACATATAATCATTATAACTAAATTACTGACAATGTAGAGAGTTATGAAACAGTATTGACAAGTAAGTTTTTGCAAGTCACACAGGTGCCTTTTTTATTTTTTTCAAAATAGATATCCAATCTACCTAATACAATACCTGCCCACCCGACTTGATTGACCAAAACGGCTTTACCCATTTTGTTTTTGAGCCTCGTTGGTTCTTTCAAAAAAGTATGTGTGTGCCCACCAATGATCAAATCAATATAACTAGTATTTTCTGCCAATACATGATCTGATATTTTGTTCTCTTCAGGGCCATATTTATAACCTAAATGAGATAAGCATATTACGTAATCGCATTTTTCATCTTGCTTCAAAAGCAAACCTATTTTTTCGGCTGATACGATTGGGTCATGATACAAAGTTTCTTTGTACAATGACTGAGGTACCAATCCATTCAACTCAATACCTACACCAAAAACGCCAATTTTCAAACCATCTTTCATGAAAATCTTATATTCTTTGGTTTTGCCTTTCATGATAGTATTATCAAAATTGTAATTGGATACCAAAAGTGGAAAATTGGCATGAATTAATTGTCTCTCCAAGCCATCAATTCCGCCATCAAAATCATGATTGCCTATCGTACCAGCATCATATCCCAACTCAGACATAAGTTTAATCTCTACTTCGCCACCAAAAAAATTGAAATATGGCGTACCTTGAAACATATCTCCAGCATCAAGCAATAAAACATTTTTTTGTTCTTCTCTAATACGTTTTATAAGTGTAGCTCTTTTTGCTACTCCTCCCAAACCTTCATTTTTGCTACCATCCATAGGAAATGGCTCAATACGGCTATGTACATCGTTGGTATGCAAGATGGTCAATCGGGTGATATCTAGATCTTTGGCTGAAGCTATTAGAGGAAATGCTCCAGTGGTAAGTAAAATACTGGAAAAAGTGGTGTTTCGTATAAATGATCTTCTATCCATGATTACTCAATGATTCTTTTTTCGTTATCTGGAATGATGGTTTTATTTTGTTGTTTCATTGTTTTGAGATGTTGTATGATCATATCTCTAATGAGGGCATTGGTATTGTGGGCTTTCAGGCCTTTCATAAAAGTCATATTGTCTCCACCATTGGCAATATAATCTGGTATCGCTACCTTATATATGTGAGTAGGGTCGAGAGTTTTCTTTTTAATTAGAATATTTTTTGCTTTCCCAAAGGCAATTTCAAAGTAAACATTCTTGCTCACAGGCCAACCACCTGATTCGGCCATTTTATCAAAAAGCATTTGGACAGTATTGCCATCCATCTCTGTGATGTACATGATATTGTCAAAAGGCATCAATTCGTACACTTTACCAACGGTAATATTGCCTTTAGGTACAGACCCTAATCTGATGCCACCATAATTTTGAATAGCAAAATCTAAGGAATCTGCCACCAATTTTTGAGTTTCATCCAACAATACATCCGCAAACCAATTAGTCAATGTCGAAGATGGTTTTCCTTTGACCATTTCTGATTCATTGTACGAAATCACCTCATTCATGGTAACATCAAGCTGTAGCTTATAAGGCTCTATGATCTCAGCTGTCTTGACATCAACAGGAAATGATGCTTTCTCGATGCGGTAAGTTCTGGGTTTGACATCGGCCAAATGGTACTGCTTAGTACAGCCCAAAAACATAATAAAAGCTGTTATGATCACATATCTTGCCATAAAATCCGTATTAGAATTACATTAATATTTCTGCTTCATTTCTGATAGCTGATCTGGCCATTGCTATAGGATCAGCTTTGGCTTGAGCCAATCTTATTCTTATTGATTGAAGTAGCTCAGCCTGCGTATTGCCTTGAACTTCAGATATAAGACCCTGCATCTGATCTTTGGCCAGATAAATGATTTTCCACAGATTTTCGCTGACATAGACTTGCTGAGTGACATTGTGCTCATATTCCTGTTGGATGGCAATCAGCATAGCATTGCGCAATTCTTCGGCTCCCATATCAGGATGTGAAAGTCTATAGCTCAGATTGTCCAACGAAATGCGTTCGCAAAGCATCATCAATCTCTCATAAGCTTGTAACCTCAAAGGAAAGATATCTTTACTCTGCAATTGTCTAAATTTCAGTGCTTCAAGGTTATACTGTTGGTTTAAATAATTTCTAAATAGATAAAATACAGTGATAAAAACGATAAGTGCAGGTATTGAATATTTTAAAATTTCTAAAAAACTTTGCATAAAGGTCATTTACTCAAAAAAAAAAGAAAACTTACACAAGTGAAAAAAGAACTATTTGTGTGTTTCAACTGTTAAAAGTTCAAATATTGTGTAAATATCAGATATAAAGAAAAATTCTTCACTATTTTTGCAATAAATTTTATCAATAATAGAATATGTCCACCGAAACAATCATACAAAATCAACCAGTACAACTGACACAAGGTGCTATCAATCAGTTAAAAAGGATTTTTGAAGAGCAAAATCTTAATGATGACCATGGTTTGCGCATTGGCGTCAAAGGAGGCGGCTGCTCTGGTTTCAGCTATGTATTGGGATTTGATATACAAAAAGATAAAGATGAAGTATATGAAATCAGTGGTTTTAAAGTTTTTATTGAAAAGTCGCATACTTTATATTTATTGGGTATGGAAATAGACTGGTTGGATGGACTGAACAACAGAGGATTTACGTTCAATAATCCTAATGCTAAGGAAACTTGTGGTTGTGGTACTTCATTTTCTGCTTAATAAGGTTGCTTTTACAGAATGAATCAAAACCTTGACCCAACTCAGGCACATTTTAAGCCAGAAGAAAAGCAAGTCGAGAAAGCCCTAAGACCAAAAGAATTATTGGAATTTAATGGGCAACCTAAAATCGTAGAAAACCTAAATATCTTCATCAAGGCAGCCAAGTTAAGAGAAGAAGCATTAGATCACGTGCTGCTGCATGGCCCACCAGGCTTAGGCAAAACTACACTGTCGTTCATCATAGCCAATGAGTTGGAGACCAATATGAAGATTACATCAGGCCCAGTACTCGAAAAATATGGTGATTTGGCAGGCTTGTTGACAGGTCTTGAAGAACGTCTTATTTATTGATGAGATACATCGGCTCAACAATGTGGTGGAAAAGTACCTTTACTCGGCTGGAAGATTATAGGATTGACATCATGATAGACACTGGTCGAATGCGGAGCATTCAGATCAATTTGAATCCTTTTACATTAGTAGGTGCAACCACTAGGATGGGTTTGCTCCACTGCACCGATGCGAGCTCGATTTGAATATCATTTTTATTGGATTATTATGATGTTTCAACATTGAAAAAGATCATTTTCAAGGAGTGCTGAAATATTGGGAGTGAAAATTGATGAAATGGTGCCAATGAAATGGCACGAAGAGCAGAGGTACACAGGATTGCCAATGCTCTTTTTACGCAGGATTAGGGACTTTGCACAAATAAAAGGTGATGGCCATATTGACCCAAGAAATAGCCAGATTTGGACTTGATGCATTAAATGTGGTTCAAAGAAATGGCCTTGACGAGATGGATAATCGAATCTTAACTACAATCATAGAAAAATTTAAAGGTGGACCAGTAGGTATTCGACAATAGCCACTGCTGTGGAGAAGAGTCAGGAACAATCGAAGAAGTGCATGAACCATTTTGATCATGGAAGGCTATGTAGCGGACTCCTCGTGGTAGAAGGCTACAGCCAAAGCCACAAACACATAGGTAAAGGTACCTCCTAGTACTACGGGTACACTTTTTGGGTAGTCTAATCTAATATTTGTTACCTTTGGTCTTATATTCGTCTGAAAACATATATCATTTTGTATTTTTGCACTCAAATTTGAACAAATGTTGTTAGATTTAATAGTAGCCATAGTAGTGGCTTTGGGTTTTTATCTAGGTTATACGCGTGGTTTGATCAAAGCCATATTTGATTCACTTTCATTGGTGATAGGTATTTTGGCTGCCCTAAAGTTGTCACCAATAGTGATCAATATACTTCAAGAAATAATAAAAACATCCCCAGCAGTTACCTTTTTATTAGGTGTCGTTATCACTTTTATAGGTGTGATGGCACTGATCAGGTATATTGGCAAAAAATTAGAGGATATGCTCGAAGCTGTCAATATCAATTTTGTCAATAAGATAGCTGGTGGAGCACTACTAAGGAATCACTTTTTTTGCATATATTTTGAGCCTCAGTATTTGATTAGTCAATAGTCTTAATGTGTTAAAACCAAGAGTTGAAGGCTTCATCCATCACTTATTCACTTTTAGAACCATTGCCAGAAAAAGGTAAGGCATTATTTATCTCTATTAAACCGCTATTCAAAGACTTTTGGGACAAAACTGTGCAAGCTATGGATGGCATTAAAGATGAAGATCAAACCGATGACATGATGGTACCTAACAAATAAGGCAAAATGCCCAAAGAGATTGTACCACCAATAATTAATATTCTACTTCATTGTAAGGTAACACAAGTTTAGGATTGTAACAATTTTACTGGCTATCTAATGCAAACTATTTCACATCATGAGAATTACTTTCCACTCTATTCTTTAGCAAAATGACACAAAATATTGAATGAAATACTATACCTTTGCAAAATAAAATAATCAGTAATATTTCATTAAATGGACTTTCAGATAATATTTTAGAGAACTATTGGCAATACTCCAATGGTCAAGCTCAATAAAGTAGTGGAAGGATTGCCTTGTCTGGTGTTAGGAAAGATAGAAACTTTCAATCCTGGACATTCAACCAAAGACAGAATGGCTCTTAAAATGGTAGAAGATGCAGAAAAAGCTGCCAAAATCACTCCTGGTGGTACCTTTATTGAATGTACTTCTGGCAATACAGGTATGGGAATCGCCATAGCCGCTGCTGTCAAAGGGTACAAATGTATCTTTACTACAAGTGATAAGCAATCGAAAGAAAAAATAGATATGCTAAAAGCCTTGGGAGCCGAAGTCATCGTCTGCCCTACCAATGTGGAGCCTGATGATCCGCGTTCATATTATTCTGTTGCAGAAAAATTAAGCAAAGAGATACCCAATTCTGTTTGGCTTAATCAATACGACAACTTGTCCAATAGGCAAGCACATTATGAATCTACAGGACCAGAAATCTGGAGACAAACGGATGGTAAAATCACTCATTATGTAGTAGGAGTAGGTACTGGTGGCACAGTATCAGGTGTAGCAAAATATCTCAAGGAGCAAAATCCTGAAATCAAGGTTTGGGGTATTGACACTTATGGCTCAGTTTTTAAAAAATATCATGAAACTGGAGTATTTGATAGGAAAGAAATTTATCCTTATATTACTGAAGGCATTGGCGAAGATATTCTCCCCAAGAATGTGGACTTTAGTTTGATCGATCATTTTGAAAAAGTGACCGATAAAGATGCAGCACTTGCAGCCAGGAAGCTGGCAAAAGACGAAGGTATCTTGTTGGGCTATAGCGCTGGATCTGCTTTGGCTGGTCTATTACAGATGAAAGACAAGCTCAAGCCAACAGATGTAGTGGTGATTTTGTTTCACGATCATGGCAGTAGGTATATAGGGAAACTATACAATGACGACTGGATGAGAGAGCGAGGATTTCTCGAAAGTGAACTAAAAGTAAGTGATCTAATAGCCAAAAAGAGAGACAAGAAGTTTATCAGTGTTGCATCTACAGAAAGTGTAAAGTCCGTATTGAAAATGATGAAAGATTTGGACATCTCGCAGCTACCAGTGATGGATGGCGATGTCATCAAGGGATCGGTTACAGAAAGTAATATTTTGGAATTTATTCTACATAATCCTTTGCACAACAGCGAAAAACAGGTATCAGAGATTATGGCTGGACCATTCTCCATTGTATCAACGGATTTGGCCGTAAAAGACCTCAACAAGTATATTACCAAAAGTATCCCTGCGGTTATTGCCAAAGACCTATCGGGTGACTTGATAGTGCTGACTCAATACGATATTATACAAGCATTGTAGCAGCTAAAGTTAGTTAAATATGTTCAATCAGTCCAGTTTTTTCAAATAAAAAAGCCAATCGCCAATATTGTTGTGTAAACATCATTGTCCTACATCAATATTGACAATCGGCTATATGATTGATTTTAAGGGTATTGTTATTTAACTTTGATCTTTTTGGTACCAATAATGTGTAGCAACCCATCTTTGAGTTCTTTGAGCTCGATGATGTAAACTCCTGGTGCAGCATATTCGTACAAAAGTTGCTTTTGAGTGACGATCAATCTGACGCCGTCACCCATTTCCATCACAAATCTCGATGCTTTTTCATCTTTAAGAAACTGAAATGTAAATCTCTCTCCAGCTTTCACCTTGCTCTCAATGCTTACATAATCATTAAAAGCATTGGCTGGAGCCTCTTCATCTGGAGCTGCAAACAATGAAGCCATCGCAGCTACAGGACTTCCGTTGCTGTTGCCTGATGTGAGTTGACTTGATTCTCCACTTACAAATTTCTGTCCAAATAAATAGATGGAACCAATAAAACCAATCAAGACCAACAAACTCAAAATCAGTGGTTCGAAATGGATAGAAAAAAATTGAGAAGCATGAGCATGCCTCTTGTTGAAATGAATAGGCGTGTAATGGTCTATACTCATATAAATCGGATTTGGGTTAAAAATAATCGGTTGACTTTCCCGACAAACTTTATGGTCAGAAAGGAAGTGTAAAGGTATAACTTATTATGCAAATAAAAAATATAAAATTGTATTTATATTTCATTCTTACCATGTATAATCATTTGATAGTTAAGTATTAATATTTTTAAATACGATACTAATTGACAATATATAGTTTATATAATTTCATAATTCATATTCGATTTAAAAAAATATAAGTTGATTATTAGTTACCTTTGTGTCTTTACTTGTGTAATCATTGTTTACTAAAGTTTTGACAAGCAAAGTGTATTCAATTCATCTGCTGCATTAAGATGAAACATGACATAATCAAAGGTCGTCTGATATGATGAAAAAATATTTAAAATCTTGGCTCCACAAATTATTTTTGCCACGTGGTAGGCAATTCATACCAAATGAAAAACTGGAAGTATTTTGGACCAAAAGAGTTCTAAATTATCAACCAAAAACGTTGGTAGTCTTGGAGAATTTCAAACCTGATGCAAAGGGATTAGTTATACTTTGCCATCCTTATTTGGCTGAAGCTCGACAATTCTATTTGAAACGTGGTCATGCTGATCTTTACAAAGGACTGGGCTGGAACGTGGTCATTTTTGATTTTAATGGGTTTGGCGAAAGCCCATTTGTCAATTTCAGATATGATGAAGACTTAGACATAATAGCCCGACACTTCAAAGGCCTATATCCAAACTTACCTATAGTAGCCCATGGAATCTCCTTTGGTGCTAGCCAAGTAATCACTTATAGCTCCAACTCAAATAATATATTAAATAAAATCATCATTGAAAATTGCTTAGATACCAATCTGTCATACTATAAAAAAAGAAATCACAGACTGTACAAATTGATAAAATTGGGAATGAAAATAAGCAAATATGTCAACCCAAATTATGATTATGTCAGAGCTGCAGCACAAATTAAGAATATAGAAAAGGCACTTTTAATATACAATACAGATGACGAATTGACTACTATTGAAATGGGGAAACAAATAGTTAAAAACATGAAGATTCCTTGCAATCTTACCATCTTGTCTGCAAACATCTCGAAGCATACGAAAAAAACATGATTGACTATGCCGGCCTAATAAAAAGTTTCTAAACTAATTGTACTTTTTCAGTAATACCTATAATATTTCAGAGACAGAGTTACGACTCTGTACCTTTATACACCTTGTTTTATGAAATTTTGGAGCTGGTGTTCCTTCTTAGAAAAAAAATATTTTATTTATTGTTTTGTAAGTGAAAAGATTTGAAGTGTGTACAAAGCAAAACTATTTTTTTCGCATTAAATATCCAATTTCAATATACAAGGTATGTGGATATGACATAACTTTGCATAAATCAAAACAAATTTTAATATGTTCACTTTTAATTGGATAGCCATCTTGGGATCGGGATTGATTCCGTTGTTAGGTGTGCCATTTGGTATGGACCACTATTTGGAAAATTATGGATGAAAGAGGCAGATATGAGTCTTGAAAAGATCCAAGGAGCAAATATGGGTCTTATCTATGGCTTAGCTTTATTGTTTAGTATGATGTTGGTCAGAGATTATTGCCTGCTGTAGTACATCAAATGGGTGTATTCAGTATGGTAAGGTTCAGGAGTCGATCAAGCTGGTTCTTGAAGTCAATGTTTATTTCACAGACTTTATGGCCAAGTATGGTTCAGAATTTTAAATCTTTAAACATGGTGTGTTTCATGGTTTATTGACGACTATTTTTATCTCTTCTTCCCAATCATGGCTGTCAATGCACTATTTGAGCGCAAAAGTTGGAAATACATCTTCCTCAATGTAGGATATTGGGGTATCTGCGCTATGCTGATGGGAGGCGTCATCAGCGCTTGGGATTAATAAGTTTAGCAGGAGAATTTGTTTGTTCTCCTGCTAATCGTATATTTACAAATATAAAAGATAATTACAACTCCTACTAACAACCTTTTAAGGTGCATTAATACATCATGCAATAGTTGGATGGTAAATACTTTAGTATCATCAATATAGAGGAATCACCAGATTCATACCATTTAATTTTACGTGTTGATTCACATGGTTTGAGCAAACTACAAAACAAATAATCGAACTTAACTAACAAGGATGTTTCTTCCATCCTTAAGATCGTGTATATAAATCCATAAATACCTAATTGTAATGCCACAACGTTCAAGGTACTCTTGATATTTTTGAATACTGAAATACCATACAGAAATGTCAAGCCTGTAGTAGATGTAGTTGCCAATAAGTAGGATTTGGTAAAACCAATTACCTCCGAAAACGACAATAAGAGGACAAAAAATAGTGTGCTATAGCAAATCCAATCAAAGCATGTACTGAAAGATATGGACTCTGAAGTTCTTTGTACCAATCTGTCAAAAATACAACTAAAAATGAGAGTGAAAATTACCAAAATCATATATTTGCCTGCTCTATACGTGGATTGATAATGATTCTGTAAGGGCTTGATGCCTATATGAAATGAACCATCGTTGATGACTAAAGACAAGGCATCTTTGTTGTATTTTGGAAGATTTTTGTTGTATTCTAAAATAGCCCATTTGGCATCAAAACCTTGAGAGCTGGTAGTATGCTCTGGCAAAAATGAACCACCAAATATTGGATGAGGATAAGGTGATTTGATATGCACTCTTAAATTTTGGGCTGTGGGCAAGAATGTCAAGCGTTGGCCACCTTTGATGTCAATATCCAGCTCAAAATCTAGTTGCTTAGTGTCGCTATTGATCACTAAAGGTAAGGAAAGCCCATTTTGAATGGTTCCACCGGTACTTTGATCTTCATCACTATGTGAAACCAAGTTTTGGAATTGAAACTTCTGCATCCCAGCTTTAGTAGTATGTTTTGTGCCATTGACTATAATTTCCACTTTAGATTCCAAACCTCGCAGGTCTGATATTCCAATAGCTAAGAATGCTTCCTTCAATCTCAAAATATCCAAAGCTAAACCATTTTCTGCCAAGTCGGACAAGTCGAAACTTCCTTTCAGATGATTTTTTGACTTGTACAACAACACCTCATAAATGCTGCGATGTCTTTTTGTAGTATCAATGGTGCCTTCGATATTTACTGATTCTGGTGCCACCACCATGTAGGTATCGTTTAGAAAAGTAGTGCCATCTTGACGCTTTCCTATTGTCCGATAAGGTATCACCAAAACGGGAGTCGTGATCACTTGTTTGCCTCCCCATCCTACTGACACATCATCATTGACCTGATCATAATACTGTCCGCGCTCTTCAATAAGAGCCAAAATTGAAAATTTTGGTATTAATAAAAATATTGTCAATCCCATGATCATGATTAATTTTATCGTGATCTGAGCCCCTTTTGTTTTGAACCAGGACGTTTGTTGCTGCGCATTAGATGTGTTGTGTTCCATGATAATTACTATTAAATGTTTTTAAATAATATAAAGTACTTTGAAATACAAAGTATAATTTAAAAAAAATTATTCACTTTTCAATAATTGTTCCAAAGCATCAACATGCTTCTTGAAAGACACATTTCCAAATGGTGTGATGCGATAAGAAGTCTCTGTTTTTTTACCAACAAAAGCTTTACGAACTTCCAAGTATCCTTTTTGTTCTAATTGCAATGCATGGCTTGCCAAATTTCCATCAGAAAGATCAAGCATTTGCTTCATTTCAAGAAATGAAATCCAACCATTGACCATCAAGACAGACATGATACCCAGCCTTACCCTACTCTCGAAATCGCGATTGAGTGGTGCTATATCAAATTCCTTGGCCATGATTACTTATACTTTTTATGCATGTACCAACCATAGACAATATGCAAAATGCCAAAACCAATACCCCAAAATATTAGGCCATATCCCACCCAATACAATGAAACCAAGCCCAAAACTATTTCTAATAAGCCCAAGCCTACCAATTCAGATGGCATATATCGCGCAGCAGATACTAAGGCCAACCCATAAAATACCAGCATGGTTGGCGCCACAAAATATGTTGAGTGATGGAGAACTAAAATAAGACTAAAAATTCCACCTGTTACTAATGGAATTGCTAAAGCTATCAATGTTTGTTTTGTCACATGATTCCAAATAGGCCTATTAATGCGTCTTGATTTTTGTACTGTAAAGAATATCGCCAAAATGATGGATAAAACCAAAGTTGCAACTGATAATAATATCAATTGTGTGATGACATCTGTTCCATATTCAATGGATTTTCCTGCTACATAGTCTACATTACTGTGATGTAATATACCAAAAGCAACAAAACAAGCCACTAGGGCTACTACACCTGCTGAGATACCAGACAAGCCACTTAGAGATACAAAACTTGATGATCGCTCCATGATTGATCTTATATGTTTGATATCATCAAGATATTGATTGTGTTCCATAATGTAAAGCACTTTGAAATGCAAAGTTATATAAAAATACGAATATAGGTTCTGTTTTATTGCGTTATTCTAAAAATAATTTGACTATTATAAATAATTTTCTATCAGGTCATATCTATACTACCTAATAATCAAACGATCTAAATGTAACCAAATTAGTTAGACGAGCAAAATTCTATTGCAGATTGGCAGGCAAACTATCGGCATGAATTTTCTTTTCTGAATCCCAAAAAGCCGAAACATTGACAATTTTCCAACCATCGTGATCTTTTTCCATAATTCTTGTTTCAGAACTTATGCGATAATATTTTTTCTCTTGATCTGCATTGTATTGCTTCCAAATGAGGTAAGCCAAATTATCATTAAAAAACTTAACTAAAGGTGTTGATTTTTTGACATCTGGATGGATGATGTTGTCACCATTCTTATAATAAGTTTCTATCCAATGCTTAGCTTGTGCATTGATTTTCTCCCAACCTTGTGCTGCATCAGATGTGCCATCGCTATTATTCCATGCTTGCATACAATACGGTTGGTGACTCCATGTTTTGCTCCAACATTGATAATTTCCGTTGAAAAAGCAGTCTGTTTCTTGCTGAATCACTGCCAAAATAGCCGCTGTTTCCACCTTTTCGTCAAATGGGGCAAAGATTTTATTTACAGAATTTTGTTCAGATTTACAAGCAGAATTTAATAAAATACAGCCAATGATAAATGTGCGCAAATGCATAACTTTTTATTTTGAAATTAAGAAATTGACTTGGATTGATTCCATTTTCTATATTGCTAAAATCAACAAAAATAACTACTGCAAAATTAACCTACTTTGGTCAATAATAAAATAGTTCATTTGTAGTATTTCAATGGAAAACTTATCACTCTCAACCTATTAAAATTTACGAATATCAACTATATTTGCATAATTGTCTATAGTGACATGTTTGAATAAAGATGTGAAACACAATGTGTGTAGCACTTTTACAAGTTGTTTTTTTTTTTCAATGATAATGATTAATGATGGGATCTTCTTTTGGTTTACAAATCATCCTTTTCCTTATTTCTGGTATAGCCATTTGGTACTTTTGCAATAAGCTATCAGACGTGGTAGAATACATAGATGCAGAGTTTGGTTTGGGAGATGCTTTTGGAGGCACACTCATATTGTCAATTGTAACCAACTTACCTGAGATTGCTATCGCTGTATCGGGTTCTTTGCGAGGCAATGTGGATTTGGTCACTGGCAATCTATTAGGTGGGATAGCTATCCAGACCATGTTGTTGATATTATATGACTTTGCCAATAAAGATCCAAGACCATTGTCCACCATTATTTCGTCCAAGGCTGGCATATTTCAAGGCACAGCATTGATTATAATTTTGGGCTTATGTTTATATGGTGGAGAGACAAAAAACGTTTCCACTTTTTTAGGCGCAGGAATGGCTATTTGGATGGTAATAGTGATATGGCTTGCTTCTTTGTATTTTTTGAAAAAATTTCAAACAAAAAGTGAACCTTCATCATCCTCCAACAATCACAGTTATAGCAGAAGTTCTTCATTGTGGTGGTTGGCTGGGATATCCATTGTAGTTTTATTTTTTGGTGTTATTTTGGAGAATACGAGCGATGCGATCGCTGACCATTTTCAATTGTCAGGCATGTTTTTTGGTGCTACTATATTAGCTTTAGTAACTTCGCTGCCAGAAATTTCAAGTGGATTGGAGTTCGTCAAAAACAAAGATTTTCAACCTATCATCAGTGATATTTTCGGAGGAAATGGATTCCTTCCTGTCTTATTCCTTCCTGCATCAATCATCACAGGTAAAAATATCATCGAGAGTGCAGGTAATGGAAATAATTTACTCACTTTGCTATCTATCTTGATGACATTGGTTTTTGTATTGGGTATGAAATTAAAATCACCAAAAAAGGTTGGTATTTTAGGTTGGGACAATTGGTTGATGCTTGTGATCGGTATTATTGGTTTTAGTGTTTTGTACCATATCTCGCAACCTTGACATGGTTTTACAGAATTTGTCTCTATGCAAAAATCATAATGCAAATGATTAGATGACAGGATGGGATTGTGTAAATGTTCGGATCATTCCAAAACTAATTTTGATGTGTGGTGATTGCCATTTTGCAATATAATTTTTAAAAGGTAAACTCCACTTTTCATTTTGCTCACATCGATATCCTGTGTTGACAGATTTATATCAGTATAGGAGGAAACCAGATGACCATAAATATCGTAAATTTGGACTTTATCTATAGATCGGGATGTAGCCACCCTGCAAGTAGTATTAGGCGATGCTGGATTTGGATAAATCATAACATCATCTTCAAATCGGGTTTCAGGCGCTATGCTTGTAGTACACCTAGCATCCAATAAAGCTTGATATGCTGGATTATATGGAGTTTCCTGAAAAATGTTATCCAAATGTCCAAAACTACCATAATGCGACCTATTATCATCAGCCAAAACAAAAGCCATCATCAAATCTAGGTGAAAATCATCAAATAAAGTTTTGATCCAGTTACTATATATTTCCTTCATCTTTGGGTGGTAGATGCTCTCATATATAGCTGCAGCATACGACGGTGGCGACGCGAATTGTGGGTATTGTACTAAAGCATAAGGGCTGCTTTCGTAAGAGATCAATGCTTTTTGAGCAATGTTTGAAATCTGAACATGTTTGGCCATGTTGGTTTTTATTTCTGAATTCATATTTTTCTCAAGCATCGCAAGTACATCTTCAGGTTTGAGATTACTTCCTAAATTTCGCACGTTGACTTGATCTTGATCTGTCAAGTATATATTGCCAGTACAACTTATGGCATCATAATCATCAGTAAAACTGAAATAATCCATGCCTTTGGCAGACCTAAAGATCACATCTGACCAAGCTTGTTGTCCACAGAGTACTCGAGTCAACTTGCCTTTGGTAAAATTCTTCTTAAAAGTCTGGAACATTTTTCCCGAAAAATAGGCGTATTGATATTGATGATCTGGATGCAAGCTGCTACCCTGTTGTGCCACCCACCAATACGACTTATGATTTGTATTCCATACTTCATTGCTATATTCCAAAAAAGTATTTAAGTCGCTATCCAAATTATCATGCATGAGTTTTGCCAAATTTTCAATGAATGCTTCATTGGCAGCATGAGGTGTATTGAGCCATAAGTCTTTTTTTAATACATTGCAAAGTGCTACAATGTATTCATAAGCTACGCCTTTTGTTGAACTTTGGTCATAGTACACAGGAAGTATTCTTTCGCTCCATGACTCAATTGTGTTGTAATTTGTCTCAGTCCAATTTAGAAATCGTATAGTGGTAAATGGGCTTAATTTTTCTAAAAATGCAGGATTGAAAAGGTCTGCTTCCTTATCTGTGCCTGGCAACATTAGACTAATATCTCTGACTGGGTCGTCTTGTACAGAATGATTGATGACTAAAATTATTTCACCTTTTTTCTTTGGAGTAATGGCATATACTTTTCTATTGGTATTGATGATCGTCTCACTATCTATATCTTCACCCTCTATTGTCACATCTCCGCTACCTTCAAAACTAAGGACATAATCGCCAGAGGGGTGAATGCCTCCATTATCAAGACAAACTATACGTTTCAATTTGATATACTCCCCTTGATAATGAATAGGAATCTTTGACGGGTATCCAGTTACAGCTTCAAATTCAGCTGAATCCAAATCAATAGGTTTCAATTCTTCGTCTAACCATTGACTGGCTTGTTTGGTTAAATCAGCAAATGGCATCTCCCTTGACCAGTATTTGTTGTAATATAAGTTCATACCAATATTCTTACAATCTTGTTGTGCATGATTATAGCTTTGTATCAAACCAAACATGAACAGGATTAAATAAAATTTCTTCATTTGAATGATGATTTTAATAACAATTATTTATATTATTTATCAATAAATACTTTGTGTATTGCTTCTGTGACTGAATGCACATGGAGTTTTTCATAAATACGTTTTACATAAGTTCTTACGGTATCAATGCTGATGAAAAGTTCGGCTGCTACCATTTTATAGCTCAACCCTTTGGAAAGAAGTTTTAATATTTCAATCTCTCGATCAGATAGGTTATTGATTTCAGCATTGGATTTGCCATCTGCAAATGGTAGTCTCAATACCTTCCTCGCTATCACAGGACTCATAGGCGCACCACCAGAATATACTTCCTTTATACTTTCAAGGAGAGCAGACAATGAACTTTTCTTTAACAAATAACCAGTAGCACCTGCTTGTAATGCCTTGAAAAGTCTATCATCATCTTCAAAAACTGTATTCATAATGACTTCGACCTTAGGAAACAAAGGTTTAATTTCTTGAACACCTTCAATTCCCGTTTTGCCTGGCATGTCTATGTCCATTAGTATCACATCGGGCAAATTTATGCGAGTGTTGGCGATGATATCCAAACAATTGCTGTATGCACCTACAAGCTCAAAACCAGTTGTATTTGCAATGATATTAGATATCACTTCTCTTAGTCCCGTATTGTCTTCATAAATGGAGACTCTGATGTCAGGCATTACTCAAAAATTTAAGCAAATTTAGACATTTTTTTAACACTAATCTCACTGTTCTTGTCACATGATGATGTGATATTTTGGAGCATATATAAACAATGAGTTTTAACTTTTACTACTACATCAATTCAGTGATGATAGTTGAGATCGATTAATCTAATAATTTTCTTACGGGAATTGCTTATGAAGCTAACAAAGTAAAACATACATTTTTGACTTTGGCATTGCATTGCATTTTTAACCAACAGATGAATATGTTAAGTAGAATTTATTGGTTAAGACAAAAAAAACAATAGCCCACATTATTGCAGTGAGCTATTGCGTTGTGAATATTAAAAAATAAATTACGAGTTCTCTTGGAATAAGACAAAGACAAAGACCTATTCCTGATTGATGACATTGTCAGTTCCATCAATGGTCACATCACCAGCTGCTGCTTCTAATCCTGCTGTCTTGACGTTATAAATAGTAGCAGAGCCACTAACATGATAGATGCCTTTGGTACTGCTATCTCCGGTGACAGAATAAATATCCAACGAAGCCAAGCTGTATCCATTGCCGTTGATACTGATGAGTCCTGCACCTTTGTCACGTGGTATAGAATTGCCATTGATGGTAATAGAAGATGCATAAGTCGCTTCTTTTCCATTTTTAATGAAAAAGCCTTCTAATTTTCCCTGATCTGAGGTATTAGCCCAATGGGAAGCATAATCCATCACAACCACATGGTGTGCCTCTGATCCCGAACCTAGATTGCCATTGAGAATAGTTTGGTTATTTTCAGGGTCAGGAGTGGTACTTCCACCTGTAGCGTATCCACCTTTCACCACCAAGCCGCTGCGGATGTGGAATGTCCTGTCAGCCGGATAAGGTGTGCTCACGGCAAAGCCGATCTTGTCTGCATTCATGTTAAATGGTGCAAATGATGGGTAGTAGGTGCCTGCTGCTACTCTGATTTCTTCTACACCTTCACATTTATGAGCGATATACAATGCTTCATTGAGTGTTTTGAATGCAGATATCCATGCATCTCCTGCTCCACTGACTGGCCTCGATGCATCCACATATAGAATAGTCGGCAATGAGCTACATTGCACACCTTCATAAGCTCCAATATCTATCGTCCCTAAGATCCGATATCCATTTTTAATGTCAGTATTGGTGCTGCCTATGTAAGTATTATTGCCATTGTCCAGACCAAGGGAAACACTTTTTAGAGTGAGACCATCATCATCCGTCATGAAGATATTGTCATTACCATCAGGATCATTTCCATCCAAGAAGTTGGCACTTACAGAACCATTACTACCAGGACAAAAAGTACAGTTTGTAGATCCAGGCTGATAAATGCTATTGGACATCGCAGGATTTGGAATATTGATAGCATTACTTTCAGCAAAAATGGAGTTTCTGATTACAGCCCCATTATTAGATTCCCAATAGTAGGCATGGCCATCTCCTGAATTCGATACATTGTTTGAGAATGTACAGTTTGTCACTGTTTCATTACTTTTATCTCCGTACAATCCTCCACCAGAATTTGCAGTGTTGTGAGAAAATACCATATTTTTCATGGTAATGGCCGTAGATGTATTGTTGTACATGCCGCCGCCTTTGCTCGCTGAACCTGCTGCATCATTGTCATAAAACATATTGGAAGTCCATGTTGATGGGTTGGTACCAATGGCTTGATACACTCCTCCACCTCTTTGGTCAGTTGTATTTTGAGTGAAAAGATTGCCTTCTGCTAATACAGATCCTGCTCCAGTAGCTATGATACATGCTCCACCACCATCACCTTCATCTGCCACATTTTGGTCAAAGTGGTTGGCTTTGATGCTTACATGTTCAAAACCTGTGGCATGCATACCGCCACCTTTGGTATCTGCTTTGTTTATTTTTATCAATGAATTGCTGATGCGATTTCGTCCACCGTGGATGTACATGCCACCACCATTGTCACGTTGGATGGGCTCTCCATTAATGGTCAATGATGATGTTTTGACTTCTTCCTTACCATCCTTGAAATTGATACCGTCAACTATTGTAGTGTCATTGATATCCCAGGAATTCTTATATACCATCATACCTACATGATAAAGGTCAAAGGCAGGATCTCCAGTATCATTGATATCGCCACTGATATTTGTGGCAAATAATTTAGGATTTCTAACACCTATAGTTGCATCGTATCCACCCAAAACTTCAAGTCCTGCCCGTACATGAAAGGTAGCGTCTCTCTTGCTTGGAGTGGAAATCTCTCGACCTTTATTGCCCACCCACATTTCAAAAGGTTTGTATGTTGGTATATAACTTCCCCTCAGCAATGTGCATTTTGTCTATAGCTGTACAGTAATGAGATGCCACGATACCTTCATCCAGAGTCTTGAGTGCTTGTGACCAAGGAGGAGCCGTCACTCAATTTTGAGAGCAGATGCATTGACATAGATCTGTGATGTGGGAAGCCAGCATCTCCACTCCTGCACAACTCCTATCGCCCAGATAAGTTCCGTCTTTAGGAGCTATGCATCAGGAGCCGAATTGATAGGTTCATCATTATCATCATCTTCATTAAACTGGAAGTAGGCCACCAAGCCATAAGGATTACAATGTGTATGGCGGCTAAATATGAAAGCTCTGGTACTTGAGTGCTCGATTCCACACCTTGACCTCGTCTATACGACCATGGAAATGCCTGCCCGTCCATGTACCGTTATCTCCGATGAAGAGGCTCAGTATTGTTATTGAAAGTACCTGTATATGCTAAGCCAGCTACTCTCTGACCATCTAAATATAGTAGCAGGGAATCACCATCAAAGACTCCCGCAATATGATACCAGCGATGCGTTTGTGGAGTAAAGGTATAAAGAGCAGATTGAAACCCTGAATTCGTACCCAGATTGAAGTCTATGCCATTGGCTCCCATACGGAGATCAAAACCATTGGATGTATAAGGTGGATCAGGGTCCTGAGATGATTTGGAAACTACGCTCCCTTGCCAGTAAATAGGTTGTAGTGTCGTGGCACTCACCCAAGCTTCGAGAGTAAGTTTGTCTCCTGCAAAGGTATTGATCTCGGTATATCCATAAGACACTTACAGCGTTGCTGCCCGATAGATATATGGTGATCGGCAGTGTAGGGCTACAGCTTACTTCATAAGCGCCGATATCGCATGGTACTCCGTGCAGACCCGCAGTGATATCCTCGACGGGTGCCTTGTGGTTGTACCATTGTCCACGGCAGGGCTAGCGGGATAGTACGGCCAGTCCATCATCAGCAGTGCGATGGATATTGTCTGTACCATCAGGGTCGCTTGGATTGACAAAGAGCGGATCTCGAGCATATATATTATTGCTGTAGTGCCGCCTGTAGTTGGGTAGTTGGTGGTATTGTTGGGTAATTGGAGCATGTTATTTTCAAAGATATTCGTAGATGGATTCGATGAATGATTTTCATAGTCAGCTCCAGCGACTGTGGTATTTCCGCCTTTTTGATTTGCCCAAAAGATATTATTTTGTATAGTGTTGTTTCCATAAGTTGTATAAATCCCGCTTCCTTTTTCATTAGAATTATTTTTATAAATGGTATTATTTGAAAAGGAACAGTTGCTTTGCCAAGAACTTATCCCTCCACCTTGATGTGCTGCTACATTTTTAAAGATTGAATTATTGATCATGGTAGCATTACTAAATGCAACATCAATTCCACCTCCATAAAGAGAAAAATTTTCGAAAAATACATTGTTAGTTAAAGTATTTGTACTATAATTAATATCTATCCCACCGCCTGTTGCAGATGAATTATTCTCATAAATTGTATTATTGTTCAAGTTGGATGTGCAATGGTAATTTGTCAATCCACCTCCATGATGAGACATATTTTTATAAATGATATTATTAGAAATGTTGTAGATGCCAATATGATTATACATTCCGCCACCAGTAGCTGGTGCATTATTTCCAGTAATAACGCTATTAAATATATTATTATCACCAAAATATGTTGCAAGTCCACCGCCACTACTTCCAAATATTTCGACTCCGCTCACAGATATTATACCACCACCTCCATTTCCTCCAGTCACCCTAAATCCATCTATGGTCACACCAATACCACCAATCTCAGGTGCTACTGCCAGCACCACATGGCGGGCATTCTCGCTATTACCAGTGATGGAGAGTGTAGCGCCACTACCTGTCACTATATCATCACCAATGAAGTCGCCACTCAGGATGGTAGGATGGGCAGCGATAGTTCGAGCACTTAGGGATGTCTCCGTACCTACAAAGCCGCCATAGATCTTGAGTCCATCACGGAGATGGAAGGTATAGTCACGTGCTGAAGCACAGCCAGTACATCCGTGTGGATAGGCGGATGGCTTGTAGGTGCCCTCGGCGACCCAGACCTCGTCTATGCCAGGGCAGGTGTGGGCTGCTTGCAAGGCAGACTGTAGTGAGGTAAATGCATTGGTCCAAGAGGTGCCATCGTTGAGTCCGGTAGCATTGTGTTTGACATAGACTATGGATACTACCGATGGGTTATTTTCATAAGCTCCGATATCGGGATTAGATAGCCGAGTCGCCCCAGTAATATCTTCTGTTGGTGCTCCAGTAGGTGTGCCGGCATTGATAGCCGGACTGCATGGCTGTATGGATAGCCCGTCATCGGCAGTTCGGTGGAGATTGTCCGGACCATCAGGGTCAGTTGGGTTTACAAATAGCGGATCGGTAGCATAGATGTTGTTGGTGTAGGTAGTGCCGCCTGTAGTTGGGTAGTTGGTGGTATTGTTGGGTAATTGTAGCATGTTGTTCCTAAAATCATTTGCACTGGCTTCCCCACCATATTCATAGTCAGCTCCTGCAATTGTAGCATTGCCATTGAATTGATTATTCCAAAAAATATTATTGTAAATTTGATTTGAGCCAGATGTAGTGTAAAGTGCACCTCCTGCTTCTTCTATGGAATTATTGTTATAAAATGTGTTGTTGACAATAGTATTGGTATAACTATAATAAATATATAAGCCCCCGTACTCATTTGCTATGTTATTGTGTAGTGAATTGTTTTCAATTGTGTTAGATCCCCCAGCATATACAAATATTCCTCCGCCAAATTCGGCAGTATTATAATTTATAACATTTTTCGATACCACTGTATTGTATCCAATATAAATAAAGATTCCACCACCATTTGTAGCACTATTTTCATAAATATTATTGGTGGTCAAAGTGTTAGTGCCAGTCCAAGTGCTATTCCAAGTAAAAATTCCACCACCATTATTCACTGCATTATTGCCATAAATGGTATTATTGGTCAAGGCATTGGTGCCATCAGATGTACTTATTCCACCACCATTATTCACTGCATTATTGCCATAAATAGTATTGTTGGTCAGAGTGTAGGTGCCATTAGATGTACTAATTCCACCACCATGATCTGCATTATTTTCATAAATGGTATTGTTGGTCAGAGTGTTGGTGCCATTAGATGTACTAATTCCACCACCATGATCTGCATTATTCCCATAAATGGTATTATTGGTTAGGGTATTGGTACCAAAATCTGTGTAAATTGCACCACCGCTTCCTCTGAAAACAATTTGAGAATTCACTGTTATGGTAGCAGCACCATCCGAATTCCCCCCAGTAGTATTAAATCCATCTATGGTCACACCAATACCACCAATCTCAGGTGCTAGTGCCAGCACCACATGATAGGCATTCCCCCATTGCCTGCGATAGAGAGTGTAGCTCCGCTACCTGTCACCTCATCATTATCTTCAAAATCGCCACTTAAGATGGTGGGATGGGCAGCGATATTTCGTGCACTTAGGGATGTCTCCGTACCTGCAAAGCCACCATAGATCTTGAGTCCATCACGGAGATGGAAGGTAAAATCCCTGTTGGTTGCACATCCTGTACATCCGTGTGGATAGGCGGATGGTTTGTAAGTGCCCTCGGCGACCAGACTTCGTCTATGCTATAGCAGGTGTGGGCTGCTTGCAAGGCAGACTGGAGTGAGGTAAAGGCATTGGCCCATGAGGTGCCATCATTGAGTCCGGTAGCATTGTGTTTGACATAGACTATGGATACTACCGATGGGTTATTTTCATAAGCTCCGATATCGGGATTAGATAGTCGAGTCGCCCCAGTAATATCTTCGGTTGGTGCTCCTGTAGGCGTGCCAGCATTGATCGCAGGGCTGCACAGTGTGACAGAAAGCCCATCATCTGTTGTGGGATGGAGATTGTCCGGACCATCAGGGTCAGCAGGGTTTACAAATAGCGGATCGGTAGCATAGATGTTGTTGGTGTATGTAGTGCCACCGGTAGTAGGATAGTTGGTGGTATTATTGGCAAGCTGGAGCATGTTGTTTGTAAAGGTATTAGTAGAAAGAGGAGGAGCAGTTGGATCATTTTCATAGTCTGCACCTGTGTCAGTATTACTTCCTGTTTTTTGATTGGACCAAAAGATGTTGTTTTTTAAGGAGTTAGTGCCAGAATGGGTCCAAATCCCGCCGCCGCCAAATTCAGCATAATTTCCATAAATGGTATTATTGGTCAGGGTGTTGGTACCAAGCCATGTATAAATCCCGCCGCCACGATATGAATGATTTCCAAGATGGAATTGTTGGTCAGTGTGTTTGTGCCAAATGATGTTCTAATCCCGCCACCAAAACTTGTATAATTTTCATAAATGGTATTGTTGCTAAGGGTGTTAGTGCCTTCTGAGGTAAAAATACCACCACCAGCACCTGCATGATTTCCATTAATATTATTATTGGATAGAGTATTAGAGCCGTATGATATATTTATCCCACCGCCATCATTTCTAAAAATACCAATTCCATTTATTTGGATTGAAGAACTACCATAAGCATTTCCTCCAGTCACACTAAATCCATCTACCGTCACACCAATACCACCACTACTTGGTGCTACGGCCAGCACTACATGGTGGGCATTCTCCCCATTGCCTGCGATGGAGAGTGTAGCTCCGCTACCTATCACCACATCATTATCATCAAAGTCGCCACTTAAGGTGGTGGGATGGGCAGCGATATTTCGAGCTCCGATAGATGTCTCCGTACCTGCAAAGCCGCCGTAGATTTTGAGTCCATCACGGAGATGGAAGGTATAGTCACGTGCTGAAGCACAGCCAGAACAGCCATGTGGATAGGCTGATGGCTTGCAGGTGCCCTCGGCGACCCAGACTTCATCTATGCTTGTAAATTGATGTGCCAGTGCTAAGGCTGACTGCAAGGAGACAAATGCATGTGCCCAATTATGACCATCATTGTAACCCAAAGATGAACTGGCATCCACATCCACATATAAGATATCAGTGGCTGGTGCAAAGCTGTAAGCCCCGGTGGAGGTATTGATAGTCACCACATAGTAACCAGTGATTGGTACTTCTATGTTGGCTTCATCTTGGGCACCTGTGCCCATAGGATAGGCATTATCATTGTCTCCCCAATTGACGGCCAAAGTGTTTGATTGTCTGAATTTTACAGCATTAGGACTCCCAAAGGTGGTACCTGCATACAGAGGTATCGTCGCTGTCCAGATGCCAGAACTTGCAAATGTCTCCGTCATGGTGACATCGGTGTTCCAGTCATTGTGTTGGGTAGCTGTACCGATGATAGAAATGGTGGTTCTGAGCCGTAATGGTCATACTGAGCACAGACAAAAACAAGATTAAAAAATTTCTCATGGTGGTAAAGATTTAATGTGCTGATTTGAAAATGTACTGATTTGAAAATTAAGCAAATCGAGACAAGTCGCGCTAATCACGCAAAGCATGTCATGCTCTGAGTATCTTTATTCTTCGTAAGTGATAAATAACTTGACAGGTTTATTACATATCAAACAATTGCCACTGGGTGTATCATTTCTGATGACAATATTACCATCATTAATATAATAATTGTACAAAAGATTGGCGCTCTGCGAGTACGCTGGTGGCGCAAATTGATTGGTATTCCACTCAATGAGGACGCTGACAGAAAGTATCTTTGATGCAGAAAGACCATGAGAGATTGATTGCTCACCATTGTGGTCTGCATGAGATGTACTAGTGATTTTTTTGGTTTTGATGATAGGAGCACCTTCCGATGCCAAGCCTAATCTAGTATATCCGCTGATCTCTGTATTGGCATTTTTATAAACGGTCATGGCATTTTTTCTATCTGTATCAGATGTTCCATTGCCTATGATGAAGAGAGGGTCGGAATCAACCCAAGATGTGGGATTGGATGTGGCAATAGAATCATTATATCTTCCGAAGGCAACTGACTCATATGATTTGGCTACTACATTATCACCCATAGCAAAGCTCACATCTCCAGCAGCTGTGGAAAAATGTCCCATGGAAACAGCCCCATAATCGCCAAGGGACTTGGTATTATAACCCATGGCAGTAGAACTTGCACCTATTGCTTTTGTATTATTGCCCATGGCTGTAGAACTTGCCCCGAATGCAGTTGTTTGATTACCAAATGCAGTGGAGCGATCACCTTCCGCACTTGAAAAAATTCCCATAACTGTTGAACTTGGGCCACCAGCAGTTGTTTCATAACCTGCAGCAAAAGATCTTGTATTTATAGCACCTTTTTGAGATGTAGGATCTAATGAATATGAAAGGTCAACAGCATTGTTACCAATATCCCCATAATTATTAGGGTCTCTTCCAGCCAATCTCCATCCAGTATTACCGCCTTCTGTGATTTTTTCGAGTTGTGATTTTAATCCTGATGTACCGAAATAGGGTTCATTATTCTGGACATAAAATTTATTGGTGCTATTAGCTGGTGTGGTGGTATGATTTTCTAATTGTAGCGTACCGTTTTTATATACGGTCATGGCATTTTTTCTATCTGTGTTTGATGTACCATTGCCAATGATGAATAGAGGATCAGTGTTTACCCAAGTATTGGTATTTGATGTGGATTGAAATCCGTCATTGTACCTGCCCAAAGATGTAGAAGAAAAAGACCACGCATGGGTGCCTTCACCGAGAGCAGAAGCATTTACCCCAAAAGCACCACCTCCAGCTATCCCTGCTGCGTTTGTACCAGTGCTACCGACATGACCATTGCCTGTGGCGAAAGAATTCTCCCCAAGCGCTTGAGATTGATTGAAAGAACCCGATCTTAAGCCAGCTGCAATTGAGTTATTGGCTGCAAGTGAAGTATGTCCAGCTGCAGTTGAGTTATTGGCTGCAAGTGAAGTGTGTCCAGATGAAGTCGAAAAAAAACCCATAGCTACTGAATTTTCTCCTGATGCAGTTGAATTAAAACCCATAGCAGTTGAGTTAAGTCCACTCGCTGTAGTTTGCCTGCCAATAGCAGTTGAAGCTTCATTATTTGATATCGTTCCCCAACCCATAGCAGTTGAGCTATGGCCACCAGCGGTCGATCCCCAACCCATAGCAGTTGAGTTAAGTCCACTCGCTGTAGTTTGCCTGCCCATAGCAGTTGAGCTTTCTCCTGATGCAGTAGTATTGTGTCCTAATGCAGTGGCAGCAAATTGACTGGCAGTAGTAGCATCTCCCATGGCAGTAGATGCAAAATGTGTTGCCTTCGTTCCAACTCCCATAGCTACTGATTTTTCACCTGTGGCTCCTCTGTCTGTAGATTCAAAAGCAAAATGAGAAAAATCTATTGCCCCAATACCAATATCCCCATAATTATTTGGGTTTCTACCAGCCAATCTCCATCCAGTATTACCGCCTTCTGTGATCTTTTCGAGTTGTGATTTTAATCCTGATGTACCGAAGTATGGTTCATTATTTTGGACATAAAACTTGTTTGTACTATTGGCAGGAGTGGTGGTATGATTTTCTAATTGTAGCGTGCCGTTTTTATAAACGGTCATGGCATTTTTTAGGTTGGTATAATTCGATCCGTTGCCAAGTGTAAGTAATGGATCTGTATCTACCCAAGTATTTCTATTGGAGCCGACGATCGTATCGCTGTACCGTCCCATGGATACAGATAAAAAACTTGATGCCCATGACGTGCCCATTGCGGTGGTGGTCACACCCAAGGCTTCACTTTCATTTCCCATAGCTATCGCGTTTTCATTCGAAGCTGCATTGCTATTGCCGATTGCAAGAGAATTGTTTCCGATTGCAGCATTTGCAAATCCAATACTTGCTGCATAATCGCCCTCTGTGTTATTGTTAGATCCTATAGCTGTGGCTGCGATGCCTGATACGGTATTAGACTCACCAATGGCAGATGCTGCATTAGCGTTTACAATATTGGCACTACCTAAGGCCGTACTATTATTTGCATTGCTCAATTCATTGTTACTTCCTATAGCAACAGCACCATGTGATGTATTGATGTCATTATCATTACCCAAGGCGGTACTATAATCACTATTCACTTCGTTTCCCGATCCCAACGAAGTAGCAGCCAATCCATTTGCTTTCACATCTTTACCTATGGCAATAGCGCTCTCACCTTCAGATATAACATCTCTTCCTAGAGCCACAGCATATTCACCCGTTGCGCCATAAATACTATTGGCACCCAAGGTAGAAACTGATAAATCCAATGCCTTTTGACCAATATTCCCGTGATCAATTGGGTCTTCGGAAAGTAGTCGCCAGCCTGTATTGCCACCTTCGGTGATTTTTGCGAGCTGGGACTCTTCTGACTCATGAGCCAATACCCAGCCAGTATCTCCGTAAATAAATAATTTTGATTTTCCAGGCGAAATTGAAGTTAGACCTGTTACATTGGCAGAGTATCCATCATAAGTTGCATTTTCTACAACCAAAAAGGTACCTTTACTCCAGCTGGAAGGACTACTGTAAAATCTGAACCAGGGTTGCCATTTAGGGAATAATACGATGTACCAGAATTGAGTAAAGTGATGGTACCACCAGCTGTTACATCAAAACCTGTAGACCTAATTCTCAATTTGCCACTTATATCCAATGCTGTCTGTGGATCGGTGTTGTTGATACCCACATTCTGAGCAGAAGCACCAAATGACATTAAGACTAAAACCAACACAAATAACTTGCTCATGATATTTTCATTTTAAAATTCATTGCAAAGTTGTAGTGAAGTGTGGTAGTGTTGAAATTTCTCTTGTCACATGATGATGTGATAATTTTGTTGAAATGATTTGGCGATGTTATGATGAGGTGATCACGCATAGTATGACAAGTTGTAATGATGAGGTGTTAGCCTGATCATACAAAGTGTGAGATGGTGCAGCGATGGGATGACGAATCAATTTGGGCTTACACTGTTTTCAGGTGTTGAAGAAGATGGTGTTGAAGATCTCCTTTTAGCTGCTCTTCGTGCTGCTCGGGCTTCACGGGCTTGTTGACGTTCTACCCTATCTCGCTCTCTTTTGGCTGCTCGCTCTTCTTGCAATTGTCTTCTCTGCTCAGCTTCGGCTTGATCCTGCTGTCTGGCGCGTTCGTATTTGTCTGGTTCTGTTTGGGTATTTTGTTGATGTGCAGAAGGCGTGATGGTGTTGTCGGGTGGAGTAATTGAGTTTTGTGGTGTAGATGGCGTACTCGTATTTGATCTAGGTGTTTTTTCCTTGGGAGTTTTTGACTTTTCTTCCTCTTGTTTTTGTAGCTTATTCGCTTCTTTTTGTTTTCTTGCTTCATCGCGCTGCACTTTTTTGGCAACATTATTAGCTTTTAGACAAGATGTGTACTGAGCCATAGCTTCATTGTATTGTTTCATATTTTCTTTGGTGGCTTCTTTGGGTAGAGCGGGCCTGGTACAGTTACTATTAGCAGATTGGGCTGAGATATTTCCTGATATAATGAGTGTCAAAAGAGCCATTAGGCAACAAGAAAAAATTGATTTTTGAACATTTGATGGTTTCATTTTAAAATTGATTTTAGATTTTGATCACCTCGAGTGTGACAAATTGTTGTGATGATGGAATAAATGATACTGCAAAACTTGACAAGATGAGAATTACTTTTGTTAGTAAATGAAAGTCAATTTCTTCACGACGTATCGACTATGAGCGTCAGTTAATTTAAGCATGCCTAAATGAGTACTATGTATGTACTCTGAAAAATCAAGAGTGGTCAACTTGTCATTTAGCAAAATGCCTGATGCAAGCAAATTACCTGTCATATCAAATAGTTCGTATTTGTCTGGCGCAAGAGACTCACTATATAGATGCACTAATCCAGCACTTGGATTTGGGAAAATATGAATCTCTGGTTTTACTTGTGACTCATCAACGGCACTCGAACCTGTGATATAAAAGTCATTGGCTTCTGACCACCCACCAAAATTGCCCAAGTTGTTTTTTGCCCTGATAGAGAAAGTATGCCAGCCTTTTTGCAAAGTGGTTGGCCATGCTGTATTCAGGTTTGTAGAAAATATCTGACCGTCGAGTTTCACTTGGTAAGCTTGGATACCACTTTTATGAATGGCTGTGGCCCATAGTAATGTTGGGTTCAAATTGGATACCGTATCTCGGTGTTTTGGATAGATGTTATCAGGTATTGATGGCTGGCTCAAGGCTTCAAAATTGGGTTGAGTAGCGGGAAGTGTCTTTTCTCCTGCTAAGATGGATGATGCATATCCTGTAAGATTCAAATAAAAATCTGATGACAGACCTTCATTGTCACTAAAATAATGATTGACAGGAATGTTGTTGGTTATTTTGAATACTGAGGTACCTTCATCCATCTCATCAAACATAGCTAAAAATACTGTCTTAGCGCCGATATTGACCACATCATTGATTTGCGTCCATAAGACTTCCCCTTTCCTTCTGCCAAACTTGGTAGTGCCTGGTGGTTTGGTCATCAGATTGTCCCAAGCAAACCCAGGAAAGACCAAAGGAACAAACCTTGATCCATATTCATTCAAAATAGATTTTTCATCCTGCCATTGTTGAGTTTGAGCAAATGCCAGGCTCAGATCAGAACTGGTGTAGTTTCCTACATTCCAAGGGAAGTACGCCAAAAAATCTGAATATATACTATTCCAAGATGGATTAGCATCATTGACTCGTTCGCCAGAAGCTATGATGTGCGCTTCGTATCCTGGCTTATTGAAAATTTCAGCTATTTGATGGGCTATTTGTTCTGAAAAGCGATTGGGGAAATATCCATAAACACCTACGATGGGCTTGCCACCATGATGCAAATATCTATCATCCTTTGTGATGTGCATGCTGTCTATCAAGATATGCCAGTCTCTCGCCATGATGGTGACTATATCGTCAGGATTCATACCTGTCATATCATACATGATGTAATAAGCTCTACCTGTCCTATTGGCAGCTTCACGGGCATAGGCCGGTATTCGATAGATTTCGTGTGGTTGATCAGGATAAAGCCCTGCCACGAATCGCTGTACGGCGGCACAGTGGAGGCCATAGGCTTGCATCCATTGAAAATGCCTGAGCACTGTCCGTTTGTTGGCAGATGAAAACACAGTAGCTGGCTGGCCATCTTTCAATGTCCATGCCGGTACTGGGTATTTTTCGTCGGCGGTATATTCACTCATATCTGGCCAAAATTCTATGGTAGGCTTATCAATGCTTTGATCTCGGAAATGGTGCACCCATCCATTATTGCTCAAGTCTCCTGACATCTAAACCAACCTTGGTAGCCGCAGATTATTTTGCCATCAATGGTAGTAGCGTTTATCTTATCCGTACCTTGGTACTTTCTTCCTGTATAAATACCAAAGAAATTTTCGTCGTATTCTTTCCATATTGAGGGAGGCTGTTTGTATAAAACTGCTTTTATCAAATGTTTTTGAATGGATGTCTGTGTATAGATCCTCAAGTCTGCACCAAGGTTTTGTGCACGTCTGAAAAATGCATTTTTAAGCTCGAATACCATGGTTTTTGTGCCTTTCTGGTCTAATAGAAAAGCATTTTTGCCATTGATATTTTGATAATCTTGATTGGAAGAATTATACTCCATACCGACCATGCCATAGCCGATATCCATCATAGTCAGCTCGACATAAACTGTCTGGTTTTGTACATTTTCAGATGATCTAAGGTAGATGTAGGGCTGATAATTGCCTGCTGACCCATTGGATTGGAATACTTGCGACCCATTAATGCTCGTGACGGTAAACTCACCATCAGCCCCAGAGATCGGGATGAGTGATGTCTGTGCTTGGATTTGGGACAGCACACTGACTATCAAAAGGAATGGAAGAAGCAGACGATGGAGCATAATGATATACTTATGATTCTAAGGGAATTTAATGATTCGGTTTAAATTTCTTTATCTTTTATGCACTCATATTATACCTAATTAGCAAACTTTAAAATTTCCTTATTGCCCTCACTTTAAGTATGGTGGACTTTGGTCGATTGCCAACTGTTAATGATACAAAATCAGCACTTCCGCCATAAGATATACCTGCACTTTCGTATTCCGTTGAATTCCAATATTCTGAAAACTGACTTTCATTTATTCCATTAGTAGTTCCCAAAACTTCATTAATTATTTGTGCATTTTTAATAATATGATTCATTTCCCAACTAGATGGCAAATACCAATCATTAAATCCTTCAAAAATATAATCTAAACACATTTGAGCAGCGCTTGTAGTATGACCAGTCTGGTTTACTATTGAATTTGTATTAGTTATACCATTACTTCTACTTTGAGATGTCATACCAATTGTACTTGAAATATTGCTAAAGATTGATTCTCCTAAGTCAACTGATGAAACAATTAATCCATGCTCTTCTGTACCAGTTTTCCATAAAGCTACTATTACTCCGCCTCCGTATAATTGACCAATGTAATGTGTAAAATTTGCTTCAGGGATTGCCCAGTGCATTGTACCATCACCGTTACTTGTTAGTACTTGATTGGTTGCACCACCTATACCATTTGGTTTTATTTCACCTGTAGTTTTTATGCTACCAGCAACATCTAATTTTTCAATCGGCACAGATACACCTATACCTATATTTCCACTGAGTACGTTAACTACAACTTGACCATAATCTGACAAGAAACCATCACTTACTGAGTAAGTAAATGATGCTGTGCCATAAAAATTTGGACTTGGTGTAAACGTGATTTGACCATTAGACAACACAACTGTTCCATTAACTGGATTGAAAACTGAGACCAATGATAGTGGATCATTATCAATATCTGTATCGTTGGATAGTAATGTAGCGCTGGATACATTAAAATCGGTATCTTCTGCAGTTGATCCGCTATCATCCGCTGCAACCGGTGCACTGTTGATATGAGAAAAACTATATTCATTTGTATTGATGTTAAACGTAATATTACTTAATCCAACCTGAGTTATAGGAATATTTGGACCATTAAGAATGCCAACACCAGAAGGATAAGTTACATCGCCCCAATTTACTGCCCAATCATTGTTCTGTCTAAATTTGAGGTCACCTACTGTGAGTGCAAATGTACCTGTCCACACATTAGATCCTGTAGGAGTTTCTGTGAGATTATGGTCTGTAGTCCAGTTGCCAGATGGAGATGCAGGACCGATGATGGAGATTTGTGCCTGTAAGCCAAATGACATTAAGACTAAAATAATTACTAATAACTTGCTCATCATGCTTCATTTTAAAATATTCGTTGCAAAGTTGCAGTGAAATGAAGAAATGTCAAAAAAGAACTTGTCACATGATGATGTGATAATTTTGATCACGCAGAGCGTGACAAGTTGGGATGATCATGCAGATTGTGACAAGTTCACGCAAAGCGTGACAGGTTGTATTTTTTACCGTCAGTAGCGGTTAGTTTCAGTTGGGTAGTGGCACTAACCAACTTGTTTTTTTCCATCTTGAGTTTTGCTTTCAGGTATTTCCAATAATTACGGACTCTGTTGTAATCGTTTTCGTCATTCAATATGCTCACTACATCCAATACCGAAAACCACCATTTAGCATTGGCTTCATCCCAAATGGCACGAACCTCACGGTCGTTGAAAAATCGGATAGATATTTTATGAGGACTCATTTATTCAATTAAAAATTTAGAATTACGAATTACGGTGATTTGAGGTGATTTTGACAAGAATTACGAATTTTCAATTACGAATTTTCAATTACGAATTACGGTGATTTGAGGTGATTTTGATAAGAATTACGAATTACGGTGATTTAAGGTGACGGTTCTTTAAGGTGATTTGTATTTTGCCAAGAATTTTGCAGATTTCTTCAGCATCGTTCAACAAACTGTTTGCTTCTTCATTGGTCAAATAATCGGTCGCTTGCAATAGCCTCAGCCAATAAATAGTTTTTCTTGCTTCTTTGTATGCAATACTTAACTTAGAAAGGAAATCTTTATCTGATTGTCCTCCTATTGATTCTTCAATGTTTGCCCCAATTGAAGTTCCTGAACGCAATAGTTGTTTTGATAAAACAAATTCCTTTTTCTCGTAGAGAAGATATTTATAAACATTTACAATGCGGATTGCAAAGCCAAATGATTTCTGTTGTATGATATTGTCCGTTTTCACTCGTAATTATCGGTGGTTGCTATTTTCTGTATTGATGCGAAGTTGATTGATAACTTCAAATTCGTTTTTGCACCAGTCTTTGATGTTTACTAAGGCGTCATGCAAGGGCGCGCCATCATCACGGGCGAAAGTGCTTATTTCACGCAATCTTTTTGAAGATGCAAAAATGTCTGGATTAATAATTTCTTTAAAAAGTCTATCAAACTCTGCATCTGTCAAGTTAACACGATTCAATGCTTGAAAATTCTCACGGAAATTCTTGTCGAGCGAAGACCTGTCTTTGATGTCAGACCTGTAACTGTATTTCAGGTCATTCAGCTTGGCTATTAAACTATCTTCTATTTGTTGCTCCTTAGTCATATTACAGACGTATGTATCGGACAAAGTTACAATTTCCACAAGTCAATTTGTCTATTAGAGATCAAAAAATTGCTCTCTAAGCTACAGAGAGTAGTTGTTTGAGCCAAGTATAGGGCCATAAACTCCACTTAGGGTACACCTATTGTTCAATAGACCAATTTGTTTTACTCATGCCAAGTGTGTAGGATATAACCGTACTTTTACAACTCTCCACCCTTACTGTTGCTTATATACCACGAAACTAAAATCTGCATCATACTGCTCGAAATTGCCAGTAACAAAACGTTTAGTATGCACCATAAATCCCATAGGAGCTACGTAGTCATTTTCGGCAAATTGCAAAAACACTGGACCAGAGATATCATTGACCGTGCCAACAACGGCATGGGTATTCAGACTATAATCTTCGCCGTTGACGATGATACCATAAATACCTGAACTTCCACTTCCCGTATATTTTAGAGCCGTAAAATTGCCACTTCCAGACAAGATGGCACCAGTATCTCCATTGATAGAGCCAAACGCAATAGCTTGCATACTTGCACCTGGTACAGCCTGCCAAGATGGAGGGTTTGATGGGCCATTTGACACTAGTACTTGACCTTAGTTGTACCAGCATTTCCATTTACTTTGATCTTTACCTGTCGTATTGATGTCTCCATTCACATCCAATTTTCCTTCAACAGTGGTGCCTCCTTCTGACCAGATTCTTACTTTCCTATCTGTTAATGTAGCCAACTCACCCGCACCAACAATATCCAATGCATCAGAAAATCTTTGGTATGAGATAGTCCCTGCATTGGTTTCTTTGATAATACCCTTGCCCAGCTCCAATGAATTATCATCAGAAATGGAGATTTTGCCATTGACGTCCAATTTGATGTAGGATTGATAACACCGATACCTAAATTGCCATTACCTCCAATCTCATTTGATACAGCCCATTCCTTGAAAAAGTAAGATAGGAGTCGTCACCAGTTGATTGATTGCCAAAGTGTGAAGTAATTTGATAGTTTTGCGCGCCAATATGATTGCGAAACTGTATTGAGCTACCATTTTCGTTGGTCAACGAAGAGTCAATCAACATAAGCGTTGGATTTATACTACCTAAACTCCTATGGCCACCAATGGTCAGTTTTCCAATAGGTTGATTGACTCCCATGCCCATATACCCAGTCAAACTGCTGAGGTGCAGCATATTTCGGTGCTCAAAATAGGAAAGATTTGAGTGACTAGAAATATTAAGACCATAGTCACCATCTGGCCACACTCTCTGTGATATTTCATAATCAACGTAGTCATTTGTAACATTGTTTTTTTGAGAAAAAACCAAATTGATACTATCTTCTATTGCCCCTTTCAATTGCAATTCGTTATGGTGTTGATCAACCAACAATCTCATTTTTTCTTCATCGTTGGTTTTAAATACCAAGTCAGTATTGTCTGATGTACCTAAATAATTGACATTTGGATCTGTATTCATATTTCCCAAAGTTGACCAGCTATTAGTCGTAGTATTGCTACTATTTTTCAATGCCTTCCAACCACCAGATGGAGCCGAACAAATAAATTCAAAAGCTGCATAAGGTGGTATAGTAACACCTGAAAAGGTGGCACTAAATGGTGTACTATTTAAAATAACTAATCGGCGACCATCCACCCATGATTCAGCATCAACAATTGATTTATCTCCATAATGCCATCGTTTCCTATTTCTAAAAATGAAATATTGGCTGGTACATTTACTGCATTTTGATATGGAATAATGGTGACTTTTCTATGTGCTATGGCACCACTGACATCCATTGAGACATGAGGATCATTATTGTTGATACCTACATTTTGGCTAAAGATATTAGTAGAGAAGAATACTAACATCACCACGAATGATACATATTTCATTGTAAGTTATTTTGGAATTAAATTGAATAATATTTTGGACACAATTTTTCTAAAACTTCCCTTCTGTAATGGTCAATACTTCTCCATCAGAGCTCTTGACCGTGCCCGAAAAAGTACCATGTACCTTGGTACCATCGACCTGTGTAACTGTATATTTCATTTCTGTACTTGCATTAAACTGTTTTTTGTCCTTGCGGGTGTATAGTGTTAATGTACCAGTCGAACCACCAGAAGTAGGATAATCACCTACTCCTTTGAAATCACCGATAGCAACACCAAAAACTTCACCAGCACTTGAATTTACAGCATTGATGATGCCATTTTTACCTTCCACCATATTGGTGACAGTATTGGTAGACCATTGTACATTATTGATCTTCATAGAGAATGCAGCTGATGTAGTGGTGGTATCATCGTTATCCTTACTACATGAAATGATGATGAATAAAATAGGCATTAAAATTATGTTTTTCATGATTCTTTTTTATTTATTTTGTTTAATTGATTTTTTATATTGGCAGGGATATCTTAAATACGTCATTCGTCATTCAAAATTCGTCATTCAAAATTCGTTATTCTGTTTTGATGACAAGGATACTAAAGCTCCAGCCTGCTGGCATGGCAGTATTATCATCAGTTGAAATCTTCCATTTTCCAGCAATACTGTCAAACCATGTATAAAAGGAAATATTTCTTCCAATATATGGCAAACCTCTTGTTACCATGATAATATCAGATGCTCTTTGGTTTGGAAAATCAAGTGTTGTAGCATTGCCTGTGATATTGGATGCCGTTGTAGCGTGTTTAAATGCTGTCTTAGCATTGGATGCTTGATTTACTTTGATATATCCATTTTGCAATTCCAAAGCATTGCCCCCGGACGTAGAAAAGTGCTGGATTTTAACAGTGGCCGCAGATGTTGATGATCCAATAAACTCATTGGTAGGTGCGCTACTAATGATACCAACCCTTGAAGCAACAATATTGATACCTTCTGCCGCCTCAAATTCGCCACCAATGCCCAGATCACCCTGAGCCGTACCTTTGACACCGATGGCTATATGAGTGGTGGTAGCTGCTCCATGTCCCATCACTCCTACTCTCTCGCCTTCGCCCTCGCCTTCACCAAAAACACCAATACTAGTAGAAGCACTACCAAGTGCCGCGCTTCTACCTACGACACCTATGCCATAAGCATTGCCATCACTTCCTGAATGAGTGTCATTGCTGACTGCCATCAAACCGACACTGGAGTGTGATTGGAAATATCCAGCCATCGGCCTGTCTTGGTGTCCGTAGATCTTAGAGTACGTATGCAAATCGAGTAAGTAGCTTGATGATGGATTGATCTTTGATTCTACAAATATTCCTTTGTTGCCACCTTCAAAGTGACCACCGATACCATAACCTTGATACTCTCTGATGGTGGCTCCTGTAGGTAGAGAAACGCCCTTTACTCCAACTCCATTAAAACTGCCAGTACCATCAAATTGGCCTTTGACACCTATGGCATTATTTGAAGCATAAACGGCAGAACCCAATAGTCCAGCATTCTGTCCAATAGCTACGACACCTGTCCCTCCTGTAAAGTGGCCCGCTGCCCCAATATTCAATGATGTGGCGATGATACCATTTAGGTCTCCATTTACATCAATACCTGTGCCTCCAGCATTTATTTTGACACCTATACCAGAATCCAAATAAGGTCGATTGCGAATGTCTAAAGCTATTGGATCTGTAAATTCTGTTGCTGTACCTTGGATTTCTATTTTAACTGCCTTACTATTATTGGTAGTATTATTGGTAATAAAAGATGCGATAGTATTGGCATTTTGACCAGCTACAGTCAATGCAGTATTATCCAATACGGCAATACTTCCAGGTTCTGGACTGATCAATACTTGGGTATGTGTATCTTTATTTTGTAAAAGTGTAGCTTTAAGAGCATTGGTTTGCCAGTTAGAGCCACCACCACTTGCTGGCAATTGCCAACTTGCAAGCCCATTAGCGTCAGAAGTGAGTACCTTACCAGCTGCTGGATTGCCTCCTGTCATCTTGAGTTGACCATTGACTTCCAATTTTGCTGTGGGAGTAGGTGTGCCAATCCCAACGTTTCCTTGATCTGTGATCAGAGCATGGCCAGCAGCAGACGTAAAGTATGCAGCATCTCCTGTATTTGACCTAAAAAAACCAGCGAGCCCGCTTCCTAAAGATTCAAAGTATCCTGCTATAGATGTCGTAGTGGCTCTTCCTTCGATGCCTTTTGCACCATTATAACCTATACCAGCTACGCCTGCATATCCACTTCCAGCTGACGAAGAGCCTAATACACCCGAAGTCACATTGGATGAACCATTGATACCAACTGCTGCTAAGCCTGAACCTGCTGCTTTGTCTCCATAGATACCAGAAATAGCGGATCTGCCATTGCCAGTTTGTGTAATTTGAAATACATGATCTAGCCCCGAAGTATTGGCTGATCCAATATATGGTATTGTAAAACTTCCACTTGGTCCTGGATCCCCTTGATCACCCTTTGGACCTTGTGCACCTGTATCACCTTTATCTCCTTGTGGTCCTGCTGGGCCTACATCACCTTGGTCACCTTTTGGTCCTATAGGCCCTGCCACGCCTTGAATTCCTGTAGGACCTTGAGTACCAGTATCACCTTTGTCTCCCTTGGCACCAGCCAAGCCAGCTGGCCCTTCAGGGCCTCTGATCTGTCCTATATTTGTCCAACTGCTACCTGTCCATACATGACCGTTACCATTATCTTGCGTGATATACATGTCACCTATAGCTCCAGAATACGGAGTAGGAAGTGCGCTCGCATTGGCCAACGAACCAACGATTTTTACGCCACTACCAGCATCACCTTTAGGGCCTTGCGCACCTGTATCTCCTTTGTCTCCTTTTGGTCCTGCTGGGCCTACATCACCTTGGTCACCTTTATCTCCCTTCTGTCCAGTTAGACCAGCAACACCTTGTGTCCCTGTATCTCCTTTATCACCTTTTGGTCCCTTTACACCAACCTCAATGGGAGATGTACCAACAATATCATAATTGACACCATTGTCATCACTGCATTCTACCAAAAGATATTTCTGAGCGCTAAAATCAATGGCACTGAATACGCCTGAAACTGGGACTCCTTTGCCCAATGTCAAGCTAAGCCACCCATATTGATCTGTAGAAGAGGTATGGACTTCTCTATAAAGCACACCACTTGTTTCCGTTTCTAACACAGTAAATCTTAAATTGACATTGGCATTGACCATAGGTGAGCCGCTGGCATTGCGGACTATGGTTTGATAATTTACATTTTGTCCAAAAACAAGGTAAGATGAAGACAAAATGAGTAATGATAAAACTAATTTTAGAAAATTCCTTTTCATGGGTATTATTGTTTTATAAGTTTGGTAATGAAATAATGGTTTGATTTAGATTTTGCTTTTATGGTATAATATCCTGTGGGCAGATGAGCAATGTCCAATGTTGTAATTTGAAATGGTTCTGCTTGGAAGGAGGAGATAACTTGTCCAAGGGTAGATATGATTTCAAATGTACCAAAATCTGAGTTTTCCCAATGAACTTGAACTACATCCATGGCAGGATTAGGATATACTTTCAGCTTTGATACTTCTACGTCAAGCGTACCTGAAGGAATAATATAATCTGTGAGAGGAGACGTCAAATGCAAGTTGCCCACTTTCTTGTAAACAGGTATCTGCACACCTATCAAAGATTGAAAATGACTTGACCCGCATTGATGGCTAAAATAGTCTTTTGAAACAACATTGGCCGTTGGGCATTGTGACAAAAGAGAAAGTTGGTACGAAAATAGCACGCAAAATGCAATCACATCTTTCCAAAAATTTTTAAATTTCTGTTTCATTTTTTTATAAATTTGTTGATAGGACAAGAATATGACAAACTATTGGGGCAATAAAATAAATTGAGTCGCATGATCATGTGATTCTTTTTAAAAATCTTGGATACCATCAATACTTCAGAAGTAGTATTTGGTGTATCACTTAATGTATGCCGAGAAAACCTATCCATCAGATTCAATGATAAAATTACAAGGCAAAGTTGCGATGAAAAGACTAATTGGAAGAATTTCGCTTGTCACAAGATCTTGTGATTTTTTCAAAGGCTGTAGTAGATTTGAGATGTAAACATAGTCAACTTATACATCTATCTTCAAAAAACAAAAGATTTTAGGATTACTCCTCTAAGTTTTACTAAGAAACTGGAGTTTTGCTTCTTGATTAGGAAAGTAAATTCTTTTGAAATGGTACTGATAAAGGAATGTCAGTATGAGAATGCAGAATTAATGCGCTATCACCAGTTTTCCTCATCAACCATCCTCCCATCTTTTCAAAAAACTTTAAAGCTAAACCAAGAGTAGAAATTGTATTTTTCTCCCTACAATCACTTGGTTTACATCTTCGAATCTTACCGTGAATGTCGCAAATAAGATACTGGTTGACATGTTGGCTCGTTTCATTATCCAAATAAAAAGTTACTGGATCACAGGCTGGATGGCTCTTTTTTGACCATAAGAACACTTTTAATAAACGAAATTTAAAGCGCTACGTCACAATACCTAAGCTCTCGTTACTCCATATCCTCTTCATCATAGTCCTCTGGTTCATCATCAGCGATCATATCTAGATCCTCATCATCATTGTAGTTATCATCTTCTTCATCATCGATGCCTAAATCTGCTTCATCCAGTTCTTTGATGACATCCAATTCAGAAAATATTTTATCCAAATCATCGTCGTCAATTTCAGCAGCCTTTGATGTAGATGGCTTTTTGATAATTTTAGAAGTGATAACTGGTTTTTTAGGTTCGGGCTTTTTAGCTGGTTTCTCTGGTTCTTGCTCTTCGAAATCATCAAAGCCTCTTGACCTTTCTTTCGGTACTTGTACATCTTTCATCTCAGATAGAGTCTTGGCTGTAACCGATTTGGTGGTAGTAGGTACTGCAATCAGACGTTTTTTGTCAATTAATTCGCCTGAAACCACACAAATACCATACGATTTATTGTTAATGCGAATCAAGGCATTTTCTAGGTCTTGGATATATTTTCTCTGATGATTGGCCATATTATTGAGCATCTCTACCTCTGTCTGTATGGAGGAGAAATCCGTGATGTCCTTGGCAAAATCATCGTTATTATTCTCAGTAATATCCTTTAACTGTTCCTTCAAACTCAAGTACTGAGATCTAGCTTTGTCAAGCTTAGAATCTATGATGACTTTAAACTCCTTTAGGTCTTCATCACTATATCGAGTAGTGACATTAGCTGGTGACATATTCATACTTTTTTGAAAAATCCCACAATATTAGACCTTTAATATCATATTACAAAAAAAAGTTTCATGATAATCAATTTTTGTGTTTTATTTTGGATAAACTTTCAACAATATCAATTATATTTATATAGTGATTATACCCATATATTATTAATATTCAGCATATTAAACAAGATCAATTAAAGTAACATCTACTCATTGTTCACCTATCACATATTATTGGCATCAATTTTTGAATCATCCATCAAACTACCAAGTGTGGAGGTAAATTTTGACTATACAATAAATTATTAAACATAAAGTCGTTAATTTGCACATCAAGAATTGAGTTTGTATGATTTTGATCACCAATGATGACGGTATATTAGCCCCAGGCATCAAGGCACTGGTAGAAGCAGCTAAGCAATTTGATGACATTTTGGTCGTAGCTCCAGATTCGCCACAATCGGGCCAAGGCCACGCTATCACGATCAATTCACCACTTAAATTGAGAAAAGTTAATGTATTTGAAGGAGTCTCAGCTTATGAATGCACGGGTACACCAGTGGATTGTGTCAAATTAGCCAAAAATGTACTACTTAAAGATCATAAAATAGACCTTTGTCTATCAGGCATCAATCATGGCTCCAATGCATCTATCAATATATTGTATAGTGGTACCATGTCCGCTGCTATGGAAGCAAGCCTTGAGGGTATTCCATCTATTGGTTTTTCGCTATTGAATTTTAGTTTCGATGCCGATTTTAGTGCTTCAAAGTTTTATGCAGAAAAGTTGATAGCGGCCATGCTCAATAATCCATCTGCCACAGCAACATTGTTGAATGTCAATATACCAGATGGCCCATTAGACAACATCAAAGGCATAAAAGTATGTCGTCAGGGTGAAGGCACTTGGGTGGAAGAATTTCAAGAAGGTCAAGATCCACGTGGAGAAAAATATTATTGGCTATCAGGAAAATTTGAATCTTACGAAGATGAAAATAATCATGACAATGATATTTGGGCACTAAGGAATGGGTATGTTTCTGTAGTGCCTTCAGGGCATGATCTGACAAAGTATGCTGAGATCAATCATCTTAAATTTATAGAAAATTTATAAGAAATGTTAGAAAGGAATTCGATCGTTACTGGCTTGGTGTTAGGCTGTATTGTACCAGTTTTAGGTTTTCTGGTAGTGCAATTTATTTTTGACACTTTGACACAGTTTGGTCTAATGGAAGCTGTCACTGCTTCATCTGAAAGCAGGCGAATGAGGACATTAGCTCTATTGGGTATTTGTTGTAATCTTATCCCATTTAACATCTGCAGAAATAGAAAATGGGATCAGACCATGAGAGGCATTGTCTTCCCTACCCTGATATACGTTGGAGCTTGGATCTTCAGATTCTATAGTGAGCTATTTGGGTAAAAATGAAATATTATCTCATAGCAGGTGAAGCTTCTGGTGATTTGCATGGGTCCAATCTGATGAAGCAGCTCAAACTTCAAGACCATTCAGCCGAGTTCAGATTTTGGGGAGGCGATAAGATGCAAGAAGTAGGTGGCTACAGAGTAGAGCATTACAAAAATACAGCTTTCATGGGATTTTTGGAAGTGGTCAAAAATTTATTTACCATTCTCAATTTTATCAAGAAATGCAAAGCAGACATTGCTGATTATCAGCCAGATGTACTCATATTGATAGACTATCCAGGTTTTAATCTTCGCATTGCTAAATGGGCCAAGTCAAAACACATCAAAGTTGTTTATTATATAGTACCACAAGTGTGGGCATGGCACAAAAGTCGAGTGCATGATCTTGGAAAATATACGGATCTCATGCTGGTAATCTTGCCTTTTGAGCAAGCATTTTTCAAATCTTATGGTTACGAGACTACTTATGTGGGTCATCCATTGTTGGATGCTATCCACGATTTCAAGCCTGATCCATCTTTTAAAGAAAAAAATCAACTCGCAGACAATATCATAGCATTGCTACCAGGCAGCAGGATGCAAGAAATCAAAAAGATCCTACCTGAAATGTTGCAAGCATGCCAAAACACTGAGTTTCAAATCGCTTTGGCTTGCGCACCATCTTTCCATGATGAGGTGTATCAAGATATTGTTAATGACCAAAACTTGGCCAAGCATGTCACATTGATAAGGAATGCAACTTATGAGCTCCTGTCAGTTGCCAATCTTGCTTTAGTCACAAGCGGCACTGCCACCCTTGAAACAGCACTGTTTAAAGTACCGCAAATTGTGTGCTATAAAGGTAGCTCGGTTTCATATTATATAGCAAAAAAGTTGGTGAATTTAAAATACATATCGCTGGTCAACCTGATAGCTGACAAAGCTGTAGTGAAGGAGCTGATCCAAGACGACTTATCACCCGAAAACATTAAAAAGGAAATAAGCAGTTTGACAAACAATAGACAATTAATTTTAAATGAATATGCCGACATAGCTGAAAAATTAGGTTCGGCTGGTGCATCTGCCATGGCTGCGTCATGTATTGTACAATTATTGCGCTGAAAATGAGCTTGAGTGATATTGTACAGCAATTTTTGACAGACATTCGCTTTGTCAGATGGCAAGAATGGGTCAGTACTACCACACAAATCATGAGTGTGTATTATGCTAGAAAAAACAATATACTAGTCTATCCGACAGGTATTATTGGTGTCATTTTGGCGGCTTGGGTTTATTTTTTCATAGCAGAGCCACCACTTTATGGTGATGGTATCCTCAATTTATATTATTTTGCTATGAGCGTCTATGGTTGGGTCAATTGGTCAAAAACCAATGAAAACAACACGGAAACATTTCCAGTGAGCTGGTGCAATAAGCAAGAACTTTTGACAGGCATGTTGGCATTTACTCTGTCATGGCTGGCTATTTATTTATTGTTGATCAACTTAACAGATAGCAACACACCCATCTTAGACTCATTGGTATCGTCATCAGCGCTGACTGCCATGTGGTGGATGGCAAAAAGAAAGATCGAAAATTGGCTCATGTGGATTTTTAGCAATATAGTGGCTATTCCGCTCAACTTTTATAAGGGATTTATGCTTTTCACACTGATGTACTTGCTCTTCCTCATCATGGCAATGCAAGGGTATTACGAATGGAGAGGGATGCAAGAAAAGGGGAAAAAAGTCTGAAGTAGATAGTTAGAATTTTGGCTGAATTGAAACTAGATAGGTTTTTTGGATTTAAAGGCCATGTTGATATATTTACAATGGATATGTAAGTTCACACTTTCTTTCAGAATGTAATAAAAAAATTTATGTGATAAGCAAAATAAATATCTTTATGAAGACTTTAATAATAGGATTGAAATTCTTTGTTTTTCTAATAATGGTAAATCATAATTGCACGAGTAACAAACGATATATTGACAATTATAATATTCAAGTTGAAAAAGAAATAGAGCATCTAAAAATCAAGCTTATTGTGATTTGCAAAATAAACTTTTGAAATCTAATACTTGCATAACAAATGATGCTTCTGGATATATGCATATTTCTAACTTGGACATAATTTTTTTAAGGATCCCAACTTGCAGAAAATTATTATTAAATGGGCTGAAAAGGAATATAAGGCCTATGAAGATGGTAAAAATCTTAATACAATGAAATGCTTAGATTTTTACAACAGTAAAGATTTAAAAATTTATCTTGATTCAGTTAGAGTGGTTTTATCAAATGGAAATTAAATTTATTAGCTATTTATGTATGATTTTATTGTGGAGTTGTCATTCACCAACTGCAAATTTCAAACTTTTAACCCAAATGAAAAGTGTTAATTTTAAGTGCTTATGTGATTGGGATTATAAAGATGGACCTTTATTTGAGAATTATATTGATACCACCATCACTTTTGTTTTAGTTAATATGGATAAACAAGATTTGTTTTTTTTTCATGACAGAACATTTACAATTCCTTATTATAAGCCATATACTTCTCATTTACCTAGGGAAAATAATACTATTATTAAATATTTTAATAGAAATAAAAACGAAATTTTTGGCAGATTCGGTTCTGTTTCACTTGATTCATCGAATGTCAGTCCAGATTATTTTATTCCAACCTTTATCGACACATTGACTTATAAAATAACTGAACAAGACACTTTTGCAATAAACCAAAGGTTAAATCTACCATATTCTAAGGATTTGCTTTTGATAACATTAACTCATAATCGATGTAAAGAAGTAAAATTTATTAAATTTTGCATAAGTCAAGGTAGAAAAAAGAAGAATAAACTGTACGGGATTGAATGCACCGATTTCATTGAAGTCATTCATAAATAGACGCCAACATCTAATTTTAATTGAATACTTGCATTAATTGACTATGATCGGTTTTTCCAATCAATTGATCTGAAATACTATCTCTTGCATCAAAACTGAGGAACAAAACTTACTGAAAATCGTTATATTCCCTTATCTTTGCCCACAAAATTAAAAATTTCAACCAGTGAGTATTCTTATATTTTTAGTTGTATCCTATATTTTATTAAGCATCAGTTTGTATATGCTTTTTCCCAAAGCAGGAGTCGATGCTGTGAAAGGTCTAATTCCAGGAGTAAATTTTGTCGAATGGTGTAAAATAATCGGTCAGAAACCTGCACATGCGTTATGGCTTTTATTTCCAATAGTCAATATATTCATCTTCGCTGCGATGGCTGTTGATATGGTGCGATCTTTTGGAAAATTGCAATTTAAACATACCGCTGCTGCTGTCATATATGCTCCCGCAGCATTTTTCAAAATTGCTACCAATCCCAATGACAAATATTTGGGTCCTACTTTAAAAAGAGAAGCTGAATATGCACAAAGTATCGTAGATGCCAAAGCAAGCAATGACCAGTACAAGTTAAAGCAATTGGTAGAAAAAAACCCTTACAAAAAGTCCCAAGCACGCGAATGGGTAGAATCCATCGTATTTGCTGTGTTTGCGGCTTCATTCATTCGTATGTTTTTGATAGAAGCCTACGTCATCCCTACTCCATCAATGGAAGGCTCGCTCAATGTTGGTGACTTCTTATTTGTATCAAAAGCTCACTATGGTATCAGGACACCGATGACTATCGCTATGTTGCCCTTGCTCCACAACCAGATCCCAGTCATCAATAAAGAATCGTACCTAAAAAATCCTTCATTACCTTATAAAAGACTACCTGCCTTAGAAAAAATTGAAGCTGGCAAACCTATTGTATTCAACTGGCCTGTAGGCGATAGCGTATATATCACATCTCAAAGATCATACTTTGTGAGCCAAATAGCACGTCAGCCTGAGTACATGAATAGTGATAGAGAGCTGAGCCAAAAAGTCAAGAACCAAGATTATGTAGTGCGACCATTGGACAAGAGAGATCACTATATCAAAAGATGTGTAGCTGGTCCTGGAGACAGTTTGCAAATCATCGATAGGCAAATTTATCTCAATGGCAAGCCAGTCAAAAATCCGAAACACATGCAGTTCCTATATGAGGTCAATCTACCTCCTACTGTTTCGCTCAATTATGCTAAAATGGAAGATTGGGGTATTGACTTTGGTGACAATGCTTATGGTACAAAAGAGTTGTTTCAAAATGGAAATGGCATCCTATTCTTAGACAACGAACAGGTGGAGAAAATAAAATCTTTAGACACAGGTGTTAAAGTCAATTTTTATCCCCAAATGAGCGAACCATTGAAGTTGTTTCCCTTGATACCATCGTCGGTTCTCAAAATTGGTCAGTTGACAATTATGGTCCTATTTGGATACCGCAGCTGGAGCCACTACGCCACTTACACTCAAAAATCTACCTTTTTATAGAAGAATCATCGAAGTATATGAAGGCAATAAATTGGAAATAAAAGGCCAAGACATCTTCATCAATGGGCAAAAAGCAACGTCTTACACATTCAAACAAGATTACTTTTGGGCAATGGGTGATAATAGACACAACTCAGAAGATTCACGTGCTTGGGGATATGTGCCACATGACCACATCGTTGGTAAGCCATTGTTTATATGGTTTTCTACCAAAGAAAACAGCTTGAAAAATGGCATCAATTGGGATAGAATATTTACGTCTGCAAGCAAGGATTAATGCAAGGAAGAGCATATAAAATCATGACTATGACTGTACTTTTTGTACTGACAATACAGATTTTATATGCCCAATTGCCCAAAACCCAAGTATATTTAGCTGAATTTGTTGATTGGCAGCGTAAGCCTCAATTGAAAGCATTGAGTTATCTTACTCAATTTAATCATACTGGTTATAACAATCAAGCCAAATTTGCCAATGTTGATGAAATTTACATGAGTGTAGCCATAGACAGCCATCAGAAGACTGACATTTATCATTTTGATCTTAGGCGCAAATCGATGGATATGTTTACAAACTCAGTTGAAATCAGCGAATTTTCGCCAGTAATAGCTCCAGATCAAAGAAATCTTACCACAGTCAGGATAGAAAGTGATGGCAAGGATCAAAGTCTTTGGTCGTATCCATTGGATAGGACAGATAGTGGACATAGATTGTTTCCAAAGTTAAATAATATTGGATATTATACATGGATCAATCAAGATTCCGTGGCTTTATTTCTTGTAGGAAATCCACATCAATTGGTCTTAGCAAATGCAAAATCAGGTACCACAGAGTTTTTAGCAGATAATATTGGCAGATGTATAAAATCTGCACCAAATGGCTATTTATATTTTGTGCATAAGCTCAGGGCAGATTTATGGGTCTTAAAAACTTATCACTTTTCAGATAAAGCCACCAATACTATTTGTCAAATGCCGACCGGAAGAGAAGATTTTGATATCTTGTCCAGTGGCCATATTTTGGTGGGTGATGGTACGCTATTGAAATGGATGCACCCAAATAGTGACAAATCTTGGAAGGTAGTCACAGATTTCAAAGATATGGGCATCAACAATATACAACGCCTTAGTGTTTTGGGCAACAAAGTCCTATTTGTAGAAGTATCTAAACATTAAAGTCATGCTATCTAAAGCACTCATTTTCATTATATTGTTTACGTCTTGTGCGAGTATTAAAAAGCAATCCAATTACACAGAAGAAATAGCTGACCATAGAACAACATACAAAAAAGGATTTCTCGAAGACCCAAGGTCACCATTGACTGCAGATGATCTCAAAAATTTGGATTTTTACCCACCCGATCCAGAGTGGAAACTAAGTTGTATGTGTATCAAAGCAGATGGTGCCAAGCCTTTTGAATTGCCAACTTATAGTGGTATCACTCGCACCTACATAGTACACTCCAAAGTGAAATGTCTTTACAAGGATAAAGTTTTAGAGTTTAATTTGTACAAGAATTTGACCCAACCAGCCAATCCCTTGTACAAAAAAAACTATCTTTTTTCTTCCATTCAAAGACGAGACCAACAGTATGGACACTTATGGCGGCGGCAGGTACATCAATCTGTACGAAACCAACATTCAAAATGGAAAAATAGTCATCGATTTCAACAAATGTTACAACCCTTGGTGCGCTTATAGCGATGGTTACAACTGTCCTATTCCACCCAAAGAAAATCATTTTGTACTTTCGGTTTTGGCGGGAGAAAAAAACTACATGGGGCACTACAAGAAGAAGTAAGATGACATTATTTGAAAAAAATTGATAAGTCATTGGCTTCATGACACCTTTTTACAATAAGTTATTTATATTTGTCATTAATATTTGAAAATAAAGTAATATGAAGCAACTCTTATGGATCATTTGGTGGGTACCATTTGCAGTATTTGGTCAACCCATTTCTGAAGTGGACAATGGCATCATCATTACGGCCGAAGCAATCAACTTGCCAAAAATTGAGCAAGCACTTTCAGATCAACGTTTCAATGCAACAATCAAAACCTTGAGTGATGGTATTTATTTGATCACTAATGCTGATGATCATAACCTGTTCAGATGGTGTCAGGCAAATAGAGACATTACGTCTGTTTCGCTAAATGTCAGGGTAAAAAACAGGGTAAAACCCAATGATCAAAGACTGAATAGCCAATATTACTTAGACTTAATCAAAGCTTATGATGCATGGGACATCAACTCTGGAAGTACAGATTTTGCAGGTGATACCGTCATCGTAGGTACTATAGATGAGGGTTATTATATCCAACATGAAGATCTAAGAGAAAACATTTACCAATATGCAAATGAAATCGCCAATGACAATAAGGACAATGATGGCAATGGCTATATAGATGACATCAATGGCTGGAATCAAAAAACTAAAAAAGGCGATCACACCATCATGAGCCATGGTACGAATATTTTGGGTGTCATAGGAGCTAAAGGCAATAATCAAAAAGGTATAGCTGGCACCAATTGGCAAATCAAAATGTTGCCTGTCACATCGGGTACCTTAGTCTCTGATATTATCGAGAGTTACAATTACTTTTTGGCCATCAAAAAGCTATATAATACATCCAATGGATCAAAAGGTGTCAACATCAAGGTGGTCAGCTATTCTGGCGGCTTGGACAATGCTTGGGCAAAAGATCATGTGGGTTGGTGTGCCATGTATGACAAACTGGGTGCCGAAGGCATCTTGTGTGTAGCATCTACGACCAATCTAGATTCTAATGTGGATGTCAATGGAGATATGCCATCAACATGTACTTCGCCTTATCTTTTGGTAGTCAATGCTACCACAAAAACTGATGTCAAAGATGCTTATACTGGCTATGGCAATGTCAGTGTGGACATAGCTGCACCAGGCGAAAATATACTCAGTACGGATCTACAAAGTAAGGGTTTGTACAAGACAGAGACAGGCACTTCACTTTCCACACCAATGGTTGCTGGTGCTGCCGCATTGCTCTATGGTTTGAAATGCGAAGGATTTTACAATTTTAGTGAAAGTAACAAAGCTGCAGCCGTCTTGGCTGTAAAAGATGCACTGATCAAAGGAGTAGATACCAAGGCAAGCTTGACCAATAAAATTACTTCTGGTGGTAGATTAAATATTTTCAAAAGTATGAATATCATTCTTGGCAACTATTGTAATCAGACTGTCAGTCCGACTGGTGATCTAAGTATCACTTCATTGATACTCTCTCAAAATGTCCTTACTTTATATTATGTTTCGCCAGATAATGCTTCAACATTTTTGAAAATTTATGATATAACTGGCAAAGAAATATTCAGCAAGAGTTTCAATCCTCCAGCCATAGGAGAAAAATTCATCACTGTGACCATTGATAGAAATCTTGAAGGAATGTATTATTATGCCAGTCTAATATCTGGAGACCAAGTAGCAAGCAAAGGATTTACAGTACAAGACTCGCGCAAGTAATTCAATCTTTAATGTGTTGAATCTTATACCCACTTCTTTGCAAGATGGCAAAAATGCCTTTATCGCCAGGATAATGAGCGGCACCAATGGCAAAAAATGTCGATTTCTGTGATGTCAGTTGTATGATTTTTTCGGCCATCAGTCTGTTTCTATCATATATCATCAATTTACGTATCCTTCCCATACTCTTTTTGGATTGACGATACAATTGTTGTAGATCTCCTTCAGCATACAAAATGCCTATTTTATTCAATTTATGCTTGAAAGCCTTAATATTTTTCATACTATCTCTGAAAGTTTTCACTTGAAAGTCTATAGGTATCTCACTCATGATGCGCAACTGATCGTCAAAGGATTCTAAACCAGTCAACTCGCATCCATGATCCAAGGCAAATTTCCATAAATAATGGTCTAACGGATCTATGTGCTGCCTTACCGTGGATGCTTCAACCAAAAGATTATTGATAAAAAATGGTGTATATTCTTGAAAGTCAGAGAGATTCAAACCAAACACTTTCTTGACTAAACTTAAGTATTTATTATAAATGGCAGGTCTGAAAAAATCACTAAACTGACTACCTTCCTCCAATTTAAAATATGACATCATATTCTGACCAATAGAATGGTTCAAATCCATCTCGGCAGCATAAACACTTGCCCTGACAATGTATTTTTTGGCTAAATCACAGTATGTATATGCTTCTGATGTGGCCAGATGCATGGTACCAAAAAGGTAACTGCAAACTTGCGGATCGTTTTTATAAATTCTCCAAAGCATATAAAACTATAAATATAAAAAGAAAACCGTTTCTTGACGATCATCAAAAAACGGTCTAATATCTAGATTCCACATCAGAAATTCAACTAAAGTCTCCACCTACATACACCAAAAGGACTGTCAAATAGATGGTAGTTAAAAGTTTTGCAAAGAAAGTTATTCTTCAACATTTTCGTAATCGAAAGGTAAGACTTTTTCTTTCTTCACCTTTGATAAGGTCATCAAAGTTTTCAATCTTTCAATTTCTTCTATCTGCGAAAGCGTTTTGAAAAGCAACTTCTCATAAGTTGGTATGTCTTTACAAACTATCTTCAACAAGAAGTCTGCATCACCAGTGATGATATAACACTCAGTGATCTCTGGTACTGCTTTTACCTTTCTGATAAAATTGTCCAAAGCATTTGGCTTTTGCCATGCTAAAGATACCAAAACAAATGTTTTCACATTGAGGCCAATAGATGATGAATCTACCTTAGCATGGTAACTTTGAATGATACCAGATTGCTCCAATTTTTTTACTCTCTCGAGTGTAGGCGCAGGAGACAAACCAATTTTCTTAGATAAATCTAAATTGGTGATCTTACTATTTTCCTGAAGCATTCTAACTATCTTCAGGTCTATTTTGTCCATTTTGTAGTATGCCATTACAAAAATTTTAAAATTTTATTTGTATTTAATAAATTATTCGGGTGCAAAGAAAATAAAATTTTATCAACTCAGCGATATTATTAACGAAATAATTTTCATTTTGTTTTAAAATTTGACAAAAATCTTTAAAATATTTCGCTGAATTAATGCTTTATTAACAATGTAATCAAAAAAAAAGCCAAAGACTTACTTATCTTTGGCTATTAACAAATCAATGATTGAAACTGCGTCTGTCAATTACCTAAAATTCACTGGTATAGTGTAAATCTTATTGTATTCCATATTTCTCATATCAATTTTTTGGTAATTTAAGGTTTGTTTTACCACTTCATCAAGCTGTACATTGTCAGTAGAGACGACAATGATTTCGTTTTGATGAGTGACTAAAAATGAAATGTTAAATTTTGTATTTTTTTCAATGTATTTTTCAAAATCTACACGACTTAAGTATGTTTGTATCTGTTGCGATACAGGATTGATTGTTACTGTTGATTTGGTATTTGCTGTAAGGCATCCTACAATTATCAACATCATTGAGAATAAAAATTTGAATGTTTTCATAAACAATTTGGGTTTTATATGTGATGATTAAATTATCATATACAAGACGTTGTTTAACGTTTGGTGGTTGCAGCGTACCTACCAATGAGCCAAAATACTCTACCAGATAAGCTATCTTATTGATGAATTGCAAAATTCCACTTACATTTGTCGCTAATAAATATTTATCCAATGAAGATAGCCATCATAGGTTGCGGAAATATGGGTTTGGCCTTTGCCAGATCGTTTTTAAAATTTGACTTGGTCAAGAAAGAAGATTTATTATTAATAGAGAAAAGCTCTGATCGATGTGCCGTATTGCGTGAAAGCAAAGAGGGCGTCATCATTCAGGTCATCAGCAAAGATATCCAAGCCTATGATTTGGTCATTTTGGCTATCAAACCTCAAGACTTCGGCGATATGGCCAGTGACCTTAAAGGCATCATGCTTGAAAATCAAGTTGTCTTGTCTATCATGGCCGGTATCCCTATCAAAAAAATACAAGACAGTCTCCAGCATAAAGCAGTGGTACGAGCAATGCCCAATACTCCAGCTATGTTGGGTATGGGCATCACTGGATTTACCTCGGCAGAAGGCATCAGTATTGCCAAACTATTTAAGGTCGAAAACTTGATCAATGCCACTGGGCGATCAGTCTATATTGAAGATGAGGCCATGCTTGATGCTGTGACTGCACTTAGTGGTAGTGGTCAAGCTTACTTTTACTATGTGGTCAAAAACATGGTAGAAGCCGGCAAAAAGATGGGTTTTGATGAGAGCACAGCGTTACAACTCGTAAAACAAACCATGCTGGGAGCCTATCATCTGATCAACAATGCAGAGCAAGGACTCGATGACCTCATCAAGGCTGTAGCGTCAAAAGGTGGTACAACAGAAGCAGCACTTAGAGTTTTTGGCCAATTGCAGCTCGACCAAGCCATCAAAGAAGGAATTTGGGCCGCTGAGAGCAGGGCCAAAGAGCTCTCAAAGTAATGGCATCAAATCAAATCAGTTGTTAAAACTTCCCTTTTGATATTGAACAACTTGGTATAATATTCCTCGGCCATTCTACCTGATTCAAAGGCTGGAGATACGTCTCTCATGCTATTTTTGACTATGGTAGCCCAAGATTTTGGCTTGGTATAGTAAATGGGCAGAATTTGCTTTTCTAAAATATCCAATATTCTATCACATTCTATTTTGTCCTGCTCTGCTTGTGGCAAACTTCTATCAGCTGGCTCTATGATAAAGCTATTGACACCATTTTTTGCAAATTCTGGAATCCAACCATCAGGAATAGAAAAATTGACTGAACCATTCATGGCTGCCGTCATGCCACTAGTACCTGAAGCTTCTCTATAAAGCCTTGGATTATTGAGCCAAATATCTGATCCTCTCTTTAGAGCAGCAGACAGGCTCAACTCATAACCAGTCAATACTGCAATATTGGCATTGGGCAGGGTCTTTTGAAATAGATGATTGAAAGTATCGATGGCTGTATAATCTTCTGGATATGGTTTGCCTGCCCAAATGATCTGAATTGGCAACTCTTTATTTGAAATCAAGACCGCAAATCTATCTACATCTGCTGTGATAAGGTCGGCTCTTTTGTAGCCAGCATATCGTCGTGCCCACACCATAGTCAATACATCTTCATCAAATATTTTGCCTGTTTGGTCTGCCACGATTTTAAATAAGGCTCTTTTCATTTCTTTTTTACGAGCCATCAATGCCTTGTCATCATTTTGCTCAAAGGCTGATTCTAAGGCATCATCTTTCCAATATTTTTTATTTTGGGAATTGGTAATAGATGTGATTTCGCAAATATCATCATATCCAGACCACATCTCTCTCGAAACTTCTCCGTGCATCTCAGATACGCCATTGGCTATTTTTGCAAATCTCAATGCCGTCAAAGTATAATTTAATGAATCGCCATTGATACCTGCTACATCTCTGACTTCGCTATTTGATAGACCATTAAAAAATGACATCTTGCTCAGCAAATCAAAAGACCGTTGTTCGTTTCCTGCTTCTTCAGGAGTATGTGTGGTGAATACTACCCTATCTCTTACCTCTTCGATGTTTTTAAATTTTGAAAACAAATAAAAACACAATGGTACGGCATGGCCTTCATTCATGTGATATATCTCTGTATCCATCTTCAAGATATCTAAGAGTTTGGCACCACCAATGCCCAAAACTATAGACTGCGCTATACGTGTGGATTCGTTGGCGTCATACAGTCTGTTGGTGATGGTACGAGAGATGGCATCATTTTGCTCGATATCGGTAGAAAGCAAAAAGATAGGTGCGCTACCAAAAACTTCAGGCTTCAGTAAAAAAACTTTTACATACACAGTTGATGAATGCACCTCAACTGGAAAAACAATGCCTGTATCTGTCAGAAAAGAATAATACTTTTGTACATATTCTGCCTTCATAGCGCCATTAATAGATCTCACTTGATCATAGTAACCATACTTCCAAAGCATACCTATGCCTACAAGATTTTGCTTCAGTTCATAGGCACTTCTCATGTGCGAACCAGCCAAAAATCCTAAGCCACCACTATATATTTTTAAAGATTGGTCAATAGCAAACTCCATAGAGAAGTAAGCCACTGATTTGGAATATTCTTTACTGTGTTTATAACCAAAGATGTCAGATTTAGACAACATAATATAAAGGTTTATCTAATTGAGATTCTAAAAAAAAGTGCAAAGTTAACAAGCTATGTCAAAACGACACTAATTGACACATATAAATTTTGAATTATTTAAAATATTGAACTTGTAAGAGTTAATCCATAGATGGAATAGGAAGTATTCATATACATAGCTAAAATCACTTTGGAAACGATATTTTGCCCAAATGGACACCAGGTATGTTGTCTCCCAAACCAAATCTGAATGGTTTGTCACCAATACACTCATTGGCCAAAATAGCAAAAAGTATGGCTTCTTTTGCATCGCCATCGATGCCCAAAATGTCAAAAGGATGAATCTTACATTGTGGCAATTCTGCTTCCAAATTATTCATCAGTGAAGCATTATGTACTCCACCACCACTTACGTATATCTGCAATTCATGATATGGCAAGGTAGATTTTATGGCTTCTGCTATTGCTATGGCCGTCAATTTGTTTAAAGTAGCCATCACATCATCGTGGCTTATCTGTTGTCCTTCACAAGCAGCTAATGGCCGATTGATGAATGTGGCATTGAATAGTTTCAGGTCCTGTCGATTTAGGTAATTTATTGAAATGGGTGACCCAGCATGGTTTTCAAGAGTTGAAATGTACTTTACCACGAGCAGCTGCATTTCCATCCCGATCAAAATGGTCATAGAAGTGCTCTTTCATATATGTATCCATCAGTGTATTGCCTGGGCCTGTATCGGTGACGACCACTCGTGACATATCTCCATCACCAGGTAGGTAGGTAAAATTGGCTATACCACCAATATTTAGCATGATCCTATTTTCACCCATTTTCGAAAACAAAATGTAATCTCCAGACAGCCAATGGCGCTCCTTCACCACCAGCAGCTATATGCTTTTGGCGAAAATCGCTGATAGTGATGATGCCTGTTTGATAAGCGATATGATCGCCGTCTCCTATCTGTAAGGTAGCATTGCCCATATCATCGTATGCATGCCGATGTTGAGGTACATGCATTACCGTTTGACCATGGCTGGCTATGAGATCGATTTTGTGCTTATCAATGTTATTTTGATCAATAAATGCATTGACCAACTGCCCATGATAACAGCCTATCCACTCATTGAGCAATGCTAAATAAGGTAGATTGACCGTGTCTTGGGCAAATACTTGCTTTATTTTATCTTTGATCGCTGTTGAGTACGGCATCGTTGCATACTTCAAGAGTTCAATTTTTGTATGTTGTCCATAACCAAACACTCTACAATATGCTATGTCAAGCCCATCCAATGAAGTACCAGACATCAGGCCGATGATATGGCGGTATGGACGAGCCGCCATTTCTGCTAAAGCCTGGATATAGGAATTCATTTATGTTGGAAATTAATTCAAGCCACGTTTCTTGAGCAAAGGATCAATAGTAGGCTCTGCGCCTCTGAATCTTTTGTATAATTCCATAGGGTCAGCGGTACCACCTTTCTCCAAGATGTTTTTCCTAAATGCCAAAGCAGTCGCCTGATCAAAAAGACCTTTTTGTTTGAAAGCTTCAAATGCATCAGAATCCAATACTCAGACCAGATATAAGAATAGTATCCCGATGAGTATCCACCTGAAAATATATGGCTGAAATAAGTACTTCGCACGATATATAATCTCATCGATCAAACCATGTGATATCATACTTTTCTTCTCAAAGTCTTGGGCACTAGTTTCCATGACACTCTTTTTGGGTGCTGATAATCCATGTCTAAGATGGAAGCAGCAAGATACTCTGTAGTGGCAAAGCCTTGACCATAAGTACCCGCTTTCTTGATCTTATCAATCAATGCATCTGGCATGACTTCACCTGTTTTGTAATGTTTAGCAAAACTCTTCAACACTTCTGGCTCAGCAGCCCAATTTTCCATGATTTGAGATGGCAGCTCCACAAAATCTGTAGGCACGTTTGTACCAGCCAAACCATTGTAATTGACATTAGAAAGCAATCCATGTAGTGCGTGTCCAAACTCATGGAAATAGGTACTCACTTCATCATACGTCAATAGTGATGGAGAATCTCCAGTAGGTTTTGAAAAATTACAAACTATGGAGATCACTGGTGGCACACGTTTTCCATCTTTCATTTTTTGATCACTAAATGATGTCATCCAAGCTCCACTTCTCTTGCTTGCTCTCGGGTGAAAATCCATGTATAAGATACCTATCAAACTTCCATCTGCTTCGTTGACCTCATATACTTTCACTTCAGGATGGTAAATAGGCAAGTCTTTTCTTTCTTTAAATTGAATACCATAAAGTTTGCCAACTGTGCCAAAAACTCCTTGATGTACATTTTCTAAACTGAAATATTGTTTGATTTCATTTTCGTCAAGGTCAAATTTTTGTTTTCTTATCTTTTCAGAATAATATCTCCAATCTGATGGAGAAACCTTAAAATCTCCTCCTTCAGACTTTATATACTCTTGAATTTCAGCAGCTTCTACTTTTGCTTTAGTAATGGCTGGCTTCCACAGATCATTGAGAAGTTTATTGACATTGTCTGGGTTTTGTGCCATTTGCTCTTCCAAGACATAATGGGCATGTGTCGGGTAACCTAACAAATTGGCTCTTTGCAATCTTAAACTTGCTATTTTTTTAACTATTTCATTGTTATCATTGGCATTTTGATTATTGCCTTTATTTTGCATAGCTTTCCAAATTTTATCTCTAAGCGCTTTATTTTCTGCGTATTGTAAAAATGGCATAACGCTTGGATTTTGCAATGTAAACACCCACTTGCCTTCCAATTTATTTTCTTTGGCGGTTTCTGCTGCAGCGGCAATGAGGTCATCTGACAATCCCTTCAATTCATCTTTATTGTCCACTATAAGTTTGAAATCATTGACTTCTGCCAAGGTATTTTGACCGAACTTCAAGGTGAGCAGTGCCAATTCTTCGTTGATTTTGGAGATGGACTGTTTTTGTTCCTTGTTGAGGAGTGCACCATTTCTAATGAATGATTTATACGTTTTGTCGAGAAGTTCACTTTGTTCTTCATTAAGCCCTAAACTGGTGCGTTTATCATATACCTGCTTTACTTTAGCAAAAAGTTTGTCGTTCATAGAGATGTAATCATAATGCTTTGATAACGTAGGTGCTATTTCTTCAGATATTTTCTCTAAGGTATCATTGGTATTGGCTCCTGTCATATTAAAAAATATCCCTGAGATACGCGTCAACATAGCACCAGCATCGTCTAATGCCTCTATCGTATTGGCAAAATCAGGAGCATTAGTATTATTTGCAATGGAATCTACCTCAGCTTTATGCACCTGCATGGCAGCTTCAAAGGCAGGTTTATAATGTTCATTCTTGATCATATCAAAAGGTGGTACTCCATAAGGTGTAGTAAACTCTGTGAGAAGTGGATTGGTACTCACTTGTGTTGCCATATCTGTATTGGTGTTTTTGCATGCACTGAAATAGACGATCGCTATTGTCAGTACAATTAGATTAAAATGTTTCATTTCTGATATTAATATAATGCAAATAAAATTAAAATAGACACAAAGCTATGAAATATTCAGTTTTACTAACAATAAAACGGCAAATGTTGTTTTTCTATTGCAACCAATTGCCTCCAAGGGTCATTACAATGCAATCTGAAAATAGTATGGTGTCACGCATTCACATCAATACACACATGTATAGATAGCATGTGGCATTATTTCCAAGGTACTGTACTTGTCACCGACCATGAGCTTGGTTTCAAATTTCTCATCGGTTTTGTTCATGATAATCATCACAAGACTACCATCGGGATTTTTGAATGCGGTGGTCAGTAATTGCGCACGATTGGTACTAGATGCTACCCTATTAGCTCCTGGTTTGATAAACTTTGAAAAATGCCCGATATAGTAATATGAATTCATTAAGTGAATGGTATTTTCTGATGTCTTGGCATGTACTGGCGCAAAACAAAAATTCTTGACATGATTTGGCCCACCTGTTTCATCAAGAAGAATATTCCAGTCTGTCCAAGCTACAGCGCCACTGTTGAAGTCTTGTATCATGTTTTCACCATAGTTTTCGCCCCATTGCCATTGATCAAAGGTCTCCCATGAAAATGGATAGTTGCAAGCTTCAGTTAGTAAAACATTGGTGGCTGGAAAAGACTCTTTTACCCTTTTGACATTATCATATTGTCTGCCACCATTCCATACCTCATACCAGTGATAACCGATACCCCAAACGTACTTTTGTGCTGTTTTATCTGATAAGATTTTATTGGCTCTGTGATAGATCAAATCTCGATTGTGGTCCCATGCTATCAATTTCTTATCTTCAAGCTTGCTTTTGTGCAAGGTAGGTCCTAAGTAATTTTTAATAAAGTTCATCTCCTCTTCTGCTGTGTAGATACATGATTCCCAAGTTTGCTTTGCCATAGGTTCGTTTTGCACAGATAATCCCCACACTGGGATACCCAATTTTTCGTATTCTGTTATGAATTTTACGAAGTAATTGGCCCAAGCTTGATGAAACTTCGGAAGGAGTTTACCACCTTGAAGCATGTTATTATTATCTTTCATAAAGGCAGGCGGAGACCATGGTGAAACAAACATTTTCAATTTCCCCTTACTGCTTTTCATACACTCTTTGATAAAAGGAATCTTATATTTCAAATCATGATCCAACTTAAATGTACTCAAACTAGCATCGCCCTCATCTATGTAAGTGTACATGTCTGAAGAAAAATCACAGCTATTGATATTGGTACGTCCAAAAGTATAAGCTATACCATCTTTGGGGTCAAAGTATAATTTTAAAAATTCTTGCCTTTTGTCAGGAGTAAGCTTGTAAAATGTCTCTGCAGATGCATCTGTAAATGCTGCACCAATACCTTCAAATTTTTGGAAAGTATGATTGGCATCAGCCATGACAAAAACTTCATTTTCAAATGGTTGGACAGATTTGATTGCTGGTGTTATCTCAATTAATGTCAGCCTACGATCTGTATCTTTGACTGTAGCATACACTTTGGGGTTTGCACTTTTTTGTGAAAATAATGGTGTAAAAGTCAAGTAAAACACACCACATAACAAGGATAAATAGAGGGATTTCATGATAAAAAATTGTTTAAAAATAATATTATAAAACTACCAAACAAAGGTGGCAACACTTTTAGCTGGCAATGACATTATGGCCTTTTTGCCATTCAATTCTATATTAAATATTTCATTATTTTCAGTTTCATTGGCGGCAATCATAGCTTTTTTTCCATCCTTTTCTAAAAATACTACATGATGAATTTTGTCAATATCAGTGCTTTTTACCCGTTTGGCAATCGCTGATACAAATCTACTAGCATGTGCTATGATATAGTAGCTCACGTTTTTGACAGAGATATTTTTGTCAATGGTATAAGCTCCTTTACATTGTGTACAGCCGCCAGGTGTATGGGGCTTGTAAGCTGGGTCATTAGCGAGATTCCACTCCAAGGCTACCTTACTCCAATTTCTTGTGCTACCGATGATGACATTCTTGATATGCCAAATCAAATCTTCGCCAAAAGTGCCATTTGCACCTGTCCATTGCTCGGTAAAATACAAATTTTTTTCTGGATGTATGGCATGAACTTGACTTAGAGCGCTGATGTCGCCATTGTATAAGTGGAAAGCACTACCATCAATGTATTTCTTTGCTGATGGAACATTGAGGATAGAAATTGGAAATGTAGGTTGGTCGCAATTATGATCCCAAATGATGATCTTAGTTTTGAGTCCAGCTGCTTCAAATTTAGGCCCTAAGTGATCTTTGATGAAGTTGGCTTGCTCTGTAGAACTCATGACCAAGCTTGGATTGTTGCCACCGTGTTGTGGTTCGTTTTGGATAGTGACTGCATCAATGTTTACTCCCATATTGGCCATGTATTGGATGTATTTTACAAAGTAATCTGCATACACACCATAACACTCTGGTTTTAAGCTACCTCCGATAGAATTTTTATTCGTTTTCATCCATATCGGCGGACTCCATGGCGTTGCCATCAACTTGATATCAGGTTTGATTTTCAAAATGGATTTCAAGAGAGGAAGTAAGTAAAGAGTATCGTAGCCTAACGAAAATTTCTTGAGGGTATAGTCTGTGCTATCTTGATGTAGATCATTATAACTAAATACTTTTTCGTCAAGATCTGAAGCTCCAATGCTGATCCTAAGGTAGGAAATGCAAGATTGATCGCCACTACATCCGAAGATTTCTTGTAACAGTTGATCTCTGTTAAAACTGCTCATTTGCTGCATCAACTTGGCACTGCCACCTGTAAGCGTATATCCAAATCCGTCGATGGACTGAAATTCAATACTGGTATCAATGACGATACTTGGATAATTATTTGGTTTTTCAGTAAATGCTATGACTGTATTTTGCTTTGTGAGTAGCGATTTTTGGTCGCTCGATGTGAGCCACATATCCACTTCGTTTTTGACTTGTGTACTCTGATTTGGGTCGGTATGATTGTCTCCATTATTATTGCATCCTATACACACCATACAGATAGACAACAAAATCCCTACCACAAATGGCAACTTAAAAATGCTCGTATTAATAATCCTATTCACACCAAAATATTATTGAAATACCCTAACATAGTCCACAAACATACGCTGTGGAAACTGTGTATTGACATCAGGTGAGCCAGGCCAATCGCCACCAACAGCCACATTAAATATAAAAAACTGCGGATCATTAAATGGATAGTTGTCGCTGCCAAATGCTGTCTTTGTCATTCTAAAATACTCAACATCATCCACCAACCAAATCAAAAGATCCTTCTCCCATACAAGGCTAAATACATGAAATTCATTAGAAAAATCTCCTGTCGATGAGCCTTTGCTTTTTCCTTGATAGACGTGTCCATTGCTCCCTTTCCAGTGTAAGGTGCCATGGACAATGTCAGGTGACGAACCTATCAACTCCATAATATCAATCTCACCACAAGCTGGCCAACTGACAGAACTAATATTGGCGCCCAACATCCACAATGCTGGCCAGATTCCCTTGCCTTTAGGCAACTTAGCTCGAATGTCTATCCTACCAAAGGTAATCTCCTTTTTATTTTTGGTAGTCAATCTGGCTGAGGTATAATTAAAACCATCTAATGACTCTTGACGTGCTTCTATGATCAAATTGCCTTCGGAAACCAAGGTGTTTTTCTTGCTATTTGTATAATATTGCAATTCATTATTGCCCCATCCATTGGCTCCATTTCCTATTTCCTGATTCCAAAATGCCGTATTCAAGCTGTTGCCATCAAACTCATCACTCCATACTAAGGTTTTATCGGGATATTGTGCAGGAGTAATATACCCAACAGAAGATGTAAGTAACTTGGAGCCATTTTCAGCAATGATGGTGCATTCTCCTGTCCCTTTTTTGATGGTACAATTGATAGGATTGGACAAGATGATTTGAAAATTCAGATTAGACTCTCTCAAAGTATTTGCTTTGATACTTACTTCAACACTTCCAGAAGTCTGATTGGCTTGGATTACAATATTCCCTGCATTCGCTTGATAATCCTTTGATGAAATAGCACTACCATCTTTCAAAACATAATCAAATGAAACAGACTTTGTAAACGATTTATTTAAAGAAAAATAAAACCGTCCAATCCTATTTATCTGCCACTCCTTTCTATCTGAATGTCATTGACTGTTAACTCGGGTAAAGTTTCTACTGGCGTGGGATTTTCGTCGCCATCTTTGCCACAAGAGATAAATGAAATCTCTGAAAACAAAAATAGCACGAGAACCACTTTTCTAATGAAGCAAGATATTTGAATGGTCATCTGTTAAAGTTATTAGGTAAGCTACAATAATAGTTTAGAAAATTGACATTCAATAAGATAAACATGTGCAAAAAAATTTTGAAAAAAAGGGGAGAATGCAACAATCTCCTTTACAGTATATCAAAACCAGGTAAATTATAATGATTTCATTTTAAAGTACCAAACATTACCAGTTTTCGAATGCATGTACCGAGATACATTGTATGGTATTTACTGTGTCAATTCAAAAGGATTTTCAGCATATTCTTTTAAGGAGAGTGCTCCGTATCCTATAAATGTATTGTTGCCTCCCAATAAAATAGAAGTTTGTGTAGATGGAGTGGTAAGAGAGAAGCAGAGACCTGTAGATGAAGGTGTAAAGTATAAATGAGCTACCTGCTTTCACCTGCATAAGAGATGAAAACTATCCACTTTCCCACTACTTAGTATCTTATGGCAAACCACCTGCCAGGAAATTTACCAGTTTTTGTAAAGCTCCATCAGATTGTAGCATCAGAAAAGAGTATAGCCTGATGCTGTTTTCGAAAATTTAAAATTTGCAGTATAAAAACAATTACAGCAATTTACTTTTTCGTTCACATTAGCCTTCCACCAATCAGGAGATGCACTTCCTGCCCAAGGACCCACACCAAAGTGACCAGCTACACTTTTATCCACTACCCAAGTTTTGGAGCTACCACCTGTCAAGTTGTTGACAATAGCTGGATCAGGGTTAAAATTGCTTAACACTGTGGTGTCTGCTCAGTGATGCAGTGGACAGAAGTGCCACCACTACTGCATATACTACTTTCTTGGAGTCACCACATAAGTATTGGTACCCAATTTGGTGTAAAAAAGCCTTCTTGATCACCCAGTGCCTTTGGGCAAATTGACCAAGCTAAGTGCATCAGATGCATCATAATCGATACGGTATGAAAGTGCATTGTCCGCCTTTGATTTGCTGTAAAAAATTGACATCGCCAGAACCGTCACCATTGGGTGTAGTGTCTGTTTTACCCACAGGATTTGGGCCGTCAACTTGATATTGGAAGGAGGTGTTAAATCTCCCAAAGTATAATCTTCAGTATTGTCGCAAGAAGCCATAAATATAACAGCTGCAGCAAATACTATATTTTTAAATTTATTGATCATAATGATTATTTTTATTATTAAAAAAATTATTTTGACTGAGTGATGCTGTCTATATAAAACTTAGCACCTTTGCCACCTACACCTTCGCCATTGAAAGCATCATTAAATCTGAATACGATCTGAGCAAAAAGTGCATTTTCAGGTATTGCTGTATCAGTATAATCGAACACCAATTCCTCCCATGCTCCAGATTTTGTGAAAGCTACTTTTTTGACACCTACTCCATTTTTTGGGTTTCCTCCTACTGCTGCCTCAAGTTCCAAATTGATAGCTTTACCAATCAATGCAGGGTCAGTATTATAAGCCAATAAGGTGAATGTTTTGCCAACGAAAATTGGATGACTCTATTTAATGGGCTATATGTACCACTCCAACTTTCAAATCCACGCGTAAATACACCTACGCTATCGGTCTTATTTATTATTCCTGTCTTATCTGGATTTTCTACCTTATTGAATGCTTGTCCTCCACCAAAAGTGCCGAAAAAATATTTTACTGCAGCATCGTCAAATGTGATTGGCAAAGCAAAAGGATTGGCGCTGAATGTGATTTCTTTTGGTGTCACCACTTCTGATTTTGCTGCGCCACCACTTAGTGCTACTACTTTGATATTGTAGGTTCCAGCTGCTTTATATACATGGGTGGCATTGTCGGTCAATCCAATAGGAGTACCTGTTTCGTTGGCATCTTCACCAAAATAGACCACAAAAGATTTGGCATAAAGGGCAGTGGCCTTGACAGAGACACCATTGTTGCTTATTGAAATATTTGGTTTGATCTCTTCAGGCGCCCGAAAAGTGACTGTCAATGGGTATGATGCGGATGTTTTATTGCCTACGATATCATAATAATCAATCACTACATTATAATTACCTTCAGGATAGGTATAATTGGTAGATGCTCCAGATTTGACCTCAGCCGAGGCAGCAGCACCTGTGCCATGTCCGAAATTAACAATGGCTCTATTAAAACCATTACCTATAGGAGTGATTTTAACTAAACCTGAATTATCATTTGAAATATCAAATACCTTGGATAGTGAATTGGATGTTTGACTCTTTAAAAATGCTAAGTCGTCATCTAATCCATCCTGTTCGGTACAGCTAAAAGTTAAGGTGAATAAAACAAATGCACCTATGATATATTTTGCTATTTTCATTACAATAAATTTTAGAAATTAATAATTAGGATTTTGCTTTATATTTTTATTTAACCTTTCACGTTGTGGAATAGGGAAAATTTCATTTTTGCCAGCTACAAATCCTCTACCACCAAGTTTGGCTGGAGCATCTCCCCATCTTACCAAATCAAAAAATCTGTGCCCTTCACCTGCCAACTCCAATCTTCTTTCATTTTTTATCGCATCTAAAGTAACTGGAACACTTGGCAAAGCCACTCTTGCGCGTACAGCGTCTAAAAGTGCTTGTGCCCTTGCACCCGTACCACCTAATGCCTCTGCTTCCATAAGATAAGTATCAGCTAGCCTGATAATTGGTGTATTTTGTTTGTAGTTGAGCTCTAAAGCTCCACCACCAGTGCGGACATCAGATTTTCTTGGCAAAAACTTATTAAGGAAGTACCCAGTATTTTGATAACCTGGCAAATAAGTTGCCTGTCCGTCTGCCACAATTTTATTTAAATCGAAGACTGTAGCATCATACCTTGGGTCTCCTTTTATTGCATCAATAAAATCTTGAGTAAATACATTGAAACTCCATCCACTTTGCAAATCTGCAGCAGTTGAACCTGATGTCAAAGCATAAGACCTAGGCCCCACCATGACATTGAGTGTATTACCTTCATCACGGCCTGATCCCCACCAGCCCCAATCTGAATTACCTATAGCAGAGTGTGAACATTCTAAAAGATTTTCTGAATGAAATTTATTGGAAGTCACCCATAAATCAGCAAAATTTGAAAGCAACTTGTTACCATATTGATTAGTGCCACCTGGTGTACCATTTACTTCTGCTAGTACAGTTGCAGCTTGCGCATTTTTCTTTTGGAATAATAGTACTTTACCCAAAATAGCTTGGGCGGCACCTTTGGTAAGTCTGCCTCCATCAGTAGCTACAGGCACAGTTGCTGGTAGATTTGGTATGGCTTCATTCAAATCTTTCTCAATTTGTGCCCATACATCAGATGGTGCTGCTTGTACGACATCGTAAATCTCATCAGGATTGACTGGTGCTGTAAACAATGGCACATTTTTGAACATATTGATCAAATTAAAATAATAAAATGCCCTCAAAGTCTTGCATTCTGCAATGTATCTATCTCCAGTTGCCTTGTCATTTTGTGCTGTGAACACATTTGGAATTTTTTGTAACAAAGTATTGGTACGAGCTATACCTTGAAAATAATCATTCCAAAAACTATTTGGCATAATATCAGGATTGATGGTATAATTAGAGAAGCGCTGGATACCTGCTCCATCAGAAGATCCTCCCTCCACCTGCCACATGATCATCAGAACCTGCGTTCATCATGGCAATCATGTTTTCAAAACCACCACTATTTTTCCGCAACACATCATAGGCACCGACTACACCTGAATAAATTTCTGCGGGTGTCGAATAATATTTTCTGATAAGAATTGACCTTTGGGCTCTACTTCCAAAAAGTCTTTGTTGCAAGCTGTAAATGTAAATAACAGCGCCATTGTTAATATTGATATATTTAATGTCTTCATTTTAGTAATTATTAATGCTATTTAAAATTGTACTTGTGCACCAAATAAGAATGACCTTGCTTGAGGATAATATCCTTTGTCAATACCGAATACTCCACCGCCAATCTCTGGGTCGTAACCTGTGTATTTGGTAAATGTAAACAAATTTTCACCTGTAAAATATAATCTGATTTTACTTGATGAAATCCTATTAGATATACTCATTGGCAAAGTATAACCCAATTGTAAAATCTTTAATCTTAGATAAGCCCCATCTTCAAGATAAAAATCTGACATGTTGGTAAAGTTGCCATTGGTATCACTGCTTGTGAGTCTTGGAAAGGTATTGGAAGTGCCTTCACCATGCCATCTGCTCAATGCTTTAGTTTGATAGTTGGATGTGGCGATATCCAATCTTCTCAATCCTTGGAAAATTTTATTGCCTGCTGCACCTTGACCAAACACCATCAAGTCAAATGCCTTATAGTCCAAATTGAGCGTTAAACCAAAAGTATATTTAGGTAAGTTGGACCCCAAAAACACCTTGTCATCACTGTCAATTTTACCATTTCCATCTTGATCCACCCATTTAAAGTCTCCTGGACGTGCGTTTGGTTGAATTACAACACCATCTTTACTTTTATAAGCAGCAATTTCTGCTTCATTCTGGAAGATTCCATTGGTATGGTAGCCATAGAATGAATTATATGATTGGCCTGCTTCAGTACGTGTCACTTGACCCATGGATTGGAAAGTTGCTTCTCCAGCTATAAATGTAGTTGCAGTATCCAAGGCAATATTAGTCACTTCATTTTTAATGTATGAAAAACTACCATTGGCACTCACATTAAATTCACCAAAACTCTTCTTATACCCTAATTCCACTTCAAAACCTTTGTTGGTCATATCTGCAACATTTCCGCTTGGGTCTATATTGACACCAACAAATCCTGGTAAAACAACTGGTCTTAATATACCTGAAGTCTTCTTGTTGAATAGATCAAAACCAATTGATAGATTATTGAATAATTCTGCATTGAACCCAATGTTGGATTGTGATGTCTCTTCCCACCTTAAATTTGGATTGTCCAAAGTCAAGTTGGAATATCCTGTTGTAATCACACCTGATGTACCAAAAGTGTAGTTGGAGCCGCCATTGACAGTCGAAAGATAAGCAAAATTTCTGATATTGTCATTTCCAACTACGCCATATCCACCTCTTAATTTTAAGTTGGTTACGAACCAATCTTGATTCCAAAACTCTTCTCTTGAAACATTCCAACCCACAGAAACTGAAGGAAAAACACCATACTTGTTATTTCCTCCAAATCGAGAAGAACCATCTCTCCTCAATATACCTGTGAATAAATATTTCTCCTTCAGGTCATAATTCACTCTCGCAAAAAGTGAGCTCAATTTATGCTCCACGAAAGAATAAGTTCCAGATGTTCTACTTGTTTGAGGTATATCAAAGTTGAATGAAGCATCTTTATATGATTTTATGGGTAAATTTGACATTGAGTTGGATGTTCCTCCACCAATACCATCTACATAAGCTCCTTGGCCTAAAAGAACATTAAAATGGTGATCTCCAAACTTATCATCATAAGTAATAGTATTTTCAATATTCCAATTAAAAACTGAATTATTGGCTTGTCCATAAGTATTTTGGTTAGTTAGGTTTGTAGCACTCAAAAAATAGAGTGGTGACCAACTCACATTGCCCCAGAATGATTTCTTGGCTCCGACAGTTGATTTTACTTTTATATTATCAGTGATGGCAGCTTCTAAAAATGCATTGCCAATAATATCATCCGCCCAATTATAATTGCCCAATCTAGTCTGAATATATGCTACTGGGTTTTTCATTTCCTGACCTACATAAGGTGAAATGCCATAAGGATTGCCATTAGCATCTCTGACCACTGGATTTGAATTGTAAGGTGCACCTGCTGCCAAAACCTCATCGGTTTCAATAACTGGAGTGATTGGATCAAGATTGATGGCAGAACTCAACACTCCACCATATTCATCTGTTCCACCAACTCCACTATCTTTTACATGTGCATATCCAAGAGTTTGACCAAAAGTGAACACTTTAGACAATTTATGGGTAGAGTTGAGCCTGATACTCTTCCTATTATATTGAGAGATATCAGAAGCCACGATACCTTGTTGATCAAGCATCCCAGCTGAAACATAGTATGTACTCGTTGCATTTCCGCCACTAATGCTCAATTCGTGCGAATATCTTTTAGCACCATAATCGAAAATTTGTTTTTGCCAATCTGTTCCCAAGCCTAAGTTAATAGAAGGAAAGACAAGATTACCTCCACCAGCAACTGATCTTTCGTTGATCAAAGCGGCATACTGAGATGCATTCAGCAATTTAAGAACTTTGGTAGGTGCCGAACTACCCACAAAACCAGTATAATTGACATTCAATTTTCCTTCTTTACCTTTTTTGGTAGTGACCAAGATAACACCAGTAGCAGCTCTTGTACCGTAAATAGCAGCTGATGCGGCATCTTTCAACACTTCGACCGATTCAATATCGTTTTGATTGAGATATCCAATAGCACCAGCATCTACCACAACACCATCTACTACCCAAAGTGGATTGTTGCCACCATCTCCAAAAGTAGTAATACCTCTGATCCTAATAGTTGATGGAGATCCTGGCTGACCTGAATTTTGTGCAATGGTCACACCTGAGACTCTACCTTGTAGTGATTGTTCTACCCTACCACTTGGTACCTTCTCCAGGTCTTTAGTTTTAAGGCTAGAAATGGCACCTGTGACAACGCTCTTTTTTTGGATACCATAGCCTACTACAACTACCTCTTCTAAGATAGCTCCAGGTGATAAACTAACATCCATGGTCGATTGGCTTCCGACAGTTGCATCTACATCCTCGTAACCTGCATAAGAAAAGACTAAATGATCGCCTTCTTTGACGCCATCCACTGTGTAATTTCCATCAATATCAGTGATGGTTCCAGAGGAAGTCCCTTTGATAAGTACATTGGCACCTATCAAAGGCTCAGCTGTTTTGGCATCAGTAACTTTACCACTTACTGATCGCTGAGCGACGGCCAAAGTAGCAAAAAACACCAAACAAACTGTAAACAGTAAATTTGTTAAAGGTTTTAGCATAAGAAAAAAATGATTTAAATGGTTAATGATAATTGATAATTGGCCTTACTACATTGGTCTTAAGAAATATTCACATGAATAAGGTAACTCCTGCATGTGATGTTTTTTTTAAAATTTGTTACATTATTCTGTGAAATTGACAATTTTTACAAATTATATTTCAGTATAACGCCAAAGCAACAAAGCTATTTTTATGGCAAATGTAGATAGTAGAAGTGGTATGTTGAAAAATACCACTACTACAATACTACTACATTCATTAAAAAAAGCTACTACAATAATTCATTTTTTAATAATTTTGCGGCGACATCAATTGATTTGAATCAAAAATAATCTCCATATCAAAACCATCATAAGAGCTAGGTATTGGATATATTGCTTAATGTTTATGGCCAGCAGTACGATGCTAATGAGCCAAGCTACCAATTTAGCCACACCAAAAGTTATAAATTATTACAAAAAGGCTACCAAAGGAGGTACGCAAACATGGGATATTGCTGTAGATAGCTTTGGCTTCCACTATTTTGCCAATAATGCAGGTTTGTTGGTATTTGATGGCTTCCAATGGGAAACATACAAATTATCAAATGAGACTATAGCAAGATCGGTAGCCCTTGATCACAAGGGTAGAATTTTTGTAGGAGCTCAAGGTGAGTTTGGTTATTTTTATCCAAATAATCATGGAAAACTTCAATATTACTCATTGTCTCAATCACTAAATTCAGAGTACAAAATTGGTGATGTTTGGGAAATAATACACAAAGATGGCGAAACGTTTTTCCGAACAGATTACCAAATATTTGTGTACGATAGCTTAGGTAAAGTAAAATTATTGCTGGAGTCAATCTCTTCGTTATTGGTGATGGGCATTATAGGCCATGACTTAGTGGTACAAGATGACAGCAATGCGTTTTTGCGCTATAAAAATGGAAAATTCTACAAGAATGAAAGTCTTCCTGCCTTTACACTTGGACGTATATCATCTATTATCCAATATAAAAATGATACTACCTTAATCACTACCAATCATCATGGGATATTTCAGATTACAAAAAACAACTATCGACCATGGATCACATCTGATGATGCGTTCTAAAAAAGAATATAATCTATAGTGCACTCCCTACTCCAGAAAAAACAGGTTTAGTCTTAGGCATATCTTTTGATGGGTAGTGATAGTCAACGAAGCACGACAAATAGTGCATCATCTTAATAAAAAGTATGGCACACAAAACAATACTGTGTAGTGTCTTACCAACCCATGATGGCAATATTTGGTTGGGATTGGACAATGGTATTGACTTAGTAGATTTGAATGCGCCGTATAGGTATTTTTTAGATGCTCCATTGGAAGGTACTAGGTATTGTGCCAAAATTTACAATGAGAAGTTATATTTTGGCACCAATATGGACTATACTCACTACCTTGGAAAAAATATTATCACCCGAAAGAAAAAAATTTAGCAACCCTGATTAACAACTGCAAGCGGTCAAGTATGGAGCATCAACTCAATATTTGATAAGTTGTGGATTGGTCATCATAATGGTGCATTTTGCATTTCTGAAGATAAGGTAAAAAAAATTACCAATACAATGGGTGTTTGGAAATTTATTGCATTGGATGAGCAACATATATTGGCAGGTTACTACCATGGACTAATGATGTTTAAAAAACAAAAAAACAAATGGCAACTGGCACAAATACTTAAGCATTTTAATGAGAGTTCGAGGATTATATCACAAGACAAAAATCTTGACATCTGGATATCGCATCCTTACAGAGGCGTTTACTTCATCAAAAGGGATGATCTACTCCAAGATCAAGTAAAACCTATACAGTATTCAGCACAAAATCCATTAAATAAAAAATTTAGAAATGTTTTTTTTGACGTCAATAGCGATATAGTTTTGGATGATGGTATCGCCTTTTATTCTTTCAACACAACAAAACACCTACCCGAAAAGTTCAATTTATTGAATAATTATCTAACATCTCGTTCCAAGATAAATTATTTATTCTCAGATGATTATAAAAACATTTGGTATGGTGATGGGCGATCAGCTTCTCTTTTGGTGCCGCAAAACACATTTGTTGGTGGTTATAAAAAATATGAATTGAACGAAATAGCTGGACTGCTTCCAGGAGGATTTGAGTCTGTCTTTACTATCGACCCTCACAATGTCATCTTTCCTACTGAAAAAGGGTTTATTTTTTTTGACCCACATAGATATTTGAGAGATACCGCTATGACCAATCTGAAGTTGATGAAAGTAGTGTTGCATTCAGCCAAAGATTCTGTGCTGTACGTAGCGCACAATGGTTTGAATGATAAAATAATGGATATCTACTTATATCCACAACAAAATAGTCTTAGTTTTTACTTCACCAATTTCCGCACTGGTGACAATGGAAACATTACTTATAGCTATAAAATGAAAGGACTACATGATGAATGGCTATCGTTGTCATCAATACCTCACGTCCAGTTTTCAAATCTCCCATCTGGTCATTATATTCTTTCGGTCAAAGCCACCAATCATGCACTTGTAGATAGTGAAATCATACAAATACCTTTATATATAAGATTTCCTTGGTATAGAACCACTTTGGCCTACGGTCTATATGCGTTGTTGCTTGTGAGTATAGGGTATTTATTTTTCAAAAGGCAGCAACAAGCACATGAAATAGAAAAATCTAGGATTTTGGCAACAACACAAAAAAGAGAAGAAGAGCATTTACTGAAAGCTGAAATTTCCAAATTACAAATTACACAATTGCAAAATGAAAAGTTACAGACTGAGCTGAATTATAAAAATCAAGAATTGACATCATTCACCTATCATTTGGTCAATAAAAATGAGTTAATCACTGAGATTGTGGGTGAATTGCAGCGCTTAGAGTTAAAATTTGGTGATACTCCAGAACTTAAAAAATCACTTCATCAGATACTTAAGTTGACCGAGCAAAATGCAGATGTTGATGCGGATTGGGAAAATTTCATCAAAAGTTTCGATCAGGTCCATGTCAATTTTTTCAAAAGACTCCATGATGAATTTGAAGAACTAAGCCCCAATGATTATAAAATGTGTACCTATTTGCGTATGAATCTTAACACCAAGGAGATAGCCACTCTGATGAATATTTCTATCAGAAGTGTGGAGACCAATAGATATAGATTGCGCAAAAAGTTGGGGATAGATGGTGGCACCAATTTGACTCAATTTTTAATGGATTTTTAAACAATCCAACTTGCAATATTTGTTGCCTTGATTGTCCAAAAGGTTAATATTTTTGAAGGCTTCAGCCAAAATAAGCATGATTTTTGTCCATTAAACCTTTTTTTTTGAATCTACTCATTGACAGATCATAGCATTTGCGTTATGTTTGTGTAATCAAAGCAATAACAGCATGGACAGAAAAGGTTTTTTAAGATCAAGCACTGCTCTGAGTGGTGTCATATTATTGGGAGCATGTGGTCAGGACATTAAAAAACAAACAAGTAAGATAGATACCACCACCACCTATAGTTGGAAAATGGTGACTACATGGCCACCCAATTTTCCAGTTTTGGGAGAGGCCTGTCAAAAGTTTGCAGATTGGGTGTATCAGATGTCCGCTGGTCAAATGTCCATCAAGGTATATGGCGCTGGTGAATTGATACCTGCATTAGAAGTGTTTGATGCAGTGAGTAGTGGTGCTGCTGAGTTGGGCAATGGAGCGGCATATTATTGGGCTGGAAAGGCACCATCGGCGCAGTTTTTTGCATCTATACCATTTGGCATGAATGCCCAACAGATGAATGCTTGGCTTTATAGCGGTGGCGGGCTACACCTTTGGCAAGAATTATATAAAAAATTTGGACTAAAAGTCTTCCCATCTGGCAATACTGGAATGCAGATGGGCGGATGGTTTAACAAAGAAATCAATACTATTGAAGATTTTAAAGGTCTCAAAATGCGTATGCCAGGCCTTGGTGCAAAGGTCTTAGCCAAGGCTGGAGCCACTGCAGTACTGTCTTCGGGTAGTGAGATCTACACCAATCTAGAGCGTGGAGTCATCGATGCTACTGAGTGGATCGGCCCATACCATGATTATGTGATGGGATTTCATAAAATAGCAAAATACTACTATTCACCTGGGTGGCATGAACCCGGTTCTGTATTAGAAAACATCATCAATTTGAAGGCATTTGAAGAGCTACCAGATCACTTGAAAGAAATCATACAATCTGCTTCTGCCAGAATGAATATTTGGGTTTTATCCGAATTTGAAGCCAAAAACAATGAGTACCTTAATAAAATAAAGGAAGAAAAAACCGTCGAATTGAGAAGGTTTAGCCCCGATATTTTGTCAAAATTAAAAGTTTATACTGATGAGGTATTGGCAGAATTGTGTAATATTGACGAAAATTCTAAAGTGGTGTTTGCGTCGTTTGACAAATTTAGAAAAGACATCAGATCTTGGGCAGCACATTCTGAAAAACTATATCATGAGCTTTAAAAATAACTTGTAATAAATAAAATTTGGAATTAGACATATAACAAAAGTTATATTTTTTGAGGTCTGCACTGTACTACCTTTGTCGTAAGATTTGAAGAAAGAATAATAAATTTCGACCCTCGATCTATGCGACTCTAATTAGCACTTGTGGACGCAATTACATATATGAGAAGAGGTGGAATGCCGTAAAGTAATGTTGCCTTTACGGCATTTGTGTTTTCAGTACTAACCTAATGAGCCAATTGTTGAAGTTAAAAAAACTTAAAGACATAAGATGCACAATATTGATCCTACAAAGCAATATCTATGACCTATCCAATCAAAAAAACATTGACATAACTAAAAAATCAATCAATGATCCAGTTCTACAAAAAAAATATTCATATTCAAAATTTGTATTTATTTTTGCAAGATGAATAGATTGGCGAGCATTCTTGTCCTTGTGTCCCTTTGGCTTCCTGCTTTTATCTTTGGTCAAGCAGATGATCTGAGACGAGAGATAGATAAGATTATAAAATATGATACAGGTCTCAACTACAAAAAAACACCAGGTTTTATAGTAAGCGTCATAGACAATGATCAAACGCATCATTACTCATTTGGCAGCAAATACGCCGATAACACTTCGATACTTTCAAGCTCAGACATCTTCGAAATCGGTAGTGTTTCTAAGGTTTTCACAGCTACAGCCATACATATTTTGATTAATAAAGGTCTTATCAATATGACAGACAAAGTCAATCAGCACTTGCCAGCGAACTTTCAAAATCCTCGACTTGAAGCATTGACAATAGCTGATTTAATTTATCATAGATCGAGCCTACCTAAGCGCCCTACTTATTTTGGCATGAAAGAAAAAGACAGTAGCAATCCCTACTCTCATTATAAGAAAAGCGACCTATTACAATTTTATCGCGACTTTATACCCAGAAAAAGGTCATTTGAATATAGTCATACCAATTATGCAATTTTAGAACTCATCATCGAAAAATTGACAAATAAGAGTTATGAAGATGTGGTACATGATGAGATTTTCACTCCATTGTTGATGGATGGCTCATTTGTTGATTTTCCTGAAAAGAAAGAAAATATCATCACACCTGGGTATGATAGGAGTGGCAAATCTACCCAAGCTTGGACTTTTTCATCCTTTAAAGCATCTGAAGGTATCAAATCCAACCCAGCTGATTTGGTAAAATTTGTCAACGCTTTTTTGAATGGTCAAAGCGCAGCTTACATCATACCCAAAAGCAATGATGCTGAGTCGTTCAACAAGAGATTGGGTATCAATATGGGATGGCAGACGATTCACATGAGTGACTTTGATATCTTGACCCACACTGGAAAAACTACCGGCCACACGGCTTTTATTGGTATGGTGAGAGAAACCAAGACTGCCGTCATCATCATGGCCAACTCTGGTGAAGGAACAGAAGACTTAGGTTTGCAAATCCTCAGAATGATCAACTATAATTGGAAAAGAGTAAAAGTATAATCCAATCATCATGTCAAATAAAAAACAAGTCAATCTATCTTGGGACGATTTTCGGTCTATGGGCAACCCTGACAATGCGCCAGAACTGCCAGACGAAAACACTTCAACATTCAACCCAGCATCGTTACAATTAAGGATACATTTGGATAAAAAACAACGTGGTGGCAAAGAAGTGACGCTAATACGGGGCTTCGTAGGAGATGATGATATTTTGGAAACACTCGGCAAAACACTCAAAAACAAATGCGGTGTAGGTGGTGGTGTCAAAGACGGGGAAATATTGCTACAGGGCAATCACAGAGACAAAGTACTGAAATTTCTTTTAGAAATGGGATACAAGCAAACCAAAAAGGCTGGTGGTTGATAGCTACCGGTACCCTTCCAATTCAAAACTTAGGTTTTCCCAATCTATCATTTTTGTCTCTAACTTTTCTTCCAAACTCTTGTATTTCAAATGTGTCTCATGAAAATTACGGTCTGAGTAGAAGTTTGGATCAGCTAATTGAGTAGCCATCAGACCCATTTCATTTTCAATATTGGCTATTTCTTTTTCGACAGAAGCTATCTGCTTCCTGATCTTACGCTCTTCTTGCGAATCTAATTTTTGTGTTGATTTCTCAACAACTTCAATACTTCCTAATGTATTTTGCAACTCTACAGACCGCATGTTATCCATCTTCTTTTTGGAGAGAAAGTACTCAATATCACCCAAATACTCTTGGGTATGACCATCCTTAAATTCTATAATCTTTGACGTCAATCCAGATAAGAACTCTCTGTCATGAGATATGACCAACAATGTTCCTGCATACTCTTTAAGTGCATTTTTCAAAATTTCTTTTGAATAAATATCCAAGTGATTGGTAGGTTCGTCCAAGATCAATACATTACAAGGGCGCATGATCAATGAGGCCATAGCTAATCTTGCACGCTCACCACCAGACAAAACAGACACCTTCTTGTCCACATCATCTCCAGAAAATAAAAATGATCCTAAAATGTTGCGCACACGTGGTCGCATCTCTTCAGGTGCTTTGTCCTCCATCACTTGGAGTACAGTGCTTTTTAAATCCAATAATTCTGATTGATTTTGTGCATAAAATGACAAATGCATATTAGTACCCACTTCTATCTGACCCGAAGTCGGTGGCAACAATCCAGCCATGATTTTGGCCATTGTGGTTTTTCCTTGTCCGTTTTGACCTACAAATGCAAGCCTATCTCCGCGCTCTATGGTGATATTGAGATCGTCAAATACAGACTTACCATCATAAGATTTGGAAACATTGATGGCTTTGATAACATCGCGCCCTGATCGTGGCACTTCAGCAAATCGGATGGTCATCGTCTTGCCCAGTTCTGCTGGTGCTTCGATTCGTTCTACCTTTTCCAATTGTTTTTGCATACTTTGAGCCATCTTAGTCTTAGTGGCTTTGGCCATAAACCTATTGATGGTTTTTTCTTTCTGGGCAATGTCACGTTGTTGATTTTCATAAGCTGCTTGTCTGATGACTTTCTGTTTTTCCTTTTCTTCGACAAACTTGCTGTATTTCAACTTATAGTCATTGATATCGCCTACTTCTACCTCGATGATTCTATTGCATACATTTTCCAAAAACTGAATATCATGCGATATGACAATGACAGTACCTGGGTAATCGATCAGGTAATTTTCAAGCCAAATGATAGACTCAATATCCAAGTGATTGGTCGGTTCATCCAGCATAAGCAAATCTGGCTTGCGCAATAGAAGTTTTGCCAGCTCAATGCGCATCTTCCACCCACCACTAAACTCAGAAACGAGCCTTCCGAAATCCCTATCCGAAAATCCAAGCCCTTTAAGTATCTTGATGGTATCTACCTCAAGTGAAGACATATTGAAATGCTCCAATCTACTTGAAATAGTTGATAACTCGTCCAAAAGTCGATGATAAGCATCGCTTTCAAAATCATCACGATGAGCCAATTCTGCATTGAGTGCATCGAGCTGATTTTGGAGCAATATAGCATCTTCATGACATGACATGGTCTCATCCATGACATTACGCGACTCAGTAAGCTCAAATTCCTGCCTTAAATAACCAATAGTGGTCTTGCTTGGAAATTCGAGCATGCCGCTATCAGGCTTACTTTGACCTGCTATGATTTTTAATAAAGTAGACTTGCCAGCGCCATTGCGACCTATTAATCCAATCCTCTCTTTAGGGCTTATCATAAAGCTCACATCATCAAGCAAAACCCTTTCACCATACTTTACCGATATGTCCCGAACGTAATACATCTATTTTATTGAATTGCCCTTATTAGGAAGTATCATAAAAAGTGCAAAATTAATGAAAACTCTGTAACTGTACCAAATCATCAGCGAATGAAAGATGAATCAATCACTTTTGTTTGGATAAACAAGGGTACTTACCTATCTTGTGGCATCTTTTTGATTAGACAACTGATTAGAAAACATAGTATGCGTTATTATCTTCATTTTTCACTGATTTTCTTAGCAATATGGTTTGCCAATAGTCTTTTTGGACAGGAGACTTCAGCTTTTGTGCCCAAAGGTAACAAAGGTCGATTTTTCATATATTGGGGATGGAATCAAGAATCTTACTCAAAGTCTGATATTCATTTTAAGGGACAAAGCTACGACTTCTCCCTACACAATGTGATAGCTGATGATAAAGAAAGCCCTTTTAGTGCACGCATATATTTTAACCCTTCCAATATTACTATACCACAATACAATTTTAGAATCGGCTATTTTTTTAAGGAAAATTGGAGTGCATCATTAGGTATGGACCACATGAAGTATGTAGTGAGACAAGGTCAAACAGTAAAAATAAATGGCCAAATATCCAACACCAACACTGAATATAACGGCAGCTATTCTGATCAAGATATCGTCATCAAGAAGGGATTTTTGCGGTTGGAACATACTGATGGACTCAACTACGCCAATGTCGATATTCGTAGGCAATCAACATTGACTACCTTCAGCAAAATCTCTGTTTTATATCTCGGTGGTATAGGTGTAGGAGCCTTGATACCTCGCACCGATGCTACCCTATTGGGTTATGACAGAAATGACGAATTTCATTTGGCAGGTTATGGATTCAATGCCTTGTTAGGAGTACAAATAAAGTGGGCTAATCACTTTTTTGTACAATCAGAATACAAATTTGGATATATCAATATGGGTGATATCCGCACGACTTCGTCTATAAATGATAAAGCAGACCAATCCTTTACATATCATCAAATCAATATACTTTTTGGTAGTTATTTTGGGTTTTGAGAAGATACAAAGTTTTATCAAAAACTGGCTTCCATACCTACCCTACATCCTACCTGAAAAGCTCCAACTATGAGATATGCCGATGCATTGGCAGCTAACATTTCATTGAATTTGAATTTGTACATGACATCCAGACCACCATTGATACCGGAGTATGAATAAGTTGAAAATGAAAAATCATCTAATGTTGGCCCCGAACCACTCAAATAATTTTTTGCATTATTGTAATAATTAATGGATGGCATGAGATAGATTGCAGACCTACGATATTGATTCATTCTAATATTGCAAGCCAAAGAAAACATACGAAATGTGGTAATCTCAATACTAGGATTCTTTGAAGTGTTGTTGGCTGAAACCCACTGACTTTCTAAAAAGCTTTCCCGTCTATTAAATATTATAATAATATGGATCGTCAAATGGTCGGTCGTTGTCAGCAACATAATAACTCACTCTCAATTGAATGAAATCGTTAAACTTTCGACCATAAAAGAAATCGTAAGTGATATCACCTTCTGTACCGTCTCCGCCACCATAACCAATATTGACCCCGAAAGAATTTTTAAGTGCTTGGGCATGAAATCTATTCATTGGCACGACAAAAGTCAGTATTAAAAAAATCGCATAAGGTAGTAAAAAATGTTTTTGCATGATGGAAGGTTTTGTGTTTTTTATAATGAAAAATGACGTTTAAAGCCTATGTTTATCCCCAACAAATCTAATTTTTGTTTGATAATTGATCGTGATATTGAGATGTGTTTGACGAGCTGAAGAGCCAACTATAGCCGCCACTCTACCAATGTACTCCAATAATCAGTGGTGGTAAAAATGATGTAGCTTTTTTTATAATTATCTAAAGTAAGATAGTAGCCACCAAAAGTTGCATCTTTGTAGGTAGAATATCGCCATCCTAATGATAAATATATATACGATTTTTGACCAACTTGCATTGATTTATTGATAAAAATACCATAATGGTTGTAAGATCGAATAGTAGAAATTTCACCACCGTTTTTATGATAATAAGCCAATTGGTCAGCATTGTAAACATCTGATGCTTTAATGTATCCAGACTGGTGGTTAAAGCTGACACCAATGTCCAATCTTGAGCCAATATCCTTGCTGACATCAAAACCAATACCATGAATTTTCAATTTACTTCCGTCAAAATAACGCCCATAATTGACACCAAATTTGTAAATATTATCTTGCCCATTGGCCATATTGACTATCAAAACAAGACAAATTGTGATAAACTTTTTCATTCCCGATTAAGATTTATATTGATTTTAAAATGATTTTCCATACTTAAGACAAATTGCTGTAATAGCATCATCATAACTGATGAAATTAAATTTAACGCCAAAAAATTGGTCTTTTCTAAGGTAATATGAGTAAGACAAACCAAAATTATAGTTGTAACCAGTTGATGATCTGACTTCGAGCGAAGGGACAATAGTATATAGCAATCTCTTACCACTATATGTTGTGTATCCCATACTCAGATCAATATTGAGTTTGTGCCGAAAAGTTCTCAAAAAATTCAGTTGTACAAACCCATTGATATCAAACTGAATTTCATAGCCGGAAAGGCCATCATCAGAAGTAGCTGTCGCCCGCGAATAAACACATTCTAATCCATAACCAAACAATCTGTTTTGGTCTTTTAATATGCCAAGACCAGTTTGATAACCAGGATTTTCATTAAAAAAGATATAACCTCCATGGATCGTAAAAAACAATGAATGATGATTTCTCCTTTCAATTATTATGTTTTTGGCATTTATTGAGTGATAGGTTTGCAAATAATTTGTGTGAATGCTGCTGATAGATTGTACATCTATTGACTGTGGAATGGTATGTTTATCTTCTTGATGAGGCTTTTCAGTTTTATTTAAGGTGTCATTTGAAGAGGTAACAGTAGAATATAAAGACCCTTTATTTTGACCTGATCTCATTTCATCATTTTGCATAGTAGTAGCTGTTTTAGGAAGTAAGTCATAGTCTGTCAATAAATTATTTGGTGCATTGTGGTTAATTTTGGTTCTTGTGTTAATACCAATATTGTTTTTCACCACACTTTTCCCAATGTTTAAAATACTGCAACTGTTGTTGTTATATAAATTGCTTTGATAGTTTTGCACCTTGACTATTGATTTTTGCATCAACTTTCCTTCTCCATTCTGGTGGCTATTGCCTTTCAACTTGCCGTCTTGACGGTTGATTTTGTACGTTGTAGCTTGTTGATTTTTAAGGCTTTCATTGTCAACTATATTGGGACTAATAAACAATTTTGAATTGCTATCTACCACATTGAAAATATCTAAGAATAACACACATCCAATACCCATCAATATTCCAAAAAAATACCATAAAAACAATTTGGGTTTTCTTTCTTGGGTTTGATCCAAAAGTTCAGACATCTGTTCCCATGCTTTCTGATTGAAAACTTCGCTATGTGCCTTTAATGTTTCTCTAAAGTCATTCATTTTTGCAATGAATTTGGAAGTTTAGAAAATAAATTAACATACTTTTTCAAGCTTGTTTTAGCTTTGTTCAATAACCATTTTGAAGTATTCTCTTTGATACCTGTCATACTCTCAATTTCCCTGTGCGAATAGCCTTCAATCTCAAAAAGCGTGAATACAATTTTTTCGTTGATGGCCAAGTTTTGAATAGCCTTGATGATGTCATCCGCTGCCAATTGACCCAATACATATTCAAGATTTTCATCTTTTTGATTATAATGATGTGATTCCAATGAAGTGACCATACTTATTTGTTTTATTTGAGAGCGGACATGATCGATTGCGGATTTCTAACTAAAATAGTCGAGCCCAAGCCAAATAATTTATGCCTTTTGCAAAGCTATTCAAGCTATTATACACTTTGAGCATACCAAGATTAAATACCCAATCACGCTCAGAATCATCCTTGACATACAGTGCTACTACACTCGCCAATGATATGTAACTCACCTCATACAATTTCTTTTGCGAAATCCTATCAGTCGCATTACAACCTTTGATGATAATATCTATTTCCTGGTTTGTCATATCACCATTAGATTCCTACCCAATTTTTGAAAAAAACCTGATTTACATATTCTGATAATGCTATTATAAGCCGATGGTACATTTTTTTAACTTTAATGGCTTTCAATTACTGTGAACTAAATATATATCGGATGAAAAATAGCTTTCGTTGGTGATTTTTAGATTCTTTTTCATAAAAACGTATTAACGATTTAACTCAATCCTTTATACACAACACACATAAAGACCTATTTATTTAATTGATATTCAAATGAATATATGTTTTCTAAATAAAGATAGCTAACCAAGACCCAAACATTAGCTAAATGTCTGCACAAGTACAAAAATCATCATTACCAAAAAAGGTAGCAAGATTTTTCTTGTTTTTTTATTACTTTTGGCTTTCAAATATAAAAAAATGAAATTTTCATTAATTGCGTTACTATGTCTTTTTACGCAAGCAACATAACTGGTCAAATAGTCATCAATGAGTATTCTGCTTCAAATCTTGATGATTTCAGAGATGATTTTGTAAAACTGAAGACTGGATAGAACTGCACAATGCGAGCAACAATCAAGTTGACATATCAGGATGGTATCTTTCTGACAAAATAGACAAACCAAAAAATGGAAAATTCCAGCTGGGACAATCGATGAGCCGGTGATTCATACTTTTCTGGGCATCGGGCAGAGATATCGTGACCGATAGTAGCTTCCACACCAATTTTAAATTTACTCAAACAAATAATGATGAATATGTCGTTTTGACAAATAATTTGGGTACTATCATTGAATCAACACCATTGACCATCACTCAGTTAGGACACTCCATTGCAAAAGACAGTGATGGCAATCTACAATGGCAGATTTGTATTGCTCCTACTCCAAATTATTCAAATAATGATTCACCTTTTTTTATTGAATACAGCAGACAACCAAAAATCCAAACAACTCCAGGATTTTATAAAGATTCAGTTATTGTATTTGTAGATTATGATCATTCAGACACATTAAGATATACGCTAAATGGTGACTTGCCTACACAAGAGTCACCTATTTACACTGGTCCATTAACAATTAAGAGTTCTAGTGTATTGTCTGTCAGGTGTTTTTCAAAGATGCAAAATGTATTCTCTGGATTGACAGATTATGCAACATTTTTTATTAATGAACCTAGCTCTACATTGCCAATCATATCTGTAGGTGCTGGTCAAAATGCTATATTACTAGCTAATGGCGATCGAGAATTAAGACCATTTGGGTCATGTGAAGTATTCACAAATGATGGCAAACTTACAAGTAAATCGTATGGAGAACTCGATAGACATGGTCAAGATAGTTGGGTCAATGACCAAAGGAGCTTGGACTGGATCAGTAGAGACGAAATGGGTCACGACAATGGTATCAAACAAAAACTGTTTTCGTATAGTCAGAGAGATGAATTTCAAAGAATCATTTTGCGTGCTTCTGGAGACGATAATTATCCATCTGTTGATGATGAAGAGCACATCGGTAGCACGCATATCCGCGATGAATTTGTACATACTCTAGTCCAACAGTCGGGCATGCACATGGATATAAGAGCGTTAGAAAGATATTTGCTCTATATCAATGGTCAATATTGGGGTGTATATACCATCAGAGAGAAACCTGACGACCATGATTATACAGAATACCGATACAATCAAGATAAATATGACCTGCAATTTTTGAAAACATGGGGAACAAGTTGGGTGGAATATGGCGACGAAAAAGCGCAAAATGATTGGACAACTTTTAGGGATTATGTGTTGACAAATGATGTGAGCAAAACTGAAGTTTACAATAAAATTGAATCAGAATTTGATGTAATAAGTCTGATGGATTATATGATTGCAAATCTGACTTGTGTATCTTCTGATTGGCTCAATTATAATACTGGTTGGTGGCGAGGACTCAACGATAAGGGTAGCCACAAGAAATGGGGATACATCATGTGGGACAATGATGCCACCTTTGATTATTACATCAATTATAGTGGCGTACCAGATACATCGCCTGATGCCAAGGCATGTGATATAGAAGGAATAAGTGAATACATGGACGAATTTTTTCCAATTGACACCATGCTACTGGAATTGCCTCCCGACTCTTTTTTTATTGATGGACAATGGATATATTATCCAGGAGATACCTTTACTATATATCCAGACCTCGGAAAGCACGAAAAAATATTTTTGAAATTATTGGATGAAAATACCACATTTAGAAATCTATATTTGGCAAGGTATGCCGATATGCTGAACACCACGTTTAGTTGTACGTCTATGCTAAGTATTTTGGATAGTTTAGAAAGTATCATCCTTCCCGAAATGCCACGACATATCAATAGATGGGGAGGCTCAATGACAGAATGGAAAGGCAATATAAAAAAACTCAAAGATTTTATACAGAAGCGATGCGAAAAAGTAAGTATTGGATTAGTAAACTGCTATGACTTAACAGGTCCTGAACAAATCACATTGATCACCGATCCACCCAATGCAGGCAATGTAAGACTCAACACCATTACTCACCAAAGCTTACCTTGGACTGGTGCTTATTTTGGTAATATGGTCAACCAAGTAGAAGTCATTCCTACAGGAAATAAAAAATTTGTACATTGGAAAAGTAAAAATGGAAGTAGCACATTTAGCCAAAACTCATCCCTAGTTACAAACCTTCATATCGTCACCAATGACACTTTGATTGCAGTTTTTGAAGGTGCCACAATGACAGATGATGATGGCTATCTAGTGTCAAACATTCATCCAAATCCAGCTTCAAACACTATAGAAGTCACTTTTGGAAATTCAGGAGTTGAATCCGCAACAATTCAAATCATCAGTTTAGATGGAAAATTTGTTGCGCTGAATCAAGAAGTATTAAATTCTGATAAAGTCAATATAGATGTTAGCCATTTGCATGAAGGCTCATACATTCTTAAGATTCAAACTGATCACGGTATTGGATGTCATAAATTGGTTATTTTTCATTAGAGTTCTTCAATAAAGGAATTGGTAAAGAAATACGACTGGACAAACTTAAAGAAAATATAGCTGATAAGTTTTATGACTTTTTTAGCAATCAATTATTGCCAATGGTTAATCGTTGAATAATAAATTTAGTTGATTATGGATTTTCACTCTTACAATTTTTATTAGATTCGCAATTACAAAAACATTGAACAACGCAAAGACAGTCAAAAAGCATTTTATGGAAGTGACGAATGGAAGTAGCCAAGAAACTGGAATAATGCAATGAATTAACACATACAATACAACGTTAATAAACAATCAAAGAACTTATAATCCAAACTTAATGACAAAATAGCAACGAATAGATAACATCTGTGTGAACATAAATGTTGAAATTCAATTTGAGCATACGTTATACTTGCACATTTTGTGCTTAATTTAAATATAGTTAACCTAAATCCAAAAGTGTCACCGCACAAGAATTGGCAATTATTATCCAAATTATCTTGTCCCGACTAGGCGGGATGGAAATAAAACCAATTCCTTACTTCCCATCAATAAGTTACCTGATCTTAGACGATAAAAGATAACTCGGTTATTATCCCGAATCCTCAAACAAATTGATAAATTTGCACTGGCAAATGCGGATATAGGTTTGCAATAAATTGGTAATCAATGGTGAAATGTATAGTTGGTTAGAATGTTAAAAAAACCCGTGGAAACTTGAATGGTCATATTATTAATTATCTTAAATATTTTTTAAGAGTTTGAAGCCTAGTCCAACAAAAAATACAATGTATCAAATACTTATTAGTATTACCATTGTCCTTCCCTTAAGTGCGCTTCTATTTATTTTCAATGAACATATAGACTACTTATTGTTGCTTTGGTTTACTTTTATTGTGGCTTCTTTTTGCTGTTACTTTAGATATTATCCCTGTACTTATTTCATTACTTTAAGTGCAATCAATACTTACTTTATTTATACCACACACTTTATACTTTTCACTTGTACTTAAAGTACAAATGATTTGTTTTATTTCTTTATTTTTTATAATTTTAATAGTCAAATGAACTTTAACTTATAAATATAAGAAAAATACAAGTAGAAACAAAATGAAAAAAAGAAAAAGGAAAAACTATTAGATATTGCAATACAGTGGCAATTACTTTCTCCACGAATTAAGAACGCTTACCTGATACTGCCAGTGTAGATACATTGAGTTATACACCAATAAATTAAATGAAGAACAAAAAACATTTTATTAAATCAAATTAAAATTGTAAATTTTAAAAGTTAATGACAAGTAACTTACTTAATATGAGCAGTTAGATTCAGGTAGTATTCAACAAATACAATGTGCGATGAATGAACTCATGAGAAATGTGATCAACCTGAAAATTGCAGAAACCACAAATAAATCAATTCTTTTCTGATGATACGTCTATTCCATTAATATGATAGATGAAGGTTTACTTATTCAATTCATCTAACTTAATCAATAATGCTGTAGGTACATACCTACGAAAACGCAACTACTTTATTACAGTATCAATTAAAAATGAAAGTCAACTTATTCTACAGATTAAGGATACAGGATTAATTTGCCTATAACAGAATTACCTAAAGTATTTGATAAATTTATAAGTACTGTCGTTAAAAAAGGTAAGCATAAGAAGCAGGCTTATCTATTGTATGAAAGGTTATATTGAAGCACTTAATGAATATATTGAAAATTATTTAGAATAAACCACAAGTTTTAATTTTTGAAGTAAACATACCTACACAAGTGAGTTATATAAATAAACTAAAAAATGAGTAAGCAAACAATTTTAGTCGTAGATGATGAGCATCAAATAAGAAAGTTATTAGAAATAACTTTGGAATCCAATGATTATAAAGTCATTCAAATGAAAATGCACGTTTTTGGAATTTCATTAGTTGCAACCAACCCTGATTTAGTGTTGTTGGACATAGAACTACCGAACAAAAATGGACAAGATATTCTTAAAGAACTTCGCCAATGGTATCACAATGCTATTATAATGCTTTCTGTACTCAATACCGAAGACCAAATAACATGCTTTACTTTAGATAATGGAGCAACCGATTATTTAACCAAACCATTTCGTACAGCAGAATTGTTAGCAAGAATACGCAATGCAATAAAAAGAAATCAAGGGTTAGATTCAAATACTATTCTACAATTTGATGATTTAGAAATAGATGCTTTGGCTAGAGTAGTTAAGCTAAAAAATGAAATTGTAAAGCTAACTTCAACTGAATATAATTTACTTTTACTCTAGCACAAAATCAAGGTAGAGTTTTAACACAACAATTTATCTTGAAACATATTTAGGGTGTAGGTTCACAAACTGAAGCACAATATTTAAGAGTCTTTATAGGCACATTGAGAAAAAAAATAGAAGTAAACCCAAATAAACCAATTCACATTATCACTGAAAGCCGTATTGGTTATAGGTTTCAGTAATATTTATATTTTCTTTATAATAGTACCCAAAGTATTTATAAAATCCTATTAGCTGATTATTGACCTTTGCATTTTGAATTTTAAAACATTTTGCAGATGAGTAATCACAATTCTATACATACCAACAAAGTAACAGTTTAGCCGTTATTAGTAGCCTTAGGTATAATCTATGGCGATATTGGTACCAGCCCATTATACGTACTAATGCATAATAGGTACTAAAGAAATAACCGAGCAATTAGTTTATGGTGGTGTTTCTTGTATTTTTGGACATTAGTCATACAAACTTCTATCAAATACATTTTGGCTTACGCTACAAGCCGATAATCAAGGAGAAGGTGGTATATTTTCGTTATATGCATTGGTTAAAAGATTTGGAAAGGGGCTAACCTATGTTGCTATATTAGGTGCAACCACTTTATTGGCTGATGGTATCATTACACCACCCATTTCAGTAGCCAGTGCAGTAGAAGGTTTAGCCAATGTAAAAGGATTAGAAAATGTATTTTCAGCAGGCAGTACAATCACTATTTCACTTGTAATTGTTATACTTTCTTTATTATTTTTCTTTCAACGATTTGGAACAAATAAAGTAGGTAAAGCATTTGGTCCAATAATGGTTATTTGGTTTTTGATGCTTGCTGTATTGGTATATCACAAATAGCATTACACCCAAATGTTTTCAAAGCCATCAACCCAATATATGCTTATGATTTATTAACAAAATATCCGAGTGGATTTTGGCTATTAGGTGCAGTGTTTTTATGTACTACTGGTGCTGAAGCTCTCTATTCAGACTTGGGGCATTGTGGTCGTAAAAACATTCACTGCTATGATTGGATATTTGTAAAAACAGCTTTATTGCTCAATTACTTTGGTCAATCGGCTTGGTTACTTACCAATGATAGTAATCTTTTAAATGGCAAAAATCCATTTTACGAAATAATGCCAGAATGGTTTTTAATTGAGTATTATTATTGCCACCTTAGCTACTATTATAGCTTCACAAGCTTTAATAAGTGGTAGTTATACTTTGATTAGCGAAGCTATGAATTTAAATTTTGGCCAAGAGTAGCAGTTCGTCCTTCTGATACTAAAGGACAATTTATATACAAGTGTAAACGGTATTTTATGGTTTGGTTGCATTTTGATGATTTTATACTTCAAATCTTCCGAACACATGGAAGCAACTTACGGCTTCAGCATTACCGTTACAATGATGATGACTACCGTTTTGCTTTCTGATATATCTTGTTTATATCAAAAGTGATTCAAAATTTTAGTATTTGAGTTGCTACTTTTTTATTTATTTAGTTAGAAACTTCCTTTTTTATAGCCAATGTTGCTAAGATAAAAGAGAGATGGATGTTTTTATTCTTTGAGTTATTTATCTTCTTAGTAATGTATATGGTACAATGCAAGAAAAATAGTAAATAAAGCATAAATTGTTGATTTAGGAAAATATGGTTCTCAACTTACAGAGTTAAGTAATGATGATGTTATGCAAAATTTTCTACCCATTTAATTTATCTTACCAAAGCTAATAAACGTATTGAAATGAAGAAAAAATTATCAAATCTATTTTTCTCAAAGAAACCCAAAAGGGCTGATGTCTATTGGTTTGTACATTTAAACCGCACCAATCAACCGTATGAGTTGAGTTACGATGTATCCGAACTAATAGATGATAAAGTCATAAAAATAAATATCAATGTAGGGTTTAGAGTGCAGCCAAAAACAGAATTGTATTTCAAAAAATTATTAAGGATTTAGTAGAAAAAAAGAACTCGAATTTGCACATAAGACCAGATGACAACAAAGTATAACAACGAGAACCTGATTTTAAATTTGTAATCATAGAAAAATTCCTTTCTATAGAAAATGAATTTGCTCTTAAAGAGAGCATATTACTAAATAGTTATTTCTTTCTGAAGAAATTAATGCTAGCGATGAATCTGCATTTGGGTTAGAAAAAAGTGATGTCATCACAGAGCAAGTTCCATTGATTTATCAACCCATAAAAATAATATACAACTTAACAGAGTAGAAAAAATGATAAGATCATATTTTTAACTTTTTGACCTGCTAACAATTATGTTACGGGCAAAACGATTCAACAAAAGATAACTTACGGTGCTTATGGTGAATTGCATTACAACTACGATTTTTCAAATCATAGCAATCACGAAATTCCAAATTTTCTTTACAACCATAAAAGGTATATTGAGTTAAATGCAAATTTACTCTTACTGAAAGCAAATTATTCGAATGTAAAAAAATAGAGCCAACAATGGTTTATGGCAGAACGTTATTCACAATACAATTTAAGTGCTGAACTCACTTGGGCACAATTTATTTATGAAGTAAATATTGGATTGAAATCATCAAGTAAAACTAATATATGGATAGATGCAGGCATGTGCCCATCACACATAGGTTTTGAAAGTGCTATAGCGCCGACTGGTAGGAAATTCACAATTTGTTACAAAAACTCATATAAGTGATAGGATTAATAAAGTGTATTACAAAATTTGCAATTATAAAACACATTTTGGCTTGATGGAATAAAATAAATGTTCACTTGACAAAAAATGTTGAAGATTTAGTACCTTGCGTGCAAATGTCAAATTTAATCACTTCTATAAAATTCGAATCAATGATGAACGAAAAAGTGGAGACAATTATGATCAAAAATTTGATCACCTTGGGTCCAGAAAGCACTGTAGCTCATGCTGTAGAAAATATTCAGATCAAAAAAAATACATCATATTCCTATCACAGATGAAGGAAAATTGGTGGGCTTGATTACTACCCACGATTTATGGAATAAGTTTGTAGCTCCTGAATCATTTGACACTACTTTGATCAAAGATGTCATGGCCAAAAATTGATCAAATTAGATCCAGAAGACAAAATTGGTACAGCTGCTGAATTGTTTTTAGATAACAGATTCATACTTACTGATTGTGATGAAGGATTATTGGTGGGTTTAGCAGCCACTTTTGATGTATTGAATATGAATTAAAAAGAGTATCCTGATCCAATCTTATACAAAGATATACTAGACAAAGGCATAGATGCTGTACACTCATAAAAAATTAACGCAACCAATTGAAAGCAAAGGGAATGATTCTAAAGCTTATCTGTCCCTTTGCACATTTATACAATATCGTACGTTATTAATATTTAGGCTATTCATCCATGCTGCAAATGCATCCAGCATTCTTTTGATGGTCTGCGTAGGTCTCTGCAAAAGCATGGATGCCACTATTATCAGGTTTAGCGCAAAAAAACTGTACTTATGTTCGGCTGCATTGACTACTGCTTCAAGACTGGCCAATGACGGCATACAAATCGATTATGGCAGCAGACCGTGTACATATATGTATTGTATGGAGAATCCGTCTTCAAATGGCTATACAATACTCTCTGTAAGGTAAAATCGCCAACTGCAAAAACAACTGTAGGATCGGCAGGATTTTCGCCAGCTTTTAGCCTATTGAGATATACTCCAGCTATAGTGGCTCTTTCCAGGATGTAATTGCTCTCTTTCTCCACAATAGAAGCCAATATATGTGAGTCTTATCAAGTTGGTTTTTTTGGATCTTGTGAAGCGATCATCAGTCCAATATTTGTCAAATTCCTTTTTCATTCTGTCAGCAAACTTTTCTGGTGTAGCTGTCCAGAACATTTCGTAAGTATTTGCGGAATAAACATGGCTAAAAAATTTTTCAGGCACAAATCCATATTTATTGGCTGTTTCGGGACTAGTAAGGAAATTTACAAAACTCAACGAATCAGTTTCAAAATATCTTGAAGCTTTCCCTGCCAGATCGCTTATTAACCTGATATTATTAATCACAACACTTTTTCTGCATCTTGGCTACCTGATCTCAACTTGTTGATGATCTGCATGTGCTCATATCAGATGTGACATATCTACAGGCCGAGCCTTATCAAATGACTTTATATTGGCTACAGTAGCAAATGATGTCATGTCTCTGATGATTTGTTTTGCGTTAAGACTATCTATGACTTCTGATATGATGCGTCAGTAGGTATGTCTATACAGTTTTGTATGCTGACTCAGATGAGTTGACATTTGGACTCCACAATATTTTCAACCAATAAATATGCTACAATCGCTCCTACAACCAAGACGATCAATCCTATTAATATTTTCTTATTCATAATACAAGACTTGACCTATTACCATATTAATATTGCTCTTCTTCATTTGGGAAATCACCTGTCTTTACGTCATCAATATATTGACCGATAGCCGTTTTGATAGTTTCATAAAGATTCAAATATCTTCGTAAAAAGCGTGGATTAAAATCCTTAGTAATGCCAGGACATCGGTGTCATATCCGCAAATAATCGGTATACCACCTGCACCGATACCTATGACAGGTATATGCAATGATTCACCAACTTGTTTGCCAAGGCCACTTGGGATTTTTCGAGGACTATCGCAAAACAACCTATTTCTTGCAATAATTTAGCATCTTCTATCAATTTTGGAAGCTACTGCACATCATCTTCTTTGGCCCGCACTGAGTAGGTACCAAACATAGATACTTTGTGGCGTCAATCCCAAATGCCCCATCACTGGTACACCTGCCGAAAGTATGCGACGCACAGACTCTTCGATTTCTGCACCACCTTCGAGTTGACACATGAGCACCAGATTCTTTCATAATGGTGATGGCCGAATTGAGTGCTTTGGTGCTATTGCGCCTGATAGACCAAAGGTAAATCCACTACCACAAAGGCACGATGGACTGCTCTGATGTGAACTGTGCGCATGATACACCATTTGCTCCAATGTAATAGGTAAGGTAGTCTCATGTCCGTACGCCTGACATTGGATGCTGAATCTCCCACCAACAATATGTCAAATGCCAACTTCATCCAAGATTTTGGCCATACTGAAATCATAAGCCGTGAGCATTGGGAATTTTTCACCCTTCTCTTTCATAGCATGGAGCACATGAGTGGTGATTCGTTTACGTCATTGACGGCTGCTGACATACTAATTAATTATTACACGGAAATGCAAAAATGAGAAAAAACATAAAATTTTCCTAAGTAAAGCTAAAAAATATTGTAGTATAAATTTTATTTGGGTTTGGCATCAGTCCAATTTGTAAGATACATTTACTCTCAATGGTATATTCAATTATCTTTGTGGCAAATTATTTTGCGAATGATACAATTGGGACATAAGGCGAAGCTTGAGATAGTTAAAAAAACAGATTTTGGTTATTATTTGGATGGACAAAATATGGGAGAAATTCTCCTTCCCAAACGCTATATGACTGCCGAAATGGCGATAGGAAAAACCATTGATGTGTTTGTGTTTTTGGATGGCGAAGAGCGCATTGTGGCCACTACAGAAACACCAATAGCCGAAGAAGGTCAATTCGGCTGGATGAAGGTCAATAAGGTCGAAAATGTTGGTGCTTTTTTGGATTGGGGCGTGAGCAAAGAACTACTCGTACCATTTAGCGAGCAAAAGATTAAGATGGAAGAAGGACGCTCATACCTTGTATATGTATATCTCGACAAAGTGACTGATAGACTAGCTGCCAGTATGAAATTAGAGAAGTTTTTAAAAAAAGAACCTTCCAATATCAAAGTAGGTCAAGAGGTAGATCTTATTATATGGGCTATGACCGATGTGGGTTATAAAGCTATCATCAATGGTCAGTTTCAGGGTATTCTATACAAAAATGAATTGTACAAGCCCATTAGCACTGGTCAAAAAATGAAAGGATACATCAAAAAAGTAAGAGAGGATGGCAAAATCGATCTTTCTCTCGAAGCCATTGGCTATGGCAAGGTAGATAAACACGCCCAGAAAATCTTGGAATTACTAGAAAAAGCAAAAGGACATCTACCCTATCACGATAAAACTGATCCTGATGTCATCTACAAAATATTCGGTATGAGCAAGAAAGTATTCAAACTCACTATCGGCAACCTTTACAAACAAAGGAAGATCACCATCTCACCCAATGGCATTGATTTGATCAAGTAGGCTTTTACTTACCAGCTTTAGCTTTCGTGAATTGGTCAGTCATCTCTTTAGAAATGGCGCTTGGCACTACTTTAATAAAAGTCTTGCTGTCGAGTTCTAAGGTGATGGTTTGCTCATCGATTTTATTGATCGTACCGATGATTCCACTTGCGGTGACTATTTCATCACCTTTCTTTAGTTCTGACGAAAATGCAGATTGTTCTTTCTGTTTTCTTACTTGTGGCCGAATGAAGAAAAAGTAAAAGAAAGCCAACATCAATGCCGGGAAAAGAAAATTGATTGCTCCTCCTGAAGATTGTAAAAAGAAACCGAGTACCATGAATAATTTAATGTTTGATGGGCAAAGTTACAAGAATAAGTTGATTTTTATAACTTTGTCACCAAATTGGAGTCTAACACTCTTCAAAAATTGATAACTGGTTTATGGATGACGTATTATTGTGGAGTCAGCTGAAAGCTGGCAATCATCAGGCTCTCAAGCAAATTTATGATACAAATATCAGAAATCTGGACAATTATGCTCAGAAGTTTACCTCTGATAATGCCATGATCGAAGACACAATTCATGATTTGTTTGTACAAATTTGGAATAAGAGAGAAAACTTAGGCAATACAGACAGCATCATCAAATACCTGTGTGTATCATTACGTAGAGAACTCATCAGGAGGATTGGCAAAGCACAAGACATCATCAGTTTTGAAGGTAGTGAAAATACAAATTTTACGCTCTCAGTCGAAGATATGATCATCTCTGATGAGACCACTGATCAAAACAAAAAAAAGTTGGACAATGCCATGCAAAACCTTAGTGGACGTCAAAAAGAAGCTATTTACCTACGCTATTACGAAGAAATGGAATACGAAGAAATATGTGAAATCATGACCATCAATTACCAGTCAGTACGCAATTTGATTTCCAAAGCCATCATCGAACTGAGACAGTATATGACGATGATGATTTTTTTTGTAACTTTTTTATTATTAATTATCTAAAAAATGAGTACAAAAAGTAAGACAATTCCTTATCTGAGCAGATTCAAATATTAGAATATGGGAAATAAAGATTTACATAATTTTTCGCAGGAGCTGATAGAGAATAGCTCCTTTATAGCTTGGGTAAAATCAGACTTCTCGGACAATAATGATGAATGGTCTGCTTATATCGATGACCATATAGACAAGATGGACCAAATAAATCAAGCCATCAAAGTAGTGCGCCTATTAGAATTTGTTGAAAAGCCAGTGTTGGACCACAAAAAACTATGGGATAGCATCAATGCCGATACTCAAATTCAGGAAGATAATGCAAAGATTGGCCACATCAATTGGAAATATATCATTTCTGGTTTGGCAGCCGCATGTTTGATAGCAGTCATTTATTTTCGATGGATGGGCGAAAACGAAACCTTACAAACTTTCAAAACAAGCATTGCGCAAAAGAAAACCGAAGCATTTCCTGATGGATCGGCTATCACATTGAGTGCTAATACCGAAGCCACTTATGATGCAAAAAATTGGGTAAAAGAAAGAAAAGTATCCATGAAAGGCTTGGCATTTTTTGAAGTACGCAAAGGATCGACATTTGTGGTAGAAACTGACAAAGGAAATGTTACCGTCATGGGTACAAGCTTTAGCGTGGACAATCGAAATGACAATTTTGAAGTCATCTGCAAGACAGGCAAAGTATCAGTGAAAACCAAAGATGGCCAAGAGAAAATCTTGCATGCAGGAGACATTGCTAAGCTGCATCAAAATCTATTGACCATGGTCTCAATGCCAAAAGGAGCAGTAGGACTTGTGCCATGGTTGGATGGAGGCTATACTTTTTATGACGAAGAATTTGAAAACGTGGTTACAGAATTAGAAAATCAATTTGGTGTCAAAGTAGTCATGGATACATCATTTGCTAAAATGAAATACACTGGATACTTCAAAAACAACCATTTGAATGATGCCTTGTTTAACATTACTTGGCCTCTAAAATTGAAATATAAAATTGAAGGGAAACAAGTATTTTTGACTAAAGAATAGTCATAGTATATTAAATGTAGCATTTGGCATTGGGTGAGTGGAAAAAATGGAGTTTTTTAGTTTTTGCATTGTTGATTATCAATGTGAAGGTGAGCTATTGCCAAAAAGGAAAAGATTTAAATTTTACCATTCAAAAAGATAAAAACTACGCTCAAACTATCGAAGATTTTAAAAAAAAATATGGTGTTTTAGTAGCATACAGTCCTGATTTGGCTGAAATCGTCAATCAAAATCAAAGGACAATTCATAGCGCCACCTTGACTGATTTAATTTTGGAAAAATATACCAAATCTTTCAGTTAGAATATCCTATAGTTCTGCATCATTTCTTGTGTACCTGATTGAAAGTAATATCTATGATGATCGATTGATACCTCATTGACTTGAGACAGAATGGATTTTCATACACATACATACAGTATATGAATCCGTCTAAAAAATATTTTAGGTTTACAATTAAATTGGCGACTGTTTTATTAACTTCTTAAACTATGATGATACAAAAGTGATAATTGCACTCTTTGTTCACCAAAGTTATCATTGGAACTTAAACAATCTATATCATAAGATAAAACTCGAAATTAATAAGTTATTATACATCGTACTCAAGAACAAATTGATTTCGGAAATTGAAACATCGTTAAATCAAATTGGTAAATAAATTAAGAAAATGATGTATTAAACTGATTGTGCGAACTATCCAACTATTACTTGAAATGTCGAAGGCAATGTGATGATACCAATCATTCAGAGTAGAATCAGAGAACCAGCTTGAAACAGCACTCTGTCTGCAACAGATGCCACTATAGAAACCAAACCATATGGTATTTTCCTTTTCGATTTGATATATCAATCAATCTTTGAAAAGCAATATTTCTTCATGGTACATAGACCAGACAGCAGAATCGCAGAATGGATAATTGACGAGTCTTGATTCTCAGTATCAGAACGATGTCAATCTAATCAATGCAGATGGTTATGCTGCCTTCATGGAATTCAATCGTTCATATCAAGTAACCGAAAATCTTATACTGAATATATTTCTTCGTTTTCAAGCTAAACTGAAGAACCAGCTATCGTTGAGCAGTAATATCTGTACAAAGAATCTTTGCATATCACAGACATCATTTGATTTCTGGATGCTTTTAGATGACATTTCAACGATGTCCTTCGTTGGATCGCCAATATTAAAAGTAGTGACAGATTCGCAGCAATATTTGTGTGAAGTTTGCTAAAAGCTGGATAGAACCTTTCTGAAGCAGCAGAATTGAAGAAACAAGTTATGGTATAATACATATTGAAGCAATGGTGGAAACGGAATAGTAATATACTCTTCAAAGTGCAATGTCAATTATCTCGTCAATAGCCAACTCATAAGGCATGGATTCAATGGTATAAAATATGGCTTTCTGAGATATATAATACAGTGCATCCAAGATTTGTATCAAGTCAGGAGTAAAACTCAAAGAGTGGTATCAGCTTCATATAGGTGTTGAGTACATCCACCATAACAGCCATTTATTGATAGAAAATGATCGTCAAACTATATTCTCATTAGAAGAAAACTTGGTTCGGAATCGACGATTTTGAAATGAAGATTGGGAAAACAAGATAAATGGCATATCAATGGAGCTAAGACCTACTTATTTGCATTACTTAAAAACAGGCTATTGCCACAGATTTACACCATTACCTGGTCAATGATCGTTGGTCGATAAAGGCATCAGCAGCAAAACATCCAAAATCATGAATTGGCAGTGAAAATATACTCAGGCAAAAACAACAATTTTTTGCCTTGGCCAATGGTACAAATATGCAAATGGGAAGGGGACAAAACCTTATGGTAGGCACATGGTGGTCATCATCTCCTTGGACTATTGATGTCGAAAACTTACTATCGCACCTTGGATGGGGCCATCTCACACGCTACATCATCCTTGCAGTCTACGACCACCCAAATCTAGCAAACCCAATAATAAATATAAAATTTCAAACTTTTTACAAAGTATGGTAAAAGGTATTGACATCACAAGTATGTATGATAAAAAAGCTTATTTCACCATGCTGACCTATACGGAGCAAAGCGCAAAACAGATTTCCTGAGATATTTTCAAATCAATATTTTCCAACTCCCGATGATAGTCCGACACCAAGTGAAATGGCTCAATTCGCTTACTTTTAGCAAAATGAGCTTGAATGCGACGTATATAGGAGCCACGGGACGACTATATCTTGACCTAAGCTCATTGGATAGAGGACTGATCGCAGCCAACTCGACATCAACAAATATATACAAAAAGTTGAGTGATTACCACAGGTGGATTTAGGTTTGTCTTACTGCTTTTAAATGGAAGACAACCTTTAAAATTGGTGGTACAGTGTTTAATGTGATGGATCGTCTCAATGTCAAATACCGTCAATTCATATATCCAATTGCAGTCACCATAAAATTATAGCAATCAGTCACAAAATACAGTCGTAGGTGCTGATATGGCACAGTTGAGCCGCACTTTCAATATCAATTTCGGTGTACGGTTTCTTCAATGCATTAAGCAGAGCGTTAGGATAAAGATATCACAAACTATTCAAGCGCTTAATATCTTCCTCCAATATTCTGATTCTCTCCAAGCCATCTGCCAATTTTGCCTTTTCGCTATGCAACGGCTTCAGGAATACTGACAAATCTTTCGTTACTCAGTTTAGCTTGTACTGATGCGACAAATCCTTGTTGGTAAGCCAATTCTTTGGTCTTTTCTTCTATTTCGGCATTGACGTCGATGGATTGATTCAAAATCACTATGCGCTTTTCTGTTCCTGAAATGAAGGCAGCACGAAGATTTTATCATCATTTGTCAATCCGATATGATGTAGATTTGCCAATTTAGCACAAATCTCAGGCAACCATTTAACTTGATTAATTCACTTGACTTGTCAGAATTGACGACTAATACTTGTAGTTGATCTTTGGGTTTTTTACACCATTTTTATTACGCACATCGCGAATGTTGGTAATGATATCTTTGGCTACTCTATCAATGATGTTTTGGTCAAATGATGTAGGTTTTGGATATGAGCTGATGATACAATCTTGTCCATCTTCCCTTCTCTTGATTGATGCCAAATTTCTTCGGTAATAAATGGCATAAATGGATGCATCAATGACAAGATCTGGCTAAAAATCTCTATAGTATTTTGCTTGGTTTGCGCTGGAATTTTCTCACCATAAATGTGGTTTCACCATTTCGAGGTACCATGAGCGAAATCATCCCATACAAAACTATAAATGCTCATCAATGCTTCACGGCCTGTATTCTTTAAAATTTTTATCAATATCAACAGAAATTGATGCCATTTTGTGTTGCATCCATTGTGCGGCTAAGTCATCAGCAGCGGATGATGATTTGCTGCCATCTGTCTCCCATCCATCAACTAGTCTGAGGCATTCCATATTTTATTGCAGAAGTTACGACCTTGCTCAACTAATTTTTCGTCAAGTAACCAAATCTCCACCAGCCGGTGAGCAAAAGCATACCAAATCTGACGCCATCAGCGCCATAATCTTCAATAAGTTTTAATGCATCAGGGCTATTTCCTAAGGATTTTGACACATTTTTCTCCTCAACTTATCTCTCACCATTCCTGTGAAATAGACATGGTCGAATGGTCTTGTTTGTTCCCATTCATAGCCATGATCATTCTCGCTACCCATAAGAATATGATATCCCAACCTGTCACCAATACAGAAGTAGGATAGTAATAATCCAATTCTCTTCGCTCTTTGAACCCATTAAGCCACGGAAATGGGCCATAACCAAGAGAAAGAAAACCATGTGTCAAAAACGTCTTCGTCTTGTATCAAATCAATCTCAGTTATATCAGGATGTTTGTTGAGCCAACTGCAAGGCATCATCTTTAGTAACAGCAACAAATACATAAATCATTATAATAATAAGCTGGTATCCTGTGGCCCCACCACAACTGTCTGGAGATGCACCAATCTTTGATATTCTCCATCCAATGACGATAAGTATTTTTGAGTCTTAGGAAAAAACTCAATTTCGTCATTCATCACAGATGACAAAGCTGGGTCTGCCAATGACTTCATGTCAACATACCACTGCAAGGATAATCGAGGTTCGATAACGGCATTGGTACGCTCTGACCTGCCTACATTGTTTTGATAATCCTCTGTCTTGAAATAAACCTTATTTTCAAAGATCTGTTGCAAATTTCTTTCGTACCACAAACCTGTCTTCATTGAGATAAATGGTGCTTAGCCTCGCTCATAGTACCATCAACATTAAGCTTATCGATGGTATCTAAATTGTGACGTTTTCTATTTCGTAGTCATTGACATCGTGTGCTGGCGTGACCTTGAGCGCTCCTGTACCAAAGTCCATGTCTACATACGCATCAAGATAATAGGGAATGGATCTGCTGATCAATAGTACTATGACCTTCTTTTCCTTCAAATGTGCATATCTTGGATCATCTGGATGGATCGCAACTGCTGTATCCGCCTGGAATGGTTTCTGGCCTTGTGGTGGCTATCACTAGGTACTCGTCGCTATCTTCTACTTTATACTTTACAAAATATAACTTAGATTGCTCATGATTGTAAATGACTTCTTCATTAGATAGGACTGTTTTGTATCAAATTTAATTGACCAATCTGTTGCCACGATAGAGTTTGCCTTTGCGGTACAAATCAGCAGATACCTGAATGACAGCATCAGACCTTGTCTCATCCATTGTAAATGCCGTCCTTTGCCAGTCGCAAGAAGCACCCAATTTTTGTAACTGATCTAAGATGATGCCACCATATTTTTCTTTCCATTCCCAAGCATATTCTAAAATTGTTCTCTTGACAGATCACTTTTTTAATGCGCTTTTTCACGCAGCATCTTGACCACTTTGTATACCAGCAGCAATAGATGCATGGTCTGTGGGTACCCAACATGCATTCTTACCGTCCATCCTTGCCTTCCTTATCAATATGTGGATGGTATTATTAAGCATGTGCCCCATATGCCAAGATTCCTGTCACATTGGGTGGAGGAATGACGATACTAAAAGCCTCCCGCTCATCAGGTTCTGAATGAAAATAATTTTTGTTCATCCAATGGCTATACCATTTATTTTCTACCTCCAGACGGTGTGTATCTTGGTGAGATCATCACTTACATTTTTTATTTATCAATAACGAAGGGCATAAGCATCCTTAGTTCCCGTTTGTTTTGCACTACTATTACAAAATTTCCATAATCATTTCGTCAAAGGTCTTAGTAAATACTTGCTTTCCAGCCAATGTATTGGTGATGGAAGGTATGGTATTTGAATACCCAACTATAAAAATACGATTGTAGTCTTGTGATGTCTGAATATCATCCAAAAGCGCCTTTAACCTTTATTTTCATAAGGCAAGATCTTCATTGCCTTGATGTCTGCCAGTGAGTCAACTGTAAACATGGTTCTTATAGTCATGGTAGAATATATGGCATCTACCCTAGTACCTCCTCATGATGTTTGCAATTTTAGTAGCCCTTTGGGAGACCAGCTTCTGTCAAAGGTGGCTCTACCTCGACACTAGTATCTTTTTCTGCATGTCTTATCAAGTAGAAGCTTTGGCAATGCTATCTTCGTTGAGGACAATTTGATCTCCACCTTCCAATTTAATGATATTAGACTCAATCGAAATAAGCGTTTTCTGTATAATCTGGTTTTGTTTCAGTCGTCTCTTGTTTGCAAGAATATTGAAGCAATACCATACAAAACATAAAGCCAAAAATTGGATATTTTGATTTCTGTATTTTCATACCATAACATTTATTATACAAAAAATATTAGGATTTGTTTGGTTTCTGACCAAGTCATCCATAGTTTCTCTTTGACGTATTATATAATCCACCTTACCTTCATGGATCAAAATTTCAGCTGGCCTATACCTTGAGTTATAATTGGATGACATAGTGTAGCAATAAGCACCAGCAATGTAAAATGCCAAGATGTCACCTTCACCTTTCTGTCAATTTCCTGTTGACTCCAAAGTATCAGTTTCGCAAATATAGCCTACTATGGTATAAATACAGAGACCTACCTTCGGTATTTGATATGTTGACGATACGATGATAGGCATCATAAAGCATGGGTCTGATCAAATGGTTGAGACCAGAGTCCACACCAGCAAATACGGTAGAAGTGGTTTGTTTGACTACATTGACCTTGACCAAAAATACACCTGATTGACTCACCAAAAACTTCCTGGCTCGAACATAAGCGTCAATTCTTTTCCATATTGCTTGCAAAAATCATTAAATCTTTGCGTGATTTTCTCTCCCAACTCTTCAATGTCTGTCTCAATATCGTCATCTTTGTAAGGTACTTTAAATCCACTCCCAAAGTCAATGTAAGAAAGATCTTTAAATTCTTTGGCAATTTCGAAGAGGATTTCAGCTCCGCTACCAAAAATACATCAATATCAAAAAATATCGCTACCTGTATGCATGTGGATGCCTTCTACCTTCATATCATTGGCTTTGACGATACGATGGATATGCGGAGTTTGGTGAAAAGAAATACCAAATTTTGAATCTATGTGACCTACACTAATCTTGGAGTTGCCGCCAGCCATGATATGCGGATTGATGCAGATACAAGCAGGATAATCAGGAAAATCATGACCAAAATGCTCTAAAACAGATAAATTGTCAATGTTGATTTTAACACCTAAAGCTACTGCTTGACCTATTTCATCTATTGAAACACAATTGGGTGTATAAATGATCTCCGATGGATCAAATCCAGCCATTAGGCCCAATCTCACTTCTTGGATCGAAACTGTATCCAAGCCTGCCCCCAAGGATTTAAAATATTTCAAAACAGTGATATTATTCAGAGCTTTGCATGCATAATTTATCTTCAATTTGCTTAATGGAAAAGCAGAAGCTAATCTATCATACTGACGTTTCATGACAGAAGTCTCATAAACATAGACAGGACAACCGTATTTTTCGGCAATGGACAATGGATCAATACCTCCATCGAGCAGGTATTTATTTTGTTCAAGATACATCAAAACAAATTTTGGAGTGCAAATATATAAGAAATTTCACTATGTTGATGAAAAAATGCGACAAAAAGCATTGTTAAAAATAAAGCAAAGTTTATTGGTTCAAAGCAAAATCAAAGTATTAAAGTAAAAGATCTATTTCCTTCCTGAAAAGTAATACACCACTCCAAATCCTAATGCAATGGAAATAGTGATGATGAGTGGAAAAGAAAATGAATAACTCTTGAAGGGAAGGTAGTCCAAATTCATCCCATAAAAACTAGCCACCATTGATGGAACTAACAATATGATGGTCACTACTGTCAACCTGTGGATGATAACATTGAGATTGTTGGATATAATGGATGCATAAGCTTCCATCGTACCGCTGAGGATATTGGTATAGACATTGGACATCTCCAAAGCTTGCGAATTGTCAATGATGATATCTTCAAAGAGGTCGGCATAAGGCTCTTCGTTACCAATCTTCAATAAGTCAGTTCTCTTGATTTTCATTTTCAATAACTCATTGGTACTCAGTGAGCTTACAAAATAAACCAAGGATTTTTCGATCCTGAGCAATTGTTGTAATTCTGCACTTCGACTAGAATTATAGAGTTCTTGTTCGATAAGATTGCGCTTGAGATTCAACTTTTTAAGACATTCCAAAAAACGATACACATTTTGTTCAAAAATCTGTAAGACAAACATGTTCTTGTCGGATGGATCGAAGTTTTTAACCTTATTTTCATAAAACTTATCCAATACAGGATTTTCGTCAGAGCAAATAGTGACAATATGACCATCAGTCAATATGATACCAATAGGAACAGTAATATATATAGCTTCAGAATCTTTGCCTTCATCATTGAGGATGGGACTATTGATCGAATAAAAGTAGAATTGTCTTCTTTTTCGTAGCGAGACCTTTCGTCAACGTCGAGAGAATCTGTCAAAAAATCAAGTGGAATATCTAATTTTGTGGCTACAAATTTTCTAACTCACCATGTTCAAAAGGGTGGAAAAACATTGACCCAAGTAGCCTGTTCCAAACCATCGAACTCTTTTAATTCGCCTTTTTGTTTTGCTAAATAATTGATCATCTTCCTTGTCCTCCATTTTCCTATAAATTGAAACCTTATCTCCTAACTGAACTCAAGTTGCATTTTAGGATCGCAAATATACAAATCTAACTCTTAAAATTAAAATATTTCGCACTTAAAAAGTCATACACTTATAACAATTTGCATAACTTTTCAGTTTATGATAAAAATATATCATACATTTTTCACCTTTATCTTTTAAATACGTCTCTGTAGATATTAAGCAACATATATGAAACATTTTAAAACATTTTTGAAGTACTTTGGCTTTTTATTGGTCGGTTTGGTCATAGCGGGAGCGCTCCTACCCTACGTTTTTAAAGGCAGATTATTGACCTATCTCAAAGAAAATATCAACAAAAATGTACACGCAGAAGTAGATTTTGCAGATGCAGATTTGTCATTTTTTTCATCATTTCCCGACATTCGCATACAGATAGATAGCCTAAATGTGACTGGTTTGGATGAGTTTGAAGGCATCGTGCTTTATCGTGCAGATGAGACCAATTTGGACATAAGCTTACCGTCTCTAATAGGAGATAATACACCAAAAATCAACAGCGTGGATCTGATTCGTCCAGAAATCAACATTGTAGTTTTGGATAGCATCAGGGCCAATTATAATATATCAAGTGATACATCTACTACTGAATCTAAGTATAGCTTGCAATTGAACAAATATGAAATAAGCAACGGCAAGATTACTTACCAGGACAACCCAATGCAGCTTTTTGTCATCATGGAAAATGTCAACCATACCGGAAGCGGTGATTTCACCCAAGATATCTTTGATTTAAAAACGAATACTACGGTAGAAAAATTTTCTGTAAAATACGAAGGTACGTCTTATTTAAAAAACTCTGTTGTGGACATGAAGGCCAATTTTAATGTAAATTTTCCTGAAAGCAAGTACCAAATTCTTGACAATACATTATCTATCAATGATTTAGACTTAAAAGGAGAAGGCTTCGTCCAGCTGAAAGGTGATGACATCTTGACTGATCTTAGTTTTGCAACAGCTTCAGAATCTTTCAAGTCGCTCTTGTCAATGATACCCAATGCCTATACTGCTGACTTCAAAGACGTGAAAACGCAAGGCACAGCCAGCATAAAAGGCATCGTCAAAGGCACATACAACGGAATCAAAAACTTGTTGCCAGGCTTTAACATCGATGTAAAAGTGGCCAATGGTTATGTCAAATATCCATCTATGCCGATGGATGTCAAGGACATTTTTGCTGACATCAATGTGAAAGCAGGCAGACCAGATTATAAAGACATGAGTGTCAATATTCCTGCATTCAAGCTCAAAATAGGCAATGATCCTATCAGTGGTAAGCTGGTAGCCAGCAATCTCACTGGAAATCAAAATGTAGAAGGATTTTTGAAAGGTCTATTAAACCTTAACAATTTGATGTCTGTATTTCCCATCCAAGATGTAGAAGAACTGAAAGGATTAATCAATTGTGACATGAGTTTTAAGGCAAAGATGAGCGATGTCAATGCAGAAAACTATGGGGCTATTTCGTTTGCTGGAAATGCCAAAGCTCAGGATATAAAATATCGCTCTAAGGGTATGCCTACCATCCAGATAGCCAATGCAAATGCCTCAGCAAGCCCAGAAAAAATATTGTTTGACGGACAAAATATGCTGTTAGGTAAAAGTGACCTCCAATTAGTAGCAACATTAAAAAATCCATTGGCCTTTTTATCCACAGAAAAAAATGTTCTAGTAGATATCAAAGGCAATTCCAATTTGCTGGATATAAATGAATGGATGACAAACGAAACTGAAACAAGCACTGAATCTGAACAAGCTCCTATGATGGTGGACGACCAAATGATACGCAATTCATCCATCAATATGCATTGGGAAGGGAAAAAAGTAATGATGAAGGAGTACCAATTTGACAATATGAAAGTGGATGGTCAATTGGCAGCTAATGCGATCAAAGTCAATCATTTTTCAACGATTATCGATGGAAATGATATGCAAATCAACGGCATATTGGCCAATGCAATGGATTATTTTTTGGGCAAAGGCATCTTAGATGGTAAAATAAATTTTACTTCTTCAAATTTTGATATGAATAAATTTATGACATCAGAAACTGCCTCGACCAATGCAGAGCCTATGTCCATCATACTGGTGCCTGAAAATGTACGCTTAGATGTCCAAGCAAATATTAAAAATCTAAACTATACCAATCTCCAGATGCACGACTTTACAGGAAAAATGACTGTACAAAACCAAGAAGTAAACCTAAAAGAAATGAAAACCAATACACTAGGTGGCTCCATAGCTATGGAAGGGCTTTACAGCACCAAAGACATCAAAGCGCCAGATTTTGCCATGAAACTTGATCTGTCGAAAATAAAATATGTTGAAGCAGTCAAAAAAATCGATATGCTGAAAAAAGCAGCTCCCATTGCTGAGTACTTGGACGGAATTTTTAATACGTCTCTCGTCATGAAAGGCAAGCTTGGCAATGAGATGGCACCAGATTTGTCCAATTTTGATGCATCAGGCTTTTTAGAACCATCAATGGTACTCTAAAGGTTATAATCCACTGATGAAGCTTTCGGATATGTTAGGCATCAAAGAAATCAAAGAAGTCAATTTTTTAAATACTCAAAAACTGGTTTGAAATCTTACAAGGCTTCATTGAACTCAAAGAATACAATAAAGTCATCAAAGGCATAGACATGACTATCAGCGGAAAACATGGCTTTGGTAAAGACATGAATTACAACATGACTTGGTCATACCGCGAGATGATGAAGAAAAAACAAGATCATGGGAGCTGCTGAAACAGGCTTATCACTGTTGGAAAATGAAGCCAGCAAAATAGGTTTAGATATCAATCATGCCCAATATATTTTTGAACGTAAAAATGACTGGTAGTCTCAAAGATCCAAATTTGAAGATCACCCTAAAATCTGGACGGCGCACTTCTGTGACAGATGCTGTAGGATCACAAGTCAACAATGCAGTAGCCACAGCCAAAGATTCCATCACTAAAGAATTGAAGAAAAAAGAAGCTGAAATCAGAGATACTGTCACTAAACGTGTCAATCAAGAGATAGAAAAAGCAAAAACAAAAGCCGAAGAAGCAGCTCAAAAAACATTGGATAGCCTTAAACGTAAAGCACAAACTCAAGTTATATCAACAAAATCTTGATACCTTGACCAAAGGTGTCATATCCGACTCGCTCAAACAAAAAGCCAAAGATGTATTAGGCAGTAAAGGGCAAGAAGAAGTAGATAAAATCAAGGATAAACTCAAGGATTTCAATCCTTTCAAAAAGAAAAAGGGGTGATATTTTTTACTTTACGATTTCCTTTGAATGACCATTGATATAGGCCTTCCCTATCAGCTCACCATGGATATTGTGGCCGGTAGCGACCATTTCTAAAGTGCCAGTATCACCAGCATTGGTCATTTGATTTGCTGGATAGATGACAGCTCATTGCCTTGGTCATATGGTAACGACATTGGTGGTCGCTTTTTTGACAAACTCGGCCCTAAAACCTGTGACCAACATCGAAAAATTGCCCTTACCAATGATCATCATTTCACATAGGGCTCCAGTGGACAATTCTGCGCCACCTGACAATGCACCAAAGTAGATAGATTTGAAGGGATTTTTGGTAAACCATGTAAAAGGAATCAAGACGCTGCATCTCTCTCCTGTGAGTTCGGTAATGCGCATTCCCCAAAATGCCACAGATGGCAGCCTACGCCACATACCTAATCTTAAAACCCAAGGCTGGAGAACTTTCCGTTGATAATCTAATGATTTATGATGCATGTCACATAGTTTTGCGAGGTGTCCATAATATTTCAGGTACAGCTTTGGTATGAGCGATATAGCGCGCCAAAACAAAGAAATAGTCCGATAACCTATTGAGATATATGATGACCAATGGATCTACTTCAGATGACTTGGACAATGAAATAACCCTTCGCTCTGCTCTCCTGCACACTGTGCGACATACATGAGCATGACCAATAGCGATGTCTCCACCAGGTAATATGAAATTTTTTAATGGCTCCAACAGTTGATCCATCGTGTCCATGGCATTCTCCAAGAGCTGGATATCCTGTTCAGTAATATCAGGTCTCAATAATTTTTTGTCAGGATCAGAAGCCAGTGACGAACCAATAGTAAACAACCTTTTTTGTACTTCGGTCAAGAAAAAATTTTGCGACGCTTCGCTAAATGATGCATTCAATAAGCCTATAAATGAGTTGAGTTCATCTACAGTACCATACGCTTCTATCCGCAAATCATCCTTAGCAAGGCGTTTGCCCCCAAATAAGGCCGTCATGCCTTCATCTCCTGTTTTGGTATATATCTTCATGATGGATCAAATAAAGGACAAAAATAATCTAAACTGAAGTATTTGTACGGTTAATTGTAGTGACTGTCTTACATAAAGTTATTTCACTTCGGCACTGATGCGCATCATCGTATCTTCTACGTGATGAACCAATTGTGTAAAATGTGGGTCACGCTTAGTCTCACGACTACGATGAGCAGGTAGATCTACTTTGATATGCTCTACTATCTTGGATGGTGCGTACTTCATGATATAAATATCGTCGCCCAAATAAACAGCCTCCGAAATATCATGCGTGACAAATATTATGGTTGATTTAAACTTGTCCCATAGCGAGAGCAATAATTCCTGCATCTGAATCCTTGTCTTCACATCAAGTGCGCCAAATGGTTCGTCCATCAGTAAGATTTCTGGATTGGCCAGTAGGTTTCTGGCTATAGCTACACGTTGCAATTGTCCACCCGATAAGGTAGGATACATTGCAAATTTCTTTTCGTGACCTTCTAATCCAACCAATTTGATGAGCTCCATAGCCCTTTCATCTCTTTCTTTTTTAGATACCCCTTGATATTGAAGTGATAAACCCACGTTTTCGATCACAGTCATCCAAGGCAAAGATGAATATTGTTGGAAAACCATACTGATGTGTGTATGATCATCAACGGGCTTCCCTTTGACTAAGACTTGACCTTCTGTTGGTTTTTGCAAGGCAGAGATGTATCGCAGTATGGTAGATTTTCCACTTCCAGACATACCCAACAATACTACAAATTGCCCTTGATTGGGCTTGTCCTCAACTATAAGATTGAAATCTTTTATAATCCAATTTTGTCCTCCATCATAAGACTGACTTACACCTTTGAGCTCAATGATATTGTCTAATCCAGCATTGTCATAAAATTGAAAATCACTCATGACTTTTTAAATATTTTGATATAAAGATGGTAAAGATTATATATTAAGATCAAAGCGCACACAAAATGGATGGTCCAAAGTGCATCGCCAAAAAGATAACTCAAAGGTTTGGCTCCTCCAAGAAAAGGAAACCATTCATTCCACATAAACAGTAGATATACTGCCAAAAATATCCAGGTTGAAAGTGAGATGATATAGTCTAACACTGCATCAAAACCTGTGACGGTTTTCAGATTGCTATTGGCATTATAACTGTCTTTGATTTGGTATTTGAATGGAAAAAATTTCCTATCAAGGTAGGCAAAGATTTTGTCTTGAAAGATGCCTATTACCATAATGATAATGAGGCAAGCAATCGTTATATCTACCCTACCCAATCGTTGGCCCGCTCTATATATCAAGGAGCCAATACCACCTTGGTCAGCAGAAGTCTCTGCTACAATGATGTAGGTCCATGAGATAGCTGTTAATATCCTTACATCATCAGACAGCCTAGAGAGCACATAAGGCAAATAAACTGTTCTGATGGTTTGCCAATATCCTGCACCCAATGTATGCACTGTCTTCAGATAAACGTCATCTACCTCATCTATACGTTGTATGACGATAGGTAGCAAATAAATAAAAATACCGAAGGCAAGAAAATTTATTTTTTGCTCTGCATAGATACCGTACCAAATGATAAATAGGCCAGTCAAAGCTGTCAGTGGCAGAAACCTGACTGCGTCCACCATACGCTGGAAAGCTCCACGAAGTAATGGCACCAATCCTATCAAAAACCCTATGGGAATGGCGTAAAATATAGCTTTGATATATCCACCTAAATTGAGGCCTATTGATCTACAAATATTCATTATCAGCTCATTGTTATTGTACAATTCGCCAAATGAATTGAAAACTCTCACTGGATCTGGGAAAATAGAGCTGGGTATTATGGGTTGACTGCCTAAAGTAAATATAGCCCAAATCAAGATAAAAAATATCAATCCAAGAATGGAAAGCATAAATTTTTGATTTTGGGTCAAGTCACCTCTAAGTTTGAAAAGCCATGAATTCGACATTCTAAATCTTTTGAATTGGATGTATCAGAATAATTGCAAATATATGGATTTTCTTCAGCACATCGCCATTTTATCTAATCCAATCAAATAAATTCGCATATAATTTTTTGCCCATTTTAAACTCCACTACTTGGGTGGACAATACAGCCGATATGTATGTACTGCATATCCGCCCCAAATACCTAAGCCACCTTTTATATTGGAAGAAATACGTGTATAAGATGAGAACGGGCCACCACTATTGGCTGCAAAATCTCTTGTCTTCCAAAAATCAAAATGTTGCTCATCTATAGTACACCATTTGACTACGACACTATCTCCTCGCTCATAATATCCAAAAGTCTCTAAATCAAAATCGCCTCCTCTTGATTCTGCTTTTTGCAACGGAAACTCCAATGAATCTCGACCATCAAAAAAGGCATCGTCTGTGACCGACGTAAAAGGTGGAATAAGTCTCGGCTCTTTGCCCGTAGCAGTAAAGTATCTGTAAAAATTTTTGCCGATAGGATCGCTTATCTTGCAGTTCAATTCAGCTAAAGTATCGCTTGGTTCACCTGGTGGATCTTGCCATGAAAAATCATAAAGCCCTACATGCACGGGTATAGTAGTACTCGAAGTCAGAGTTTTTCCTTCCGCCACGACTGTAAGGTCGTATTTTCTACCTACTTCTTTAGTTATTTGGTTGAATATGTCAGCATAGACACATATATCGGCGACAGTACTGTCAGGATTAAAACCCAATACTTCATATACTTGCTTTTTGATATCATCTGGCAAGTCGGCTAAACACAATTCCGTTAGGTTTACCGTTTTATCACCGTCAAAGACTGAAACATCAGCACCTTTGATAAAAAATTCTGCAAATTTATCTTGTGAAATACTCGAAATAAAAGGAATGCTCTTGGTCACCATGACGTAAGTAGGATTGCTGCCCTCACCTGCTTCAATATAGCCTTCTACCACGATCTCCTGTTGAGATACTGATGTCTCAGGTATGTATTCGTCTTCGCAAGCACTGAGACCCAAGACCACTAAGCAAAATATTGTATAAACTAATTGTTTCATTGATTTCATTTTTGATTCCATTTAAAATTGTAAGTAATACTAGGTATCAATGGGAAGATAGTAATTTTGGTACCTGTTATGGTATTTTCGCCTGTCTGGAAATTTGTTGTAGTGTCAAAATTAACAAAGAATGGATTTTTTCTATTGTAAGTATTATAAACAGAAAAAGTCCAACTACCCTTAAATCTACTTTTTGAATCAGGATTTGGCGTATAAGTTGCTGATAAATCCAATCTATGGTAAGCATCCAATCTTGAGCTATTGCGTGGGCCATAAAACAAATTTAGATTCTGCTCTACAAAAAAGAAGCCGCGTACCGGCGTGAATAGTTTGCCTGATCCATAGATAAATACAGCGCCAAAGTCCCATTTTTTCAAAGGTTTATAATTGACTACTACCGAGATGTCATGAGGTCGATCGTACACTGCTGGATACCATCTTGCAGCTTCTATATCAGGAAATGATCTTTCAGATCTAGACAAGGTATATCCGATCCAACCGTTGAGCTTTCCTTTGGCTTTCTTGACAAAAAACTCAGCACCATAAGCACGACCCTTTCCAAAAACGAAAGCATCCTCCACTTCTGTGTTGATATCATTGACATAATTGTCAGCATAGTCTATTTGGTTTTTTAAGTCTTTGTAATAGACTTCTACAGAAGCTTCGTAAGTATCATTATCAAAATTCTTGAAGACACCCAGAGCATATTGAATACCTTGCTGTGGCTTTACTATCTCAGTACTTGGAACCCAAACATCTGCTGGCAATGTAGATGAAGAGTTGGATACCAAGTGCAAATATTGATTGGTCACAGCAACACCTGCTTTGAAACTCAAATTGTCATTTGCCTTATAATTGATGCTGGCTCTCGGCTCTAAACCAGTATATGTCTTCACAGGGCTAAAGCTACCAAATTGCTCACCTGTCAGCTTAGATGTATAAGGGCCAACTTGTTGAAATACACTCAACCTCAGTCCTCCGTTGATGGCCCAAGATTTGCCCAATTTCATATCATCCAAAATATACACAGCTGCTTCATTAGCGTATTTGGGTAAGAAATTGGTATTAAATTGCACATCAGCAGAGGTCGCACTCGCCGTATTGGGTGTCAAGGTATGATAGATGTAATTGAGTCCGTATTTCAATGTATGATTGGTACTGGCATAATTTTCAAAATCTACTTTCAAATTCCAGTCTTTCACACCCGAAAATAATTTGAAAACGAAATCATCCTGACCTCCTGAAAATTGAAACTTGTAGTCATTGTATATGGCAGAAACATTCATGAATAGTTTATCGCTAAATAAGTGATTCCATCTCAAAGTAGCTGTCTTATTCCCGTAAGGCAAATCAAATTTGAAATCGCGTGTAGGTTGTCTGAATTTCAACACATCATTGCCAAAATAACCACTAAAATAAATACGATTTTTGTTGGAGAAGGTATAATTCCACTTGGTATTCAAGTCGTAGAAATAGTAATTTGTCCCTTCAAAACTTGAACCTTTCAATGCTGGCTGAATTAAGTCCAGAATATATGTGCGGCGGCCAGAAATAATAAAAGAACTTTTATTTTTCACTACAGGGCCTTGGATGGTGAGACATAGAAGAAATAAGGCCTATCCCACCTTCTACCATGTAATTTTTATCATTTTCGGCTTCTTTTTCATCTGAATGTCAAAACAGATGATAACCTACCTCCGAAACTGGCTGGCAATACTATCCTTTGATCAAGGTTGTATTTTTTAATGCATCTGCGTGAAGACTGAGAAAAATCAGCATGTGACCAAATTATACACCTACTACTTATCGTCTAAAAGCACTAAATTTTGATCAGGTCCACCACACTCGCACATAAAATCCTGCATTGCCCCGCCTCCACAAAGACAAGACAGCAATTGAATAGCCTTGAGAATATCCATACCAAAGATGGCGGGCAGCTTTGATATTTTCTGCGCGCTCCTACAGTGCCCATTTGAGTACCTTCGACGTTTTTGCGCCTTTCTTCTTTTTCAGCTGAAATGACCACTTCATCGATCAGCACTCCTTCATCCAGATTGACATTGAGCGAAACATTTTTGGTAAGATCGACTTCAAAAAATTGATTTTGATACCCAAGATAGGTAAAACCAATGCGATGCTTGCCTTCATCCCAAGGTCATACTATAAAAACCATAGGTATTGGTAGTAGTACTGATAGGTGTTAGTCACATCAAAATATTGACACCAATCATGCTTTCTCCAGATGATTTATCCTTCATAACCACTCAGGTAAATTTTTTGTTGGCCAGTAAAGAAAAATGTTGTAAAAAATGAGACAAAAAGCGTACAAATAACTCTAACCATAAATGATTTTTTTGAACCTAACGATCCAATAGATACAATAGCTGAAAATTAGACTCCGTTTTTAGACAAAATGCAAAATATTCAGATGAAATGCCAGAGTTGCAAAAAACGAAAGGGCTTACTCTTAAATAGAATAAGCCCTAACTTTAAGATTGAGTTTTTGAGTCTATTATTGAACAGGTTGGATCAAGCTGTAAGAAAGAGCTACCTGAAACCAGCATTGCTGTAAATAATACAAAGGATAAAAAGACTTGCAGCAAGGCCCCAAGTAACTTTTTCTATAAAATCAGATGATTTGGCAGCACCAAACATTTGATTTGCCGCGCTATGCCACCAAAGAGTCTATTCTATCCACCTTTGGAGTTTTGGATAGTACTACTGTCATCAATAATACACAGTTGATAGCAATTAAGATTGATAAGAGAGTTGTCATTTTAGACTATATTTTTGATAAATGATTTATTTTGGCTGCAAAGTAAACGCTTTTTCTGGATATTTCTGCATTAATTGTTCATACATTTTTTGCGTCATCCAAATGCCCCTGATTGGCTAAAATTTCAGCTAAGATTCTGATATTATATTGACAGATTTAGTGACCTGATTCCATAGCATTTTCTTCCAATGCTCTTTTTTAGCAACTTTTTCTTCCTTCGCTATTTTCTTCTCAATGTTTATACCTTTGAGCGAAATAAGCCGAATACTTGCATACTCTGAAATGCCACTAAACTCACGTAGTTTTTGGTACATTTCTTTTTACCTTTCTTTGATTTAAAAACTTGTGGTTCGGCGCTATCAACCATTTCAGTTGTCTCGACCATGGATATTGGCTTCAACTCTTCTATGATTTGCGTTTCAGGTTCAGCAGACCCACCAGAAAGTATTTCCAAACTTTCAACGTCAAGTCTCCTCAAGGCGTGTCTCTGATGGATAACTGATTGTGTCATGATTTGTTGGTATGACAGGAGTTTCTGCATGATTTTCTCCTTCCAGATTCTTGCTTCAAATCGGTCAAGGTAGGTATTTTACCGTTGACTTCAACATTGTAATGGTACAAAACTCTATCCCTATTGCCCAACATGACGGCATTATCACTATTGTTATTCATTTTTTTGCCTAAAAGTAACCTATATAAAGCTGATGATGGCACTTCAGAAATATGCAACTCTATATGCTGTGATACTCAATTGTCAAGGCTTTGATGACTATTAAGATGTGTGTAAATTGCTCATCTGAATGGCCACAAAGGTAACAATTATATCCAGATTTGAATATATTTATTTGAGCGATTCTTATTTCCCTTAGTTAGATCTTAATTTATTTCGTATCTTTAGTTATCCCAACCAAATAGATACCATAGCAGATTGATAAACTTGTAGGGTGAAAATATCACAACTCTCTATGGCTTAAAATGCAAGAATGATAGAAGTCCTTTCTTTCCCAAAAAAAAAGCAAGCGTGCTCGGAAACCCTATTGAGCAGTAGTCGCTACCTTGTATGCTTTGTAACCATCAGTCGCACAATACAATTTATTTAAAACCCATTTTTTCATGGATTCAAAAGCATGATTAACAAAACCACACCAACATAGCAATATACCATATATTGTTTTGTCTTGTCCAATTTGGCCAATTTCTCTTCGTGCTCCAGGAGATTTGATGTCAATTTCAATTGCTCCTGCAATTTTACCATTAACAATTTCTTTTTTAGTGTGCGTACATCAATAACCACCAAATTTGGCGCACTTGCATGGCTTATATTTCTTTGGCTTTTTTGCATTGACAAAAATAGCAAATGGCTCCATGTGAGAGGTGGCTCTCACTCTCTTCAGCGAACAACTGAGCCTCAAACCTGATACTGCAAACAACAATACAAATAGTAATAAACTTCGCATCTTAAATATTTTTTTAATTTTTTTCTGAAAATCAGTACAAATATAAAACCTATTATCTACGACATTTTGCAATAAAAAAAGTTTATTAACAACAAAAAATTATCACTAAACAACCTTGCCAACTTCTATACCTTCTTGAAAAGCTATTCCGATACTATTTTTGTAGTGAAACACTGTTTTGATTCTTTCTCATCACATCGTAATATACTGACCAATAGTCATCCGGGACACCGTAAAAGGTCTGACAGATACACCATATTGGTCTCGCCGAAACTCTTCAATCCCCAATCTCAGGAGTTGGTGACTTTAATATTTTGTCAACACTCAATAGTTCTTCCAAAATCAAAACTTTAAATCTAGTAAAGTCTTCACCTTGGTATGTAACACTTTTTAGTTCGATTCTGATATTTCCATCTTTTCGAAAAATTAAGTGATAATTCCATTTATGACTTCACCATTTTGGAATAATTAATGTTTTGTTGTAAAGGTGTCACAACTACAGTATTGAATATTTGAATATCTTGGACTCTACCAAACTTCTCTTTGACTTCGACCCAATCATTGATATTGTAAAGGTTTGAAGGTGACGATGATAATACCTGCTGCAAAATTGCACAATTTCTTGCAATGCCAAACCTACAGCCAAACCAGCCGCAGCAAGTACTCCAACAAAAGCTGCTGCGATATTGACACCAAAATAGCCATTCCAGCTACACTTATGAGAAGTAACACTTTTAATCAATATTGGTTAAGGCTTTGATAAAGAAACTATTTCGAAATCAAAACCCTTAGATTTATCCAGTGTAGCGCCCAATAAGTGTGATACTTTGATCACCCGTTTAATATAGATCATTAAATTTGGTTTAAAGGTGAGAGTTGTATTACCTTTGCGGCAAAATGAATTCATCATAATGAACTTTGACATTATAATATTAGGCAGTGGTGGGAGGATATGTAACAGCTAATAAAGGCATCACAATTGGGAATGAAGGTAGCCGTTGTTGAAAAAGAAAATTTAGGTGGTGTATGCTTAAATTGGATGTATTCCTACTAAAGCCTTGTTAAGAAAGCGCACAAGTATTTGATTACATTCACCATGCCAAAAGATTATGGGATCACTGCAGAGCCTCAAGCAGAGTTTGGCCAAATGGTACGGAGAAGTCGTGGAGTCGCTGATGGTATGTCAAAGGGTGTCAATTTTTGATGAAGAAAAATAAAATTACAGTTATAGAAGGTTACGGTCAGCTTGTGGAAGGAAAAAAGTGGTCGTCACGGACAAAGATGACAAGCGAATACAGCGCTGAGCATATTGTGATATAACTAGGCAAGACCCAAAGAATTGCCCAATTTAAAAATCGATAGCAAAAAATAATTAGTTACAGAGAAGCTATGACACTGCCTACGCAACCAAAAAAATGGTGGTAGTGAACCCCAGGAGCCATAGGAGTTGAGTTTGCATATTTTTATAATACCGATAAACTCAAGTGACAGTAGTTTATTTATGGAGCAAGGTTTACTTCCTAGAAGATGCTGATATTTTCAAAGAATTGACTAAGATTTATAAAATCAGGCATGCAAATCTTAGCTAACTCGGCTGTTGAGCATGTTGATATAACTGGTGACCAATGTAAAAGTGACCATTAGAATAGAAAAGACGATTCAGTTCAAGTAGTGGAATGTGACATTGTTTTGTCGGCTAAATTAATTGGTAAAGCCAGTGCATCTGGAGCAAAAGATGGATTTGTCAAAATGATTTTTGATGCTAAATATAGTGAGCTATTGGGCGGACACATGATAGGAGCGAATGTCACTGAGATGATTGCAGAATTGGTTTTGGCAAAGAAATTGGAAAGCACAGGTCATGAAATTTTAAAAACAGTGCATCCTCACCTACCTTGAGCAGAAACGTCATGAAGCGACTTCCAACGCTGCCTACGATGAGGTGATTCATTTAGCATAATATTTCTTTGATTAGTTGAAGAAAATAGGCACTCATCTCAGACAATCCATTCCTATTACGGAGATGAAGTCACTACCCACGTACAGGGCGTAGATGAGATATGGCATGCTGGAGATATTGGTGACTTGTCATCTATTGCAAAGTATAGAGAGATGGCAACTTTTAGAGCTGTGTATGGCAACATAGATGACCAAAGTGTCGGATCTTTTGGCAAATTTGATATTTGAATGTGAAGGCATTGGGTTTGATGACCACATATTGGTGGATATCACGACAAATACAATGGCAGAGTTATCAAGTTGATCCAAATAGAAAAGCCAAATCTGTACATTTGTGGGCATTCACATATCTGCAAAAGTGATACCTGACAAAGTCAATAATTTGCTTCACATGAATGCCTGGTGCTTATGGACATCACGGTTTCCACCAAGATGCGCACACTCCTACTCTTTGATATTGACAAAGGCAAAATACAAAACCTACGAGCAGTAGAACTGGGTCTACGAGGATTGATTGAATGATTTTGAATGATTTGAATGATCTGGATGATTATAAATATTTAAACTATTTCGCCACCACAACTGCTGCCCGCTCCAGCCGTACATCCGTAACGTATTGATTGACAACAATCTTCTATTCATCATCTGAGCCATGTCAAAATTGGAAATATGCTGACTAGGAGCTGCCACTTTTAAATCCAACATTTGGTTGAAATCACAATCGTAAACAAAGCCATCTGGCTCACAGAGATGGTATTGCAAAACATCAAGCCATCAATAATTAAGTAAAGTTGTACGCTTCGATTAATGCTTCCATATATGGTACATAGTTTTGGGAAGATGAGATAATCTAAAAATCGACTAATAGGCAGATTGGTGATGGCATATAGTTGGTTAAAAATGGATATCATATTTTCTTAATAATTGTAATTTGAATTCATGCTCTAAAGCCTTTTGGTCAACAAGGCAAAAATGCCTGTTGGATTATATACCAAATCTATGATTAAGTCAGATCCTTCTACCGTAATACACCTTATTCAACATTTTCAAAGCTTCGATGCACTATTAATGAACACCTTCACCGCGCTGACTATCAGTTGCGCAATTTTGAAAAATATAGTAAAGATGAGATCAAATGCTTGATGTGCAGCAAAAAAATCAGGCAAATCATGGTATTTGAAGTTCGACACGATGATGGTGAGATTGCATCTATTCATGAACCTTCTTTCCCAATGATCTACATTGCTCAGCAAACCACCTAAAATGTGGATTCATCTCTGGCGCTCCACCTGTGATATCTACTGTCTGAATGTCATACTGACTAAGTATCTCCAAGCATTGTGTATCATTGTGGCTTTATCCATGTTTTCAGCCTTTCTGTCAGGACCAGCGTCCACATGGCAATGTGCAGGAATTCCGGAAGTGCAAAGCTTACCCATATTGACTTGAAACGTTTGGGGCAAAATGGGCTTTATGTCATGCCTTTGGTCTACCAAAGGTTCAAAATGTTGGTGTACCAAGGCATCACCATTTAGCTGTAAGTGCAAACCATGGTATCTGATAGGTCAGAATGTAAAGCCGAGAGAGACTTTGATCTTTGCTTGTATGCTCATGAAGGATAATAAAATTGCATCAATTTTGATTTGGTATTCATCATAGGCACTGCATTGACCAATGTAGCACCACCTTTGATGGCGGCAGCCACGTGGACAGCTTCCATCATTTGTGTTCGTCCGCTCCTGATGAAGGCAAGCTTCAGTATAGGCATCCATACAATAGAGGGCATTGGACGGTGTGCCACAGCCAATGCAATCAGATTTTTTCTCTTACAGTGAGCGCTCCGTCTTTAAAAACTTCACCATACCAAACTAAGAAACTTTTCTCCCATTTCTGGTTGCAGGTCAGTTATCTCACCAAACTTTTTTAAGATCCTCTTTTTTAAAATAACTCATATAAGTATCGTTTATTTATTTTGTAAATGCAAATATAGGTCTACATGCACTTTAAATTTAAACTTAACATAAATTGCATTTCTTAAATAATGGTGGCTAAAGGTATTTGTTGGGTTCCAATTCCAACCCAATATCACATTGTGCCACTGCTGTCATCAAACATCTTTATTAAAAGTCCAATCTAAACCTGACATTGATCCTACGACCGAGTGAGATTATTGGGCAATGTACTCTTCATTGGTCCAAGTTTTTATCAATTGACCGAGGCTTGGTTTTGATTTGCAGCAAACGATTAAACATCGTACTTAACCAACTATTCTGGACGAATCGCAAAAATGCCTTGGTTTTCTTGATCCATTCTTTTTTCCATAATTGAAGTGAAAATCCAACATCTATCCTGTGGTAAGGTTTCAGCCTAAAAAAATTACGAAATTCTATATATTATTTTCCCTTGGACCATAAGGAAGACCTGTACCAGTTGAGAAATTCAAGTTGATTTTGACATTTTCATTTTTGGTAAATAATCTTGAAAAAACATATTCAGCGTCATCAATTGATCCGTTGGTCTTGGCACATCATTGACTGGTATCACCACTCTTGAAGAATCTCCATCTATTACAGTCAGAATGTTGTACACCATTAGAGCGCTTCTCTTGCTCGCAGAAATGATAGTTGATCCAAGATTCTGCGGTACAAACTCACCGTTGATCCCTGAAGTCCCAGCCCATGATGTACCCAGTAAATTATTGACACCAACATATCTAATCCTTGCATTGTCCAATTCATAAGATACCATGTCGGAAAGTTTCTTATAATATATTTCTGAAATGATCCTAAAGGTCGATTGCTTATTTTTCCCAAGTAAAGTCATACGATAAGCCACCAACTAAATGAATGGATTTTGGGATTTCAAATCTTGATTGATGCTTCCATCTGGCTTTCGCAATTCTCTATATAGCGGAGCTTGATTGTATGTACCACCAGCCAATTTTAATGAAATATCAGACTTCCATGCCAATGGCTTATAATAAATCCTGAGCTCTTGGACTGAACAATAACTCATCACTCAATGACCTATAAGTAGCTCTTAGTCCACCTGCATGATTTTGACTTCATGACGGTCAGTACGAATAGCTAAAGCGTCTTGGATAAATGCCTGCACTCGATCATTCTTGATGAGATTTTGTGATTTTAATAGCTTTGAAGAATGATTTCATTTTGATGAACTTGGGAATAGAATACCCAACAGAGTCAATCTTTCCCACATTCATTTGAAGTTTGTCATCAAATTCTTCCCATTTAGGTAACAAGTCCCCATTGTAAAAAGTGATTTTCTTTAGTCCACCTACATCCTTCGAATTGTAATTCCCAACCCGCAGCTTTAAACTCTATGTTTTGGATAGCATTGTAGAGATAATTTCTTGTGAAGGTGTGTTGTGTTCCAGTACCTAACACTGCTATCTCTTCTCCAGTATTATTGCCAAAGCTGTGTCTATTTGAGACAATCATAATAACCCAAAATGTCAAATCTCCTCTTCTGTGGCTCTGTACATTGATGTCAACAACTTCATATACAACGGATTATTCTTGCGCTCGGGTACAAAAGTGAGCGACATTCCACTCATGGCATATTGAAATTCATCACGCTCTTGCCCTCATAAAGGAGTATTCAATTCTAACTGAAAATCGATAATTGCCTTTCTTACTCTTTCCCCGACAAGGGTGCTTAAAGTTGTATCCCTTTTGATATAATTGGAAATAAGGCCAATTTGCCATTCTTTGTTGATGTCATAACTCAAGTAAGCTTGTATATGCTGAAATGTCGATTGCCATATCACCAGTAATATTGGCACTACCAAGGATGTAATGCATTTGTCTTGTATCTCGCCAGCAAATACCTAAATTTATTGTAAGCATTGGCTCCGATCTTTTGTTGCTGCCTTCTATATGCGCAGATGCGCCAAGTAATGATGCTGTAACACTCGCTTTAAAATCTTCTGGTCTTTTGTAGCGAATATCCAAAACGCTAGAGAACATCTTATCACCATATTTACTTTCGAATCCACCTGATGGCTTTCAAATCTCTGATCAAGTCAATGTTTGGAAAACTAAGTCCTTCTTGTTGGCCACTTCTGATCAGCTGGTCTAAATATTTCAAAATCGTTGACATAAATAAGGTTTCGTCACCAATTTGCCACCACGCACACTATATTGAGATGTGAGGCTCACCACCCGAACCAGCATTTGACACCTAATGCAATGTGTGGAAGTACCGATTCAAAATTGCTGATGCCGTTGGTAAGATTTTCAATTCTGTCACTTCTTCTCTCACCATGCCCACATCATCAATTTTTTTGCTGCTCTAACTACAATCTCCAAATCAGATGCCTTTGGAACCAATTTTATATTGATATTCCGCTTTTGTCCAGCCTTCATCGCTTCTACCGAAAGTTCTGTATCAGCATATCAGTCTTGAAAATTTGAGTTTTAATTTTTTCTATTTTCGGTCACAATGATCTTATACTGTCCATTTGAGTCAGATTCTGCAACGTGTGCAGAACCACTCTTCATATACAGTTACAAAATCAATGCCACTCATTCGTGTCTATATCTTTGATCAACCCAAATACAACAGCATTTTGCCCTTGGATGTCAATATTAGCCAAAACTAAGAATACCCAAATCCAACTTTTATTCTTCATTTTCAAACTATGTAATTTTTAACGATTTATTAAAGATTAAAATTATATATATGTATAGCAAATATGAGATAAAAAAATTATGCATAAAGACCTTGGATACCTAAATTTTCAAACTATATATTGCCAATGTTGGGTTGGGTGCACTTTAAATACACTATTGCCATACTTTGAACATCTGCCCCGTAGCTTGAAGGATAGATTCAGCATTCTGGAGCCCTACTCCTCCATCTACTTCTATCAATGCCTTAGCATTTCTCTCAATAATGAGTGCTTTCAATTGCTTTATTTTATTGATGGTATTATAAATGAATTTTTGACATCAAATCCTCTGGATTGACACTCATCAAGATGACTAAATCCAAATCTTCAATAATATCAGCAAACTACTAATAGGCGTATGTGGATTAATGCTTACCAGCTTGTGCTTTTGTATCTTTGATCTGATGTATTACGCGATGTAGATGGACACAAGCCTCAGCATGAACACTCACATTATTAGCACCAGCATTGACAGAATGCTTCGATGTATCTTTCAGGTTTTTCGATCATCAAATGTACGTCCAAAGGCAGCGTACTATGATTTTTTACTACTTTTACTATGTCAGCTCCAAATGAAATATTGGGAACAAACATACCATCCATGATATCAACATGCAACCAATCTGCATCTGTTCTGTTGATCATTTCAATATCTCTTTGCAAATTTTCAAAATCTACTGACAAGCAAAGACAGGGCAATAAGGTGTTTCGACATGGTATAAAAAAGTGACTCAATATTTGCAAAGGTCAGTATATTGAGTCACTTTTTTATATTTAAAGGCTATTTTATCTTGCGATAAACAGTTTAATTGCTTTATTTACGTTTTCTCCAGAAATTTTACGATGTACGCTTGTGGCAAGGTAGAACCATCAATTGATGTATAGAGCTATCTCCACTAATATTGATTGAGCCACTACCGCTTTACCTGATACATCGTTTATAGTCAAACTATAATTACCAGGTGCCAAGCCTTTTACATCCAAAGTTGAAATATCAGCAGTTGGATTTAGCTTCAATATGATGGATATCTTATCATTAGATTATAGGTACCAGAAACTACAATATTAAGCGACTTGATCGCTTGTATCATTGCCACAACCATTTGGATGTAATCAACATAACATTGTACAAACCAGATGTCGAAAGATATGTATGGTTAGGGTTGACTTCTGTACTAGTAGCTCCATCGCAAGTGCCAAACTTGACTATATTTGTCAGTTCTGTGAAAGTAAACTGAACATTATTATTGCTTATCTGCTCAGAAAAAAGCGATGTTGGCAAATTTCCTGCCATTGCTGTACTGGTACTAGTGTCCGACCCAAAGGCATTAGTCATGACCGGTGTGACAGGATAACTACCACTTTGATTATAATTGACTATAGGGTTTTGAATAGTTGAAACAGGCGGATTTCCATCTACAAACGTCCAGCTGTAAGTCATGCCACTGCCTGATGGAGCAATAAAACTTACAGCTTAGTTGCTTTAATACATTGCCATTATTCACACTGAAAACAACATTTGGATATGCTGAGATGTTATATATTACTGTGTCGGATTGTGTTTGTCCACATTCATTTGCATTGGTAAGATATACACCATAATCACCATTGGTAGGTGCTGTAAAAGTAACCAAATCACCTGTCAATGTTGTACTTGTATTACCATTGAAGATGGTCCATATAGAACTATTGGCTGATGCATTAGAATTGCTCAATGTGATGGTATTGTTTGATACAGTTCCTGTAAATGTCGATGACGGTGCACCTATTACATTGATGTAATCAGTGATAGTGGTTGTATTTTGTCCACTATTATTACTTACAGTCAACGACACATCATAACTTCAGTTTGGGCATAATGACTATTGGATTTTTTAGTGTAGATGTGGCTGGATTTCATATTCAAAAGTCCATAACCAAGAGTTTGCGATGGTGATGAATTGTCGTTGAACTGAATAATGACAGCACCTTGACACGCTGTGCTGGTAGCAGTAGTGAATCCAGCAGTAGGTATCGGTGTACCAAAACGCTTTGTGTTACAGTAGTATACCACAAATATTACTATCAGACAGTGAAACAGTGTAAGTTCCACTCTGCTCCATAATGATGTACAGGATTTGATGTTGATGAAGATGACCCATCTCCGCACCAAATGTCCAAATGAAACCAGTTCCATTCTGAATTGACTGGTAAAAGCAACATCCAATCCATCTCCCAAAGCAGTAAATGCAATTACAGGTTTTGTCTTGTACCGCTTATCAACACAAGCAGAAGAAACTCTGGGTTGACCCATTACTATTAGACACTACCAAAGTGACATCAAAGTACCTGCCGAATTATAGATGACTACAGGATTGGCCTCGGTGGATGTAGCTGGTGTACCTCCTTCAAATGTCCATAAATATGATGTAGGTGAATAGGCAGAATTACTTGTAAAATTGGCAGATTGTCTGCACAAAATGGCGAAAACATAGCAGATGTGAATGTTGCAGTTGGTGGCTGAGCTATGGTTATACTTTGGGTTGAACTTACTGATCCACAGGCATTAGTCACAGTTTCAGTAATAGTATATACGCCATTATCAGTGTAAGTATGTACAGGATTTGTCTGTGTACTTGTATTTCCATCGCCAAAACTCCAAGAGAAGCTCGTCCCATTTTGCCCAGTATTTGTGAAGGTAACTTGTGGACCATTGGCAGCAATGGTAAATGATGCAGTTGGGCTTGGTGATATAGTGATATAGTCCGATTTGACCAATGTATTAGTGCCCGCATTATTAGTAGCTTCAATGACATTGTAATAATATAAGAATTACTATGGTAACTACTGGATGCTGTTGGAAGTGAATACATTAGGTGTACCCATAAAATGACCACAAATACGAAACTGCATTGGAAGAAAGGTTATTATGTAATAATTTGGTTGACATCCAGTGGTCACATTGGCAGTGAAATTGACAAAAGGTATTTCAGAAATTTCAGCTGGATAAAGTAACAGTCATGACGATGATTAAAAACGGTCAAAGTGACATCATATACGCCATTGGCTTCATGTAAGTATATGTAGAGTTTGCGCATGATGTTGTAGTTCCATTGCAAATGTCCAAGAATAAGATGTAGCGCCAGTGCCTGTATAAATAAAATTGACAACTAAGCCATTGATATTGTAAACAAACTCTGCTACAGGTGGCTCTACCAAATTTACAAAAATAGGCAAAGTAATAGTATTGGAAACCGAGCCATTAAAGGCTTGCAAAGGTCACGTCATGCGTGCCTGACTCGATGTAGGTCGCCAAAGGATTCTGTAGTACCGATTACCTCCATCAAATGTCCACAACCAAGAAGTAGAATTGGTGGATGTATTGGTAAACATGCTTCGCTTGGAGTGCACGGCTCCACCAATTGATAAGTAAAATCAGGTGTTGGTGGATTTGAACTAGGACAATTGTCCAAGCAACTTAAGCTTTGGTAATATGCGTTAATCTCAGAAATAGATGTATTAGACCAAACCGTTGAAGTACTGACTGAAGGTGCCATGATACCAGTGTTGTGGGTAGCATCAAAATTGTGACCCAATTCGCATGCTTGCAATACTCTTTTCATTTCAGCATTGGAGCTAAAGTCTTCAAGTACGTTATACTTATTTGATGTGCAGCCAGCACCCAACCAAGCCAAACCTATTACTCCACCAGTGAAATTTCTATCTTGTTATTACAAAGGCTACATCATGCGATGCTGAAAATCCACTGGTGCCCCACACCCAATAAAATCATCCAATAAAGCTATAAGGATCATTGACCGATGTCCAAGGATCCTGACTTGCACAAGTAGATATCCACTGCTCGGTGATGACAAACTGCAACTCATCATCAAATTCGTCATCATAATTGGTCTGTACGACTGAACTTTAGGACACCTGGCACCAACCCATGATTGGTAGTACTACACGTAACTCCATAAGTTTGAACCATTGAGTAATCTGAAGCCAATGCTATCTCAATACGAAAACAAAGGCCAGTCACTCTTGTGCCATTATTAAAGATGCTGGCGGTTGCTTCTAATTTATCTTTATATTGGTCATAACCACATTTCTTATCATCACTTTTTATAATGTCATTGACTTCTGCATTACAAATTTATTTTTTAACCCATTATCTGAAAAATGCGACAATGGCTCAATAAAATAAGTGGTGCTACCAAGTTTGATAAAACCATAAATAAAATCTTCATTGAATGTCAAGCTTACTCTGCTATTGGGTTGACCTTTCACATGTCCTTGCATTGGCAATGCGGAAGTGCCATTTTTGCGCAAAACACCTTCAGCCGTTGCTTCGGAAGTAATATAATTTTCAGAGATGATGCCACTATTTTCTAGTACTAAATCCCAATGAGTTTGTTCATTGAGATACAGGCTAATTTCGCTTCCATTGCGATTGTTTTTTAAACTTTGAAAAACTGATTGGCTATTGATATCCAAAATCTCGTATGACGAAAATTGCTTATCTAATTCTGAATAATCAATATTGGTTTGAGCATTGATTTGGTTCGAACCAAAAGTCATAAAACATCCTAAAATGATGAGCATCATTTCAAATTTGTTGATCATTTTTGTTTAATTTTAACGAAGAATAAATATTTGGAAAAATATGTCGCAAAGAAAATAAATTTATGTGATACTAAGTATTCAACAGTAAGGAAATTTATACATTTTGTAATACATAATTTCAAAAGAAAATTATATTTTTCTTACAGAATGCCAATGATATAATTCAAGTTAGCTTTAATATTCGTGTATATAAAAATCAAAAGGCTATGTGAATCAACCTAAAAGGTTAATTGGATGATCATAAATTGGATGATCGTAAAATTGGAAAGATATTAATAGATGAAATTATTGACATGAGTCACAAATCAATCGTAATCAAAAAAAGAGATCATCCTATTCGGACAATCTCTTTTTTAACATTAATTTAAGAGCATTATCTTAGACGTTTTTCGAACTTTCGTTGAGGCCGATCCGGCGACCCGACCGCAAACTGAAAAAAACTACTGTCTCCTTGTAATTGCTCGCGCAATTTATACCACAACTAAATCTCGGAACGTTAATTTATTTTCGTTGAAAGGGGCCGAGTCCGGCGGCCCGACCTCTAACTATAAGAAAAAAACTACTGTCTCTTTGAATGTATATCTATAATATTGTAATATTTTTAATTCCTGTCTCAGACGTTAGTGTTGCTTTCGTTGAAAAGGGCCGAGTCCGGCGACCCGACCACTCTAACTATAGAAAAAAACTACTGTCTCTTTGAATCAAAAAATGATTTATTACTTTTTAAATATTAAATGTCTTTACATTTAAACTTGATAACATATTTTGTTTTAAAAAAAGTTTTCATAATATTTTTCTATTTATAAAATTTACTATTTTATGATACTTTTTTTTTACATTTTACTTTTTATATTATCACATTCTACTTTTAGTTTGTGACCAAAATTCTGTGAACTTTGAAATTTATATATCTTGTTTCAAATAACAGCGCAAAATTATTATTTGTTTTTTATTAAAACAAGAATTATTCAATTTTTTTTTCTAAAATTTTAAAGTTACTGCCAAATCGAACTCATCATAGATGGTCTTGTCACCCAAATTGTCAAAAAATGATCCTGAACCATACTTGATATCAAAATCTGATCTATCCAATTTGATATTTGCAGTAGCCATACCATCTTTGGCAGTAGCGTTGAATTTTATTTCTTTGGTAATATTTTTAATGGTAATATTGGCTGTCACTTTAAACTCTCCCTCCGTACCTCTTGACACTACCTTTGTAAATTTAATAGAAGCCGTCGGATGTGCTGCAACACCAAAAAAGTCATCAGATTTTAAATGGCCTTCCAATTTTGCTTTGCCTCCGCCTTGCATATCAGTGCAATCGATGCTATTCATGTCCACTAACAATTCTCCACCATTCAGTGCTTGACCATTGAAAGTTAAAGTTCCTGATTTAAACTTGATGTTACCTTCATGCGAACCTGTAAGTTTGTAACCTTTCCAATTGATATTAGATTGTCCCAACAAAATTGATTTTGTCATAGGTTGTGCCATTAATGCTAATCCAGACAAGATAAAGATAAAAGTTACAATTGATGATCTCATTAAATTTTGTTTTTGAAATTTATAATTAATATTTGTTGCAACAAATGTACGAATAAATCGTAATACTAAACAAGAACTGATCGACTTTTTAAGATAATTTTAACTAAATCATCTCATTTTTAACATATTTTACAATATTATCAGCATCATCAGGCTTAAAAACTTGCCAATCACCATGTTTCCTAAACCAAGTAAGCTGCCGCTTGGCATATCTCCTTGTATTCTGCTTGATCAATTCAATAGATTGTTGATAGCTACATTTCTGATCAAAATAATCAAATAACTCTGTATAGCCTACAGTATCCAAAGCTCTAAAATGCCTATAAGGATACAAACCTTTAGCTTCATCTTCCAAGCCATTGGCCATCATGGTATCTACTCTATCATTAATTTGGGTATAAAGTAAATCTCTATCCATATCCAATAAAATCATAATTGGTTGGAATGGAAGATGATGTTCTTTCTTTAAATTTAGGAAATTGGAATATGGCATTTGTGCTGCCCAACATACACCCAATGCCCTCGACATTCTCCTATGATTATTTTTATCTACCATATTATAATAGATAGGATCATTCTTTAGCAATTCTTCTCGCAAGGCGTCTATCCCATTATCGTCATATAAGTCTTGAATCGCTGATGAAATTTCTGAAGAGACATTAGGAAAATCATCCATACCTTCCAATAATGCCTTGATGTATAGCCCTGTCCCTCCCACTAAGACGGCAATGTCTCTGTTTACAAAATATGAATCTAAAGCGGCCTTGCATTCCTGCTCAAATTGTCCAACACTATAAGATGATGCAATGCTAATATGATTGACAAAATGATGCTTGACAGTAATTAGTTCTTGTGCCGATGGTTTAGCGGTGCCGATGGTTAATTCATGATACACTTGTCGACTATCCGCCGAAAAAATTTCTGCATCAAAAACCTTTGCTAATTGCAAAGCAAGATTTGATTTACCCACAGCAGTAGGTCCAGCTATGATGATCAGAAATTTATTTTGATAAGAATCGAGTATTGCCATTAAGCTTTTATTAGCTTTACACCGCAAAAATAGTAAACTTATACATGGTATATCAATTTCTTAAAATTCTTGTTGGATTTACTCTTAAAATATTCTTTCGAAAAATTTATATCTCAGGCACTGAACATGTTCAAAACAATAAAGCGCAACTGGTAGCAAGCAATCACCCAAATGGGTTTTTAGAGCCTTTGATCATGGCATGTTTCTTCTCAAAGGACCTACATTTTTTGGTAAGAGGTGATGTATTTGACAATCCTTTTTTAAAACCGCTTTTGATAGCCACCCATCAGATTCCAATTTTCAGATTTAGAGATGGATTTTCGAAGTTAAGAGAAAATAGCCAAACTATGGATGAAAGTACGCAAGTATTGATTGATAAAAAGAACTTATTGATATTTGCAGAAGGTGGCACACAAAGCATCAAGAAATTGAGACCATTGCAAAAAGGAATAGCAAGGATAGCCTTTCAAACCTTAGAAAAACAACCAGATTTGGATCTTGAAATTTTGCCAGTTGGTATCAACTTTACTGAACCAAGCAAATTCAATAAAGAAGTCATGCTTGAGTAAGTCCACCATTGAAGGTAAAGCCATATTTTGAAAAGTATCTTCATGACAAAAATAAAGCAATGGATATACTCTTGACTGATCTTTATAATAAGATGGTAGAGAATGTCGTCCATTTGGAAGATCAAGATAAATCGCATTTTTGAAAATATGCTGGAAGCTCAAAGAGCCTAGCACCAAACGAGTTATTTCCTATCATGAATGACAACACTTCTTGTATTGATGCAGAAATAAGCATTGCAAATGATGTGGATCAATGCGATGAAGAAAAATACTTTGATCTAAAATCAAAGGAACAAATAGTGACAAAGAAGCTAAAAGCTTCAAAAATCACCTGGTCTGATCTAAGCAAATTATCACCAACTATACTTCGTTGGATTGGGTTGGTCATTGGATTCGTACCAGCTATTTCGGGATATTTGATGCACATCATCCCAATAGCTATTGGTAGAAGATTCACATCTACTAAGGTAAAACAAAAGGAATTTAAAGCTTCCATCTTGATGGTATCGATTTTAGTTTTGATTCTGATTCAGTATATAATATTAGGTATTATTATAGTTTTTACAAAGGCCACTTGGGTTTGGATGGTAATTTTTATTATCTTGGGTTTGATAGCAAGGTTTTATTACACATATTATAGTAATACGGTATTCATAAACAAGAATAAGTTTGACACAATAAAATCTGATGCACAAAATATACTAACAGAACTAAAAAATTGATATATGAAAAATGTCATTATTCTTAGCATGATATTATGGTCAGCATGTACTGATGTCAAAGACAAACCTTCATCTACTGTAGCCAACGCTTCTCGACCCAAATATGCTATAGTAATTCATGGAGGAGCTGGCACATTATCAAAAGATGACATGGATGCCCAAACAGAAAAAGCATACAAAGATGCACTAAATGAAGCGCTAACCGAAGGTGAAAACATAATAAAATCAGGTGGAAAAAGCATCGATGCCGTGGTTGCTGCCATTAAGTCTATGGAAGACAGCCCATTATTTAATGCTGGCAAGGGAGCAGTATTTACTCATGAAGGCAAAAATGAACTTGATGCATCTATCATGACTGGCGATCAGCAAATGGCTGGAGCTGTAGGAGCAGTAACCAACGTTAAAAATCCTATCATCTTAGCAAAAACCATCATGGAAGAATCAAAACACGTCATGATGGTTGGAAAAGGTGCAGAGGCATTTGCAGCTGAACATGATTTGGAGATAGTTGATCCTACCTACTTTTATACACAAAAAAGGTGGGATGGCTTACAGCAAGCTTTAGCCGAAGAAAAAAACTCAATACATGACAAGATGAGTAAAATCCCCAATAAAAAACATGGCACAGTGGGTTGTGTAGCATTGGATCTAAGTGGTAATATTGTGGCAGGTACATCTACTGGTGGTATGACCAATAAAATGTACAATAGACTGGGAGATTCACCCATCATAGGAGCAGGTACTTATGCAGACAATAATACCTGTGGAGTTTCATGTACTGGGCATGGTGAATTTTTCATCAGATATACGGTAGCAAGAGACATTGCTGCCTTGATGGAGTATAAGGGTTTGACCCTTCGACAGGCATGTGATACCATAGTTTATAAAAAATTGGTCGCAAAAGGTGGTGAAGGTGGTTTGATAGCCATAGATAAAGATGGAAATATAGAAATGCCATTCAACACATCGGGCATGTATCGTGGTTGGTCAAAAGATGGCCAACGAGGAGTCAAAATATATAAGGATTGATATGAAGTATTATAAAGAAATTTGGCTGATAGAAGCAATAATATTTTCGATATTCTGGGTTAGTGACGAATACCTCGCTACCCTATTGACTTTTGTAGCTGTTCCAGTTTTTTTAGGTATTTTGGTGGTGTCATTGGTAGCTGAACGCATCGAATCATCCAAGATCAGCAAAGATTATTTTTATATGGTTGGAGGTTTGGCATTGATACCCGCACTTATATTCATGGCCATATATTTTGTCAACGGTGGCACCAGCTTTGATTGGGCCAAACAGTAATCATATTCTATAACATACTGCGTTGATATTCATGCCTGCACCTACAGATGCAAAAAGTACCAAATCTCCTTTCGCCAAATGATGTTCGGGCATTTTGTCTCTGATGACCAAATCGTATAAGGTAGGAATAGTGGCCACGGAGCTATTGCCGAGTTTATGGATGCTCATAGGCATGACATGTTCAGGTATGTCCTTGAGACCGTAGAGCTTGTATAAGACTTTAATAATGCCCTCATCCATTTTTTCGTTGGCTTGGTGGATGAATACCTTTTTGATATCATGAATATTTACACCTGCTTGATCCAAACACTGTTTCATGGCGATGGGTACATTTTTGATGGCATATTCATAAACTTTCCTGCCCTTCATTTTGATGAATCTAACTCTTGGATCAGAATCGGGGAAGTAAGATTTTCCGAAATTGATGTAACCAGCTTCATCTACACAGTGCGACTGTGCGCTACTTGACAAGATGCCTGATTCACTTTCTTTATATTCCAAGATAGTAGCACCAGCTCCATCACTGAATATCATGCTGTCGCGGTCATAAGGGTCAATCACACGAGAAAGTGTTTCTCCACCCACCACCAATATTCTTTTGGCTATACCAGCCCTAAAAAAAGCATCGCTATGAATGACGCCTTGCAACCATCCTGGGCATCCGAAGAGTAAATCATAAGCTACACATGATGGGTTGACTATTTTTAAATTTTGTTTTAGCCTTGAAGCCAACGAAGGTACTGCATCTGTCTGTATGTGGTGTTTGGTAACATCACCATAATTGTGTGCAAAGATGATCTGGTCGATAGTTTCTGGATCTATACCAGCAGACTCAATGGCTTGCAGCGAAGCAAAATACCCTAAATCTGAAGCTGTTTGATCTATTTTGGCATACCGGCGCTCCTCAATACCTGTAATATCTTGAAATTTTTGCGTGATGAGTTCAGGTGGCGAAGTAACCCTTTGATGATCCTCACCATAAAAATCATGCACATTAAAATCCTATTTGTTTTGATCTCTTCTGGAATAAAGCTACCCGACCCAATGATTACCGTCACATCAACATTTCTTGCCGAAATTATTAATAAAAATTTAAACTCAAAGTTAATTTTAATTTTCATACTTTTGCAAATACTCATCAATAAATCAAAAATAAATGATGATTAATCTCCGAGTCTGTCATTGACCAAGTATTTAGATCAGGTATGAAAATGAATCAAATTTCCTTCAAGACTTGATCGATCAATTGAGCCAATGAACAAAAGCAGATTTAATGGCATTTATATCACAAGAAAATTTTAGCTTGCTTACTCACAATGAATTGGCATTGTTGGAATATCTTACTAGTAGTGATATATTTTAGTGGTAAGCTGTTTTGAGGATTCCGATCAAGATTAACGGTAATGACTTAGAAAAGGCTGAAGAAAAAATTGGGAAATATTCAACGAGCACCCTTCAAAAAACTTCACTAAAAAACTTGACATTTTTTTGAAAACTATCAACAAGAAGATTTATTGGCGTTGGTTGAAGATAGTATTCAAGCTGATGAAGAAGAAATGGTGACACCCATTGGAAAAGAAATCATTTTTGTAGCTTGCAAGAGCATTATTGATGTGATCAATGGTTGATCCATCACCATTTATATATTAAACACCAGGTGTTGAAGACTTGATATATATGATTTGGTTTCATTCAGTCCAATTCTGACCTTACTTACTTGTAAGGTTCATTACTTTTATTATAATTATCAAAATCCATTGAAATCTAATGCCTTTTGAATTTAGAATGTATTTTGTTTAGGCATTTTGATTTTACTGAAATAATGTATTCACCCTATCTCATATTTTTTTTTCAAATATATGTCATGAACTAATTTATAGATACGCTGATTACTTGCATCTATACAAATTATGCAAAATTTTAATGTGTTATTTTTTGAATTTATGGCACAAACTCAAGCAGTTTTGGCACGGTATTGGACATTATTCAAGTAGTTCAGATTTATTTAAGGAATACTTAAGCAAATTGTTACTCGAGACCGGTTCAAGGGGAATTAGACCGGTCTCATTTTTTTTTATACCCTTCTGCATTCTCCGATCACCATCATTTTTAAATACTTGTGTACATTTGCTCAAACAATCATACTGAGCATGCACTCCAATCTTAAATCCATCAGGCCATTTATAGGTGCCTTAGACTTTGAAGAGTCTAGGAAGTTCTATTTAGAATTGGGTTTTGAAGAGACTGTTTTATTTCCCAATATGAACTTGCTCACTTCACAACACATTTCATTTTATCTCCAAAGAGCATATATCAAAGATTGGATAGACAATACCATGATCTTTTTAGAAGTAGTCGATGTAGCAGAAATGCACGATGAACTGCTAAGTAAAAATTTAACTCAAATTTTCCCCAGCGTGAGAATTAGCAGTATAAAAAGTGAGCCTTGGGGCAGCGAATTTTTCGTACACGACCCAAGCGGTATTTTATGGCATTTTGGACAGTTTTCATAAGAAATTTATAATGAGATGATACAAAAAAAGCCACCAAACGCATGGTTTGATGGCCTTTTGTCGCTTGTGCGTAATATTATTCTACCTTAAATATACCAGCAGGCAATTCTTTGTTCACAGTCATATTGGTAGCTTCCATTACCAAGGTAATAGGCATCACACCGCTGATGGCCACTGTGTAAGGCATCATGATATCATCTACTGACTTATAATTTTTAAAATCCATGGTCATCGTACTTTTATCATTGGCTTGCACTGATCTATTAAGTAAGCCCGACTTCACATCATAATACTCAGTGGATACTTCTCCTTTTGGATCAGTCACAATAATTTTGTAGCAATTGGATCCTTCCACATTCTCTACACCTTTGAGTTCAAGTTTGTATCCAGCTTGGCTATAATTCAATTGGTCAAACATGACGGCCATTTTCTTAATGTCTTCAAACTCTTTGCCTTCAGAAACCACTTTTTTATTGCCCATCATAGAAGTAGAGCCTTTGGTGCCATCGTATTTTTGTTCTTGCATGACCATACCATTCATTTGCATTTTACTTGCATACTTATTGGGAGCCATTTTATAGGTTTCAAAAGTGACACTTCTACCACCCATATCAGCCTTCATTTCAGAATACATGGTAGTCACAGATTTCAATTTGGACATACCACCAATAGCTTCAATATAATTTTCAATAATACTTGCAGGTGTAATATCTGCTGTTAACTCTACTTTGGCATCTTCCAATTTCTTACCAAAAGCATCATAAAAATCCAATTGTCCGTCAGCATCAAATTTTTTAAGTTTATCAGCTACATTGTCTTTATTGCCTACTACTACGATGTTGCAATTTTCAGGTCTAATATACTTTTGAGCCATCATCTGAATATCAGTTACCGTGACGGCATCTACAATTTTTAGATAATTGTTATAATAATCCTTTGGCAAATTATATCTGAATGTATTTAATGCAAAATTGGCTATAGTCTGCGGCGACTCTAATGATCTACCAAAGTTGCCAGCGGTACTGCTTTTGGCCAACTTTAAATCAGCTTCTGAAACAGGCTCTTTTACGATTCGATTCATTTCATAAATAAATTCAGTCAAGGAGCTGTCGGTTACTTCATTTCTCACTGATGCCGTAGCGTTGAAATATCCCATCAACTTATCTGTAGCAATATTTGATCTTGCGCCATAAGTATAGGCTTTCTTTTCTCTAAGATTTTGCATCAATCTACCACTGAATATGCCTCCACCAAGGATAGAATTCATAATATTGGCTTTAATGGCATCGGCACTACCTGGTTTCATGTCCACAGGGTAAGATATATTGATCACTGATTGTACAGCTCCGTCTTTATTTCCAAACCTAACTTGAGCACCTGAAGGTGATTGCGGAGCATCATATTTGAAAGTTGGCACATTGCCTTTTTCCCACTTCCCAAAGTATTTTTCAGCTTGCATTTTGGCATCATCTGGCTTAATATCTCCTACTATGACAAGGTATGCATTATTGGGTTTGAAATAAGTGTTATAATAATTTTTACAATCGTCCAAGGTGATATTTTTGATGGTTTCATCAGTTTGTACTTCACCATAAGGATGTTTTAACCCAAAATTGGTAATGCTCCTGATGTTACCAGCTATAGCCTCAGGATTTGTCTTGGACGATGCAAGGTTTGATGCAGTACGTTTTCTTATTTTCTCAAATTCATCTTTCGGGAAAGTAGGATTATACAATACATCTGTCATCACATCCAATAACTTGTCGCTATGCTTCTTTAGCGAGCTGGCATAAATACCTGAAGCAGAAGTATTGATGTCTGCGCCTATATAATCAATTGCTTCATCAATTTGCGCTTTTGAACGCGATTTTGTTCCTTTACTCAACAAGTCTCCCGCAAAAGATGTATAGCCAGCCTTATCGCCTTCTACCAATGCATCGTTGTTGAGTGACAATTGATAAGATACCCTTGGCAATTTGTGATTTTCAACCACAATGACTTTCAATCCATTGGCAAGGTCAAAGGATGTATAATTTCCTAATTGGATCTCTCTCGCTGCTGCTGGAGATGGAGCCATTTTCCTCCACGCTTGATCGGTTTTTGAAGCAGCTGGAGCAACAATTTCGGTTGTTTTTTTGGCACATTGCCCAAAAATTATAATGATGCTTAACGCAAAAATTAATTTCTTCATTTCTGATTTCTTTATTAAAAATTGTATGGTGAACTCAATAAGGTAAATTACGGATTAACGGGTTTTGGTAGATAATGCAATACTACCCTATTATCTTTATTATAATACTTGTTGGCTGCTTTTTTGATATCATCCTTTGTAACAGCTAAATAACGTTGCAACTCAGTATTGATCAAATTGGCATCACCATAATACATCTTATAATTGGCCAAAGATTCAGCTATTCCAGCAACTCTTGAATTGGAAGATACAAAATCATTCTCAACCTGATTGCGCAATTTTTGAAATTCTTCATCAGAAATGGTCTCGGTTTTCACCCTATCAATCTCTGCAGTAATAGAGTTTTCTGCATCCAAGACATCAGTACCCATGCTACAGATACCGTAGGCTATAGCAACACCTGGATCTTCCAAATCTAAAGGGAAATTGCCTACTGCTACAGCTTTTTGTTGCTGGTCAACCAATGCTTTTTGAAACCTTGACGACTCGCCTTGCGACAATAATGTACCTAACATAGATACTGCATAAAACTCAGGTGTACCAGCAGCTGGTATTCTATACGCCATCAATACAGCAGGCAATTGTATATTGTCATACACGGTATCGCGCACTTCTCCGCCAAGTGGTGCTTCGACGATATTGGGCCTAAATACTGGTTTTTTACTTTTAGGAATAGACGAGAAATATTTTGTGACCAACGCTTTGGCGTTTTCATAATCGATGTCACCAGCTATTGATACGATTGCATTGTTGGGCACATAGAAATCTGCATAAAAATTCTTATAATCAGCTTCTTGTGCAGCATCTAAATGCGCCATAGACCCGATGACTGGCCACCTATAAGGATGTGTCTTATAGGCTCGCTTCATCATTTCCTCCAAAAATGACCCATAAGGTTGGTTATCAATCCTTTGCCTGCGTTCCTCTTTGACTACTTGACGCTGAGTTTCGATCCCAACATTTTCTACTTTGGCGTGAAGCATTCTTTCTGATTCGAGCCATAATCCTAACTCCAATTGGTTGGAAGGCAATATTTCAAAATAATAAGTGCGATCCATAGATGTATTGGCATTCAATGTACCACCAGCTTTTTCGATGTACTTATCATATTCTCCACGTCCGATATTCTCTGAACCTTCAAATAGCAGGTGTTCAAAGAAATGCGCAAAACCAGTCCTGTTTGGGTTTTCATTTTTTGACCCAACATGATACATGACTGATACAGCAACAATTGGAGTACTCTTATCTTGGTGCAAGATGACATGTAATCCATTGTCTAAGGTAAATTCTTGAAACTCGATTTTATTCAATTGAGCTTTCGCTAATGTAGCGAAAATCAGAAGAACAAAACTCATAAAAATCCTATTCATTTAACTAATATTTTTGTTGTTTTGTAAAGTAAATTCAAAAGTAAAATTAAAATAAAAATTGTAGCCCAGCTTTATACCAAACTACAATTTTTATAGATAAAACAGAAGAAAGCATTGTTATATTCTACATTTTCAATGCTTTGGTTACAGAAACCTTATTCCCTTTCAATACTTTGATGACATACATTCCATTGTCGTATGGAGACAAATCAAGTTTAGAATTATATAGTGAACTTATCAATTTTTGACCTTGTAGATTGTACAATTCTATGAACTCACCAGGTTCTGCCATGATGATTTCTAAAGAACCATTGGTTGGATTTGGTCTTACTTTGATATTTGTGTCAAAGTTGAAATTTTCGCTTCCTGAAGCAGCTTCAAAATCTATGTAATAATTGGGCTGTAATTGGTATCCTCCAGAAAATGGTGCAGTAGTGGTAGGTGCAAACTGGGTCAATATACCTTTCACATTAAATTTTGTGCCAGCTGGAATGGATTTAGCATACGCATCTGTGGCGTTGACGACGCGTACTGTATAATTGTTGGTACCATCAGTCATGGTCATGTTAAATCCAGAACCAGTACCTGTCCATTGGCGTTGATAAAACTTACGTTTTTCAACTGTACAAACACGTCATCATCTTCGGTAAATTCAGTAATATGTTTAGGATTGAGCAGAGTATTTCCAGCAGTTAAAACTTTAATAGAATCCGCTACCATTTGAGATAATCCTCTAAATTGGCCGACCAAACCTTTTACCAAGACTTCGTCGCCTTCTTTCACAGTATAGCCAGATTTGATGTGCTATTAAACACGCCGAAACCATTGTTTTGATTATCAATAATAGTGAATTGTACTCCAGCGAGTCTAAAGTTGATACCATATACAATACCTTTTACAGCACATTTCACATTGAAGAAAATCAACCACACCATCAGCATTGATGCCCTTGAGCTGGGCAATGGTACGCAAAGGATAATTATCCACTACAACTGGAGCTACAACTGTGACGTTTCCACCATACTAAAGATGCGTGAGGATCGCATTGATAGTGGTATAATCCTGCCTTAGTAAATTTAAAGTCATAAAATTTAAGGCAGGTGAGAATACAGCATTGCCAAAACCTTCAGGATTATTTGGGAAAGTAGCAACAGTTCCGTTGACATTATGTCCACCACCTTTATTGATCCATCTCACGGTCTCACCCACATTGATGGTGATATCTTTTGGTGTAAAAACATTGGAAGAAACTTCACAGTATAATCAGCCAAGGCGACACACTCTGTAATGGAATTTGGTTGCTCCGGGTATTGCAGACTTTTTACCAGAAGCATTCCTCAAAGCCCAGATCATTGGTCGATGCCGCCAATTTTTACCAACTGATGGGTCTGCGGTTGTATACAAGCTCAATAGATGCACCTTGTCCATCTTCCTTCAGCACCTGTGGGCCAAGGCGCTGCTTTTAAATATTTGAATGAAAGCTTGATTTCACCAGCTGCATTAACAATCTCTAATATCTCGCCGCTATTGGTCAAGGTATTGGTGGTGGAAATAGCAGTAGTTGGACTCCATTCCAATGCAGTCTTATTATAAACGGCATTAAAAACTTGAGTTTTTTACTATAGTAAAATATTTTGTACTACTTAGTGCAGTATCAGGAAAGGTAAAGTCGATACCCTTGCTAAATTTATATCCATTTAAAGAAACATCGGTGAGTCCAGCATTGTAAATTTCTAAATACTCCAAAGAGTCTGTGCCACTTTCAAGGTGGATTGTAAGATATTTCGGTAATCGTGAACGCGTATGGCTTAACTACTACCGAAAGTACAGCCATTAACAAGTATAAAAAACTTTCTGTGTGACAAATTTTGGTTAAATAAAGGATAAAAGTACAAAAACAATTTGGTAAACAATTATTAATGATGATAAATATTAAAAAATTATATATAAAATTTAACATTATTTTAATATTTGGTTTGTACATTTGCCACATATTTTTTAACCAAACTGAAACATTTATTCACCAATATCTTCGATATGTGAAAATCGAAAGATAAAGCAATCGATTTAGGCAAAAATCTAAAACAAAGTTTTATGAAGACACAATTTTTTACAAATGTTTTTATTTCTGCTCCTTGGCTTAGGTGTACAAGCGCAGGTGACCACGTCGATGATATGGCAAATGGAGTCACCGATGACAAAGGAGAACCACTAATTGGAGCTACGGTAGTCGCTACACATACTCCATCTGGTACTACTTATGGTACTGTAACCAATGAGAATGGTAAATTACAATTTATTGAAGCGAGATGGTGACATATAGTATAGTTGTTTCTTATATAGGATTTCAAGAGTATGTACACAACAATGTATTTTTATCCATTGGGTGTGACAGCTGATATCAACACTTCGCTATCAGAATCTTCATCTGTCCTTGATGAGGTAACTGTAACCGCAAGTAAAAATGACTTATTTAGTTCAGACAGAAATGGAGCTGCTGTAACATTTGGAAAAGATGCATTACAAAGCATTCCAAATTTGGGAAGAACTTTAAATAGTGTCACTAAATACAATGTATATAGTAATGGTAGCAGCTCATTTGGTGGTCAAGATTCACATTTTTAGTGATTTTACAATTAATTAGTTCTGTTTTCAAGCAATGGTTTCAGTCATGATCATCTGCCAATGCTGGGTAATTTAGATCAACTGCCTATATCTTGTGATACATAAAGAAAATGCAATATAATGTCACTCCTGCCAGTGGGACAATCTGGTTTGCTGAGCCAGTGTCCGTGCCATTACAGTCCCAGAGACAGCCAAACTACAGTTCTACTTGACCCTATGCTACTAAAGTAACAGCTTGACAGGTAAAAGCTAGATGGCATCTTCTTCGCCCTTACAGTTGACAGAAAAACAATACAGGATTATAAGATTAGGTGAACTATGTCTAAATAAAATTATTTTATTTTGTATTGCAGAAGAAGTAACATCATCAAACCCAGCTTTTATGGCATTTAGTCTATCAAGCAAGGAGAGATGGGAGCTACAGGTAAATATTTCAGTGACTTTGTAGTTGCTTCTGAGGACCTTGCATCTTTCATGAAAACAAATTTCAATTTTGGTTGAGTGCATTTGATGGTTAATAACTGATTTGACCAGTACAAAAGGATTGGTTAGGTTGAATATAGCATAATGAAAAGCATAAATTAATTAAAATATTCTCATCAGATTTCTGAACAAGATCAAAGAATCAGTGATAGTAACAGTGGCCAATATGCCTGGATGGAAATGGGACTAACAGATCTTTGGCAATTTCACTGAAAATACAGACATATTATAAGATAACTTTTCAGATCTATCATGAAGTTAGACTCAATTCTAAAATCTAATATGTCATAATAATATTGTAAGTGGTTACAACAAACATAGTGAAGATAGAAAGTATAAAACCTTGTTATTTCCTACTACATAACGTAAGATGAGGTACTTATACTTCAATTGGTTTGATACCTTTTACTCCAAACAATAGATTCAAATTATTCAACACTCAATATTACAGACAATTTTCTCTTTAGTAAAACATCAGGTTGACATTTGTTACTTCTTTGAATATTTTACTTCTGTATATTTTCACATCTTCTCAAGGTTATGCATTTAAATCAGTGGTAATTTTAAATTAGCTGCTACAATTTAAAAATGATCCAACAAATCCAGTGTCACCTGTAAGGTAGGAACCACAATTTAAGATATTGCTTTTACCAAGCAGACATTCTGAGCCACTTCAAGTGTAAAACAACTTCTTGTTTCAGTTGTTAGATAGTATCCAATTAAATGATAAGTGAAAATTACTGTAGAATATTAGAAACAGAATTTGATTTCATATAGTAATTTAACAACTGAATTTTTAAATCAATATGTAAATGCACCACAAAGATAAAGGCAATAGAATTTAAAAATCAATACAGCATTCCAAAAGCAACAGAAGTTACTATCACTGAATTAGGATTAATTACTGACTGCCTGGAATGACAAATCTTGTTCAATTCAGAGAGTAGTACATTATCTGTATCAAAATTATAAGAATATTAAATATCAATCAATTGAGTAATAATGGTATGAATATAGCAATCAGACAAGATAATACAACTGCATATCCATTTACTGCAGATCCTTCAAGATTTATACACTGCTACAACAGAATGTCACAAGTTGCAACATATGCAATCAATGCATCATCTGATGATTTAAAATATCTCACTGTTGGAAGACAAGCTTGACTTAGACAAAGAAATTTGAAGTGGATTTATAGCAACCATCGAAGAGTATCTATAATAAAACTTTACAAGGTCTTAGATATATAGATACCAATTTAAAAACACCAGATAGAAGGATTTTTGCTGGTGACACAATTGAGAACAGATATCTAGTTTTACAAGATATAAATGGAACGACAACAAATGTTTTTGTTTTGCAGAAACACAGATCAAGGATATTCTTACTTATCTTACAGCTAAATTAAGAAAAACTATATTACTAATGGTTGAGCTGGGTTATCAATAAATATACATGGTAATAGAGATATCGGCTATAGGTAGTACAGTACAAGCAAACATGCCAGCAGTAAAAGGCCAAATTATTTAGGCTTATCAAATGGTGACCAATACATTAACTGGTGATTGGATTTCTAAATTATAAAATCAATTATGGAGGAGATTATGGAGAATTTAGCACTACTATTTCCTTAGGATATATTGGTTCATCTGAAGTACATTATCCTACACTTATGGCAATGACTTAAATGGTGATGAGTCAAACAAACAATTTGATTTTTGTTCCAAACAAAGGAATCAGACATAGAAATTTACAACATTTACAAGTTAAGTTTCAGGAACTAATGCAAAAACATTTACTGGAAACAACAACAAGCTGCACGATGCATTTATAAACAACAAGCGAATATTTAAGTACAAAGAAGGAGTCAATATGCTGAAAGAAATGGGGCAGTATTTCCTTGGTTAAACAGATTTGAATTGACTGTAGCTCAAGATGTTTACATCAAAATCAATGGTAAGAAAAATGCTTTCCAAATCAGAATGGATATTGAAAATGTTGGAAATCTTATCAACAACAAATGGGGCGTAGGATATTTGACTACATCATCAACAAATTTTATCTCTTGACAAAGTGGATGCAGAAGAATTACCTTCTTATAAATTGAATACACAAAACAATTAATGAACTACTGAATTGATCAAGAGATAGTTTTGTTAAAGCTATCAATGTCAACAATGTCTAGCAAGCACAATTGAGTATTAGATATACTTTTAACTAATCTTATAATAGTATTTGGAAAAAGTCAGGCTATGTAGCCTGACTTTTTTATATCAGCAAATCAAAAATCAAAATGAAAAACAATTTGCTCCTGAGACTTATTTTCTATTTAGTGCCATAAATGCTCAAAACAAGTCTCTTTTTGAAACCCTAGCAGATCATAACAATGACACTCATTGTAGCCATCGAGGTGGATACTTCCTAAACTATCAGAAAATAGTATTTCTATCATAGATTTCGTCAAAAGGAATCTTAAAAATAAACCCTACATGGTTGAAATTGACATAAGGATGGACAAAAACGGAAGTTATAGGTAATGCATGATGAAAGTTTAGAAAGAACAACGAATGGGTTTTGGGAACATACAAAATAACGCACTACATCAGAATTGCGAAAGTTATGTCTCAAGGATCAAAACTGGAAAGGAATTACTTCTGAAAAAATCCCAACATTTGATGAGCTATTAAAATGGGCATATCCTAAAAATATCTATTTGATGTTGGATGTGAAAGGAAATATAATTGGCAAAGTGATAGAAGAAAGTAATTCAATCCAGTATGGACTAGTAAAGTATAATACTCACATTCAAAGAAGAGACTACAAAACAAGCGACTCAAACAAAAAGTAAAAGTATCATTTCTAGTTTAGTAACCGGATATTGAATATGAAAATTTTAAAAATGTGCATTTATCAATGAAAAATTAGCTGCATATGTTACAGAAAAAACACCATCTGCCATCATTGAAAAGCTAAAAGATGCTGGATATATTACATTGTTAGGTGATTCACGCGAAATATATTACAATTATAATATCCCACTTCCAGGACTCTATTATGAGAGTTTTGTAAATCGAAATAAACTCAATATTTTAATAACAGATTACCCTATTGAAGTAAGTCTGATGAAAATTAACTTTCCATATAAAGAAATTTCAAAGGACTCAATCAAAAGTTTGATCAACGCCAGTCACCTCAAAAAATTCTCCTGGCTGATCAATCAAAAATTGGATTCACTACAAACATTACTACATGATGACGTTTACTACATCCATTCAAACGGATGGAAAGAAACAAAAACAGAACTGTTAGATAATTTAAAATCAGGAAAACTTACTTACACCAATATTGTAGTCCATGAATCTCAAGTGCGACTATTTGACAATACCGCAATAGTGAATGGCAAAGGTACATTCAGTGTCAAGATGGAGGGCAAACCCTACGATTTCAACTTGTATTATACCGAAGTATATGCTCGTGATGACCAAGGTATCAAGTTAGTGAGCCGTCATGCGTGTAAAGATCCTGATAAGTAAGTGTAGATGAAATCTTATCAATTATCATGGGCTCGAGCTTTGACATTTTGGTCAGGCACGATAGGCTCTTCTTTCAGGACTATTGCTTCATCAATGATGATCTCAGGTTGACCAGCATTGACCCAAGCTGTATATATACACGATCCTACGGCGTGAATTGCCAACCTCATTTGCTCCTCTACCATCGAGCCTAAAGCTTTTGTATAAGCATCTGCGTATTCTGGACATTGAATCCTGATGGTCTGTCCTAGCCGTTCGTCATAACAAAACTGCAAATCTGAATCAAATGTTTTACTCAATCGTTTTTCAACTAAGAGTACACTATCCAAATATCCGTGCGATCGGATAATTATATTCCAAAAAAAATCTCTAGGATTATCAATATATTCGGCCTTACCTACGAAGAAGTCATACTCCCTTTCCGCAAAAAGTTCTGGGATCCTTGATTCCCAAAAGGCATGGATGCCTACTTGGTCTGTTAATTGACCATTATAGTTGGATGTAGTATGTAATGGTACATGTGCATCACTGATATAATGTCCAAATTCAGCAGAAATACGCAAAATAGCTGTTTTATCCTTGTTTTCAAAGGCCTTAGTCAGTTTTGCTTGTGTAGCATCAAGGTGATAAGGCACGATGCCATACTCTGAAAAATGGTCTTCAATCAATACATCGACCTTATGTTTCTGAAAATAGCTGGTACTGAAAAGCTCATCTAAATCATAGCCCGAGAGCCTCCATTCATCTTCATAATATAGTGGTTTAATGACTTTTTTCCAATATTTGACGAAGGTAGGATAATCAATCTTTAAGATTACACCGCCAAAACTATTGGTCGTCAAGAATACAGAATCATTTTTTATTTCTTTATCAAAATACAATGAATCTGTGCCTGAGATAAATTTTATTTTGCAATGCTTGATGATGGCTTCTTCAAAATCTCTTGGCACATTAGGAAATGGTATCTTATCCCAATGGTCGATATCGATATAATGTCTTACACCTTCATGCTTGGTCGCATATCTTCTTTTGTCTGGGTCAACGGCATGTTCAGACATATAATCCAGATTTTTTTTATAAAAACCTATCAACTCAGGTGGCAAGGTAAATACTGCCATCCTATTGATCAATCTGTGGCCGTAAAAGCCCCACATTTCAGGCTTAAAAGCACTACCTATAGTGGCTACAGCAACCAATGTCATTATAATAAAATGATGCTTCTTCAATTGTCAATTTTAATTTAATGGTGCAATTTACTATCATTTTGCAAATTACTGATAAATTATTTTGCAGAAAAACTACAATTAGTCACCAGTTAAAGAAAATCTCCAGCAGAATGTGATTTATTTTCGGATATTCTATTATTTTTGGAATTTATTTCTTGCAACCCAAATTCTTTACCAAATGAAATTTTATAGCATTATCTTTTTGCTTCTGATTAGTGGCACACTATCTTATGCCCAAGTTTTTGAACCCAATTTCTCAAACAATAAGGCAACAGAAAAATATACTGGCTCTTATCTAACAGACGTCAATAGAGATAGTTTTCCAGATATTCTCTATAGTGATAGTAGAGATATTTACTTATATTTAAACAAAGGGCTTGATGTGGCTACCTTTGAAAAAATACATTTGGGTGCAGACCAAAGTACAAGTAAAACATTTCATATATGGGATACAGACTTAGATGGAGACATAGATATTTTGGCTGGAGTCGAAGGCAAGATTACGCTATTTGAAAATCAAAGCGAAGGAAATCTAGTAAAGTTTGTAAAAAGTAATAAAGACTTTTACTACTTCGGATCCACGTCAAAAAATGTCCCTGTATTCAAATTAGCCTACATTAATGAAGATACGCTTTACGATATGGTCATTGCATACGGTAAGACCAAAATTTCTTTTCAAAAGCCTGACAAAACATTTTATGACTATGAAATACCGAAAGCACAATATACCAAAGTGCGAAAAGTAGAAGTTTTGGACATCGATCAGGATAAAAAGCAAGATTTATTATTTTGCAAACTTGGGAGTGAAGATGAGTCAGGTCTGTATTACTTTTTGAATGGAAATAACACTTTCAGTTTTCAGAAGACAATCATGAATGGGGCCATCTCAGACTTTCAATTTTATGATTTCAACCATGACGGAAGTACTGACATCCTTACAGCAAAGGGTGACTCATTGGGTCTAATTAGCTTAATCGAAAATATCGACCATGATACGATTTTCACTATTGAGCGCTTAAATTTTTCTTCATCTCAAGAGTATAACGCTATGGCCATTGGCGAATTAAACGGTTATCCTGGTTTGGATATCATCACAGCAACCGAAGCCACCACTGATTTGACCTTGTTGTTGAACCAAAAAGAAAATCAACCATTGTGGGATGAAAAATTATTGACAACCACCACTTTGACCAAAAATTTGCACATCGCTGATTTAGATCATGATGGTGATGACGATATCATTCAGATGCTGCCTGATGATGGTTTTGTGATATATGAACGAGTAAGAATTACCAAGACTGATGAGTACACCTCAAATCTAAAAATCTACCCAAATCCTTTCACACACATTCTATCTCTTCTGTCACCAACCGAATGGCAGATTATGGACATTATAAACATTAATGGAAAAATGGTTTATCATCAAGTAAGCACTCGAGAGCCAGAATCTAAGATAACACTTGACTTTCTCACTGATGGATATTATATTGCCATATTAAGAGATTTGTATGGCAATGTATGTCGAGGATTCCGCTTATCAAAACCAACTAAATGCATTATAAATATCAATGTGACAATGAAATTATTATGATCTTAATCTTATTTGATCAAATTGTTGATTGAATTATTTTGTGATCTCTCGAAAAACAATAATTTTGCCTTATTATAAGTAATAATAATATGTGATTCAGAAATTGGGTTTTCCCAACAAATAAATATGCAGCCTACTAATACCACCAATCCCGAATACTACCATAAGGTAGTGGACTGTCAGTATGCGTGTCCTGCACATACGCCTGTACCAGAATATATCAGATTGATCGCCGCAGGCAAATATACTGAAGCGTATATGATCAACTGGGAATCAAATGTTTTTCCAGGAGTCTTAGGAAGGACTTGTGATCGACCTTGTGAGCCAGCTTGCAGACGAGGCCGAGTAGAAGAAGAACCAGTGGCTATATGTCGCCTCAAAAGGGTGGCAGCAGATTTTAAAGATGATATTTCTGCATTGTTACCAGACATACCAGAGACCAAAAATGGCAAAAAAATTGCGCTAATTGGGGCTGGGCCAGCAGCATTATCTGTCGCCAGAGATTTAGCGCCTTTAGGATACGAATTGCACATTTATGACAATCAACACAAAGGTGGAGGTATGATGCGCAGCCAGATCCCATCATTCAGATTACCAGCCAGTGTTTTGGATCAAGAGGTCAATTACATCTTGAACATGGGTGTAGTGACTACTTTCAATACATACATTACCAGTTTGAAAGAAATTTTAAATAAAGATTATGATGCTGTATTTGTAGGCACTGGTGCGCCACGAGGCAAGGATTTGTCTTTGCCAGGTCGAGAAGAAGGTAAGGATAATATTCATATAGGCATAGAGTGGCTTGCAAGTGTAGCATTTGAACACACGCACAAGATTGGCAAACGTGTTATCGTACTTGGTGGCGGCAATACTGCAATGGATTGCTGTCGTACATCACGTAGGCTCGGAGGAGAAGATGTAAAAGTCATAGTGCGTAGTCCTTTTGCTGAAATGAAAGCCTCTCCATGGGAAAAAGAAGATGCACAGCATGAAGACATTCCAATCATCGATAATCACGTACCCAAAAGCTATGCCATTGAAAATGGTAAACTTTGTGGTATGTATTTCGAAAGGGTAAAAGCCGTCTATGAAGATGGAAAAAGAAAATTGGTACCCACAGGAGAGCCTGACGTATTTTATCCAGCAGATGATGTCATCATTGCTATAGGTCAAGAAAATCGATTTGAATGGATAGAAAGAGATTTGGGTATAGAGTTTGACAAATGGGAAATGCCAGTGATCAATCCAATAACATTTGCATCTACTAGACCAAATGTTTTTTTTGGTGGTGATGCTGCTTTGGGTCCAAAAAATGTGATCACTGCTGTAGCGCAAGGCCATCAAGCTGCCATTTCTATAGATTTATTTTGTCAAGGCCAAGACATCCATCAGCGACCAGAGCCATCTATCAAATTGTTTAGCACCAAAATGGGCATTCATGAATGGTCTTATGACAGCAATGTCAATACAGATATTAGATACATCGTACCACAAGCCGACAAAAAAGAAACTTTGACCGATCGGATGAAGGAAGTGGAATTAGGATTTGATGTAAAGTCTGCCTTCCAAGAAGCACAACGCTGCCTCAACTGCGATGTGCAAACGGTCTTTACTGAAATAAAATGTATTGAATGCGATGCTTGTATGGATATATGTCCGACGAGTTGCATCACTTTTACTACCAATGATGATGATGAACAGGCTCTACGTATGAAACTCTTGGTACCTGCTATTAATCAAAATCAAGAGCTCTTAGTATCAGAAACACTCAAGACTGGTAAAGTCATGGTCAAAGATGAAGATTTGTGCCTACATTGTGGTCTTTGTGCTGAGCGATGCCCTACTGCGGCCTGGGATATGAAACAATTTTTATATAATACTGCCAAGGCAGGACATTTTTGTTACGCATGAGTAGAATCAATGATTTTGTAGTAAGATTTGCAAATGTTAATGGGACTGGATCAGCCAGTGCCAACTATTTATTTGCAAAATCAGTATTTAGAATGGGTGTGCCTGTATCAGCCAAAAATATTTTTCCATCCAATATTCAAGGCTTACCTACATGGTATGAAGTAAGGGTGAGTGAAAAAGGGTACTTGGGTAGGAAAGAAGGTATTGACTTGATGGTCAGTGTCAATCCTCAAAGTTTCAAAAAGGATATCGCCAGTGTGAAATCAGGAGGATATTTTTTGTATGATAGTACCAAACCATTGCATGACGAGTTCCTAAGGGAAGATATTCATTTTATTGGTGTTCCATTGATGGAGATATGTAACAGAGAGTTTACAGACCCACGTCAAAAACAATTGTTTAAAAACATAGTATATATTGGAGCATTAGCCAGATTACTCAATTTAGATACTGAGGTAATTGAAGGATTATTTGCTGAGCAATTTCAAGGTAAAGAAAAATTAATTGCTCCCAATGTCAAAGCCTTGCATTTAGGAAGTGATTACATCAAAGAACATTTTGCCTATCCCCTTGAGTTTTTTGTTGAAAAACGCGATTTGGTAGGTGACGCTATTATGATGGATGGTAATAGTGCCGCTGGCTTAGGTGCATTATATGCTGGGGCAACTGTTGTATCTTGGTATCCAATCACACCATCTACATCTTTGGTGAGCGCCTTTGAAGATTATGCCAAGAAACTAAGGATCGATCCTGTTACTGGCAAAAACAATTACTCCATCGTTCAAGCCGAAGATGAACTGGCAGCAATTGGTATGGCTATAGGAGCAAATTGGAATGGCGCAAGATCCTTTACAGCTACAAGTGGTCCAGGAGTATCGCTCATGAGCGAATTTTTAGGATTAGCATATTATTCAGAATTACCAGTGGTATTGATCGATGTACAAAGGTCAGGACCATCGACTGGTATGCCTACAAGGACACAACAATCCGATTACATCTCTGCTGCTTATGCATCACATGGAGATACCAAACATATATTGCTGATACCGTCTACACCTACTGAGTGTTTTGAAATGGTAGCCGATGCCTTCGATCTTACAGAGCAGTTACAAACACCTGTGATTGTCATGTCAGATTTGGACTTAGGGATGAATGATCACATGACTCCTACTCTACAATGGGACGACAATCGCAAATATAAACGTGGAAAGGTATTGACCGCAGCGCAATTGGAGTCATTGCCTACATGGGGAAGATATAGAGATGTGGATGGAGACGGCATACCATATAGGACATTGCCAGGTACACACCCAACCAAAGGATCGTATTTCACAAGAGGCAGCCTCTCACGATGAAAACGCAGCATACTCAGAAGATTCACCCACTTATGTTCGCATAATGGACAGATTGCTGAAGAAGTTTAATACCGCAAAAAAAATGGTACCGAGTCCTCAATATTTTCAAGATGGTAAAAATTCAAGCCATGCCATACTATTTTTTGGTACCACCTTGCACGCCGCAGAGGAAGCGCTTGACATTTTAAAAAGTGAAGGTAGCCCAATGGATGCGATCAGAATCAAATCATTCCCTTTTGCTGAAGAAGTTGCCACTTTCATTGAGCAATATGACAAGGTATTTGTGATAGAGCAAAATAGAGATGCCCAATTCAGAACATTGTTAATCAACGAATTAGAAATTAATCCTAAAAAATTGGTCAAAGTCTTGAATTATGATGGTACACCTATCACTGCTGACTTTATTTTAACTCAAATTCATCAACATCTTTTTCAACCCATCAACTGATTTTTCACATGACATATATCAAACCTAAATTTGCTCACCCAAGATTGCCCAAAAATCATCTGGGATATACCAAAAAAGATTACGAAGGATCGCTCTCAACACTTTGTGCTGGTTGTGGACATGATTCTATTAGTGCAGCCATCGTAGATGCTTGTTTTGAGATGGACATCGAGCCACATAGAGTAGCTAAAATGTCTGGTATAGGTTGTTCATCCAAGACTCCAGCTTATTTCTTAAGTAACTCCCATGGTTTTAACTCTGTTCATGGTAGGATGCCCTCAGTGACCACAGGTGCAAATTTAGCCAATCGCTCATTGATTTACTTGGGAGTATCTGGTGATGGAGATACAGCCTCCATCGGTATGGGTCAATTTGTGCATGTAGTACGTCGTAATTTAAATATGACCTACATAGTCATGAATAACGGTTGTTATGGTTTAACCAAGGGTCAAGATTCAGCAACAGCAGATTTTGGTTCAATATCAAAGTCTGGTCATGTCAATTCTTTTGAAGGAATAGATCTTTGTGCATTAGCGATTGAATTAGGTGCTACCTACGTTGCCCAAAGTTTTAGTGGAGATAAGAAACAATTGATTCCATTGATAAAAGCAGCTATGTCACATTCTGGCTTTGCGCTCATTAATGTTGTATCACCTTGTGTCACCTTCAACAATAATCCTGGGTCAACCAAATCTTATGATTATGTGAGAGAACATAACGAGGCACTTTCTACTTTGGATTTCGTACCAGTAAAAGAAGAAATCCTTACCGACTATGACCATTCAAAAATTGCGATGGTTGAAATGCACGATGGCTCATTTATTAAACTTCAGAAACTTTCTCCCGAATGGAATCCTGAAGATAAGCTTTCCATTGTGACGGCATTGCACAAAGCGAGACAAAATCATGAAATATTGACGGGCTTGCTTTATATTGACAATGAAAGTGTAGAATTGAACGACCTGCTCAATACCACAACAACTCCTTTAAATCAATTGACCGAAAAAGAGCTTTGTCCTGGTAGTGATGTTTTAGCTGATCTTTGCGCTGATCTCAGATAAGTTATATTAAAAATCAAAAGTACAAGATTTCACGCTTGTACTTTTTGATTTTGGGGCTAAATAAAGGTAATTTGATTGATTTATTCTTAAAAATAAATGATCAAAAGTTTGAATATCAAAAACAATCCATATCTTTTCTAGACTGAATATCTGCATTTGGGAAACATTGACCCGATGGTAAGTTTTGAGGTATGTATCTCTTAAGTTGCGGGTCGTAAAGACCATTCACAATAAAAGCTTCTAAGGCTTTTAATTCTGTTTCGGTCAAGTGCAATGGTAGGAATCTATTATCTAAACTAGATGTAGGCACATGAATGTTTTCGGATTTTCCATTGTTTTTGTAAATCAAAACATCTCTAACGGATCTTAGACTGCTTCCATGCCCATAAAAAGGTGAATCTTTAAGGTTATATAGTTGAGGTACCTTAAATTTATAATTGTCAGCTGGATTCTTAGTAAATCCTCCTCTGCCAAGATTGGCTGGGTCATTTTGAATAGTTTTTAAAGTTTGTTCTGGGCAATCCACCAAATCTCCTATACCGATTGCAGTAAATTGCATACTATTTAGTGCTGGCCCATTGTGACAACTTACACATTGGCCTTTTCCAAAACACGATAGCGCCTTGCTTTTCTTGTTCGGTTAATGCTCTTTTATTTCCTTTTAGATATTTTTGAAATGTGCCTGATTGCTTAAGAGCGTCCTTTCATAAGCAGCAATTGCCAAACCAGCAGTCACTTTAGTGTATCTTTCACTTTCTGGAATATCTGCATATATTTCGTCAAAAAGTTTTTTGTATGCTGGCATCTTTAGTACATCTTCATTGATGTTCAATCTATGTACTGACATACCAGCTATAGCTTGTGCTTTAATCCTTCAAACCCAAGTTTGTTGGTAGCTATCGGAGCATCGTAGTCCAATTTGCTTCAGTTCCCTCATTGGAGGTGCGCTCCAAATTGACCATTCCACAATTGATTTTTTTGATATGCCTTTCCCATTCATATTGACGGTGAACGTAGCGGCTGAACATCTACATCCGCTAAAGACAAAGATGGGTGACGAGTCTCTCCTGACAAACCAAATCCAATGCCGCCCTCTCCTATTCCCTGAAAAGTACCTGCCTGGAAAGCCAGCAGCCGCATGATGGCAAGATGCACATGAAAAAGTCTTCTTTTGTACTTGGGTTCTTTAATCAATAGAAAGCGCAGTCTCATGAAAAAGAAAACCACTCAACGCCACTTTAGATTTTGTAATTGGATTTTGGGTCTTTATGCATGTTTCTCAAATTACAAGACTAGGAAGGATAAAACTTTCCTTTCCTAAAAGCATTTAGTTTACTTTCAAGCTCATTATCAGTTTCAGAGATGGTGACAGTATGATCATTAGTACATGAAGTAAAATTTAAAACAACAAACAAAAAGCCAACAGTGTAAATAAAAGATTTCATTTTAACTAAATTTATAAATAATATCGAAATATGCTATTCAATAAAATACAAAATACATGCCAATTTATATAATTTGTTATATATTGAAGATCAATATATTAAATACTTAATAAACGCTCTCTAATTGTTTACTTTGATTTGCATATTACTTGAATAGGTAAATGCAAAAACTGCTTGAACAACGGGTATAAAAAATCATGTCAACTTGAATATTATTCTGAATTCTAAACTAAATTCATAAAAGTTAAGACAATAAAAATTGTCAAATTAAACCATAAGATAAATCATCAATTTTATAAACTCAAAAACATGATGCGCCAATTTAATAAACAAACAACAATACTACAATTTAGTCATTCAATACAATATAATGCACATTTCACGTGTAAAAATTAAAATTTTGAACTGCAATTTACACAAAAAGACACACATTACTTATTTGTCACAAAAATAAATCACTTTTATATTAAATTAAATTATAATATAAAAGGTATGGAAAATCAGCAATAAAAATGAATAAATGTAAAATATTGGCATTATGAAACTGAATCAATGTGGCCATGCAGTCCAAATCTCCTTATAAAACTTGGTAATGGTATTTTGTTATCCTTACAAATGTCAATGAAGTGGCTAGATACTGTGACTAACCTACCAATCATTCATTTCACACAAATATTACAAATTTGTGTTGTAAATAGGATCTTGCCCGAAAGGGCATAGCTTTAACATTAGTACTTGAATAATAAAATCATATTACTTTTGAACAGATACCCAGAATACAGAATGAAACAAAAAATATAGCCAACTTCGTTTGATGACTATATCAATCCTTCAAAATATTTCTGCTGATCACCAGTTTTTGGATTTCTGATGTGCCTTCTCCTATGGTGCATAGTTTGCTATCTCTAAAATATTTCTCCACTGGAAAATCTTTGGTATAACCATATCCTCCAAATATTTGGATGGCATCTGTTGCTATTTGAACACAAATCTCCGATGCATAATACTTTCCCATAGCAGAGATAGTAGTCATGGGTTGATGATGATTTTTGAGATGAGCTGCTTTGCGAATGAGCAGTTCTGCTGCTTGAATTTTGGTAGCCATATCAGCCAATTTGAACGATATTGCTTGAAAATTGGATATAGCTTGACCAAACTGCTCTCTTTCTTTAGCATATTTGACAGAAGCTTCGTAAGCACCTTTGGCTATACCTAATGATAATGCCGCAATACTAATCCTGCCACCATCAAGGATTTTCATAGATTGAATGAAACCATCGCCTACATTGCCCAACACTTGCGATTGGTGTACTCGACAGTTTTCAAACACCATTTCTGCTGTTTCAGAAGCTCTCATTCCCAATTTATTTTCTTTTTTTCCAGCTTTAAAACCAGACGTACCTCTTTCTACTATAAATGCTGTAATACCTCTACTATCTAACAATTCACCTGTCCGCGCCAAGACTACAGCTACATCACCAGATTTGCCGTGTGTGATCCAGTTTTTAGAGCCATTGATGATCCAATGATCACCATCCTGTGTGGCTACACATTTCATGCGCATAGCGTCTGAACCCGTATTGGCTTCTGTCAAGCCCCAAGCTCCAATCCATTCTGCCGAAGCCAACTTAGGTAAGTACTTTTTCTTTTGCTCTTCATTACCAAAAGCAAGAATATGTCCAGTACATAGACTATTATGCGCTGCTACACTTAAGCCAATAGAACCACAAACCTTTGCGATTTCGACAATAATGCTTACATACTCTTGATAGCCGAGACCTGAACCACCATATTCTTCTGGCACTAATACACCCATAAACCCAAGTTTGCCTAACTCTCTAAATGTTTCAACAGGAAAAATTTGAGCTTCATCCCATTCCATGACATTTGGTAAAATATGTTGCTTAGCAAATAGCATGGCGGATTCTTCAATCATCTGCAAATTGGCAAAGTGGTTTTGCATAATTTTATTATTTTTGCTTTTATTTTGAATGGAGCACAAAGATAAATTTTTATTTCTTAAAAAAAAATGAAGACTTTAAAATACACTCAGCTGTTGCACATCTTATCCATTATTTTAATATTTGGATGGAGATCAAATGGACAATCTACAATTGATTGGAAAAAAGATATTGAATTTTTGAAGGAAGAATTACCAATCATTCATGCTGATCTTTTTCATGTTTATTCAAAATCTCAATATGAAAGTGATTTGAATGCACTTCAGTTGAAATTCCAAAAATCGACTAACATTGGAATGTATTTCGAAATACAGAAAATTATTGCCAAAATTGGCGACTCGCATACTTCAACAGATTTTTTAAATATGATTCCCAAAAATCTATCTACCATTCAAAGTTTACTTTTTTGAAGAAGGGCCTTTCATCAGACAAACGACTGAATTGATGAAGCTATGTTGGGTCAAAAATTGGTAGCCATCAATAAAATTCCAATAAAAACAATAATAGATAGCGTTAAGACACTCTGCTCGCAGCCGAAAACTCCTGTCTTGGGGAGTAGAAAATATTGCCCAATTATTTATTCAATTTTTCTATCTTGGAATATTTTTACGTCATATAAAACAAAACATTAAGCATCTCAACAGAAGATTATTACGGCATTCCAAAATCATTTAATGTCAAAGCTTTTGAGTGGTCAGATCCTGATGATATTGAATTCTTAAAATTTAGTTCAAAATTCACAAGAAGACCTCGAACAAAGGAAATTTTTGGGTACAAACTTTTGAAGAATGATTCAGTCTTATTTGTCACATATAACAAGTGTACGGGTAGAGAGCAACAAATGATGGCCCAAATAAGGGATTCTTTGAGCATTTCAGAATCATTAAACTTGTGTGACAACAAAACTCCAATAGCCATACCGAAAGATAAAAAAAAGGATGTCGTACTACCCTATTTCAGATCATTTAGGGACTCAATTTTTAAAATAATTGAATCAAAATCAATTAAAAAATTGGTTTTTGACTTGAGTGAAAATACTGGTGGCAACACATCGCAGGGAAGTCAAATGATCGAACATTTGTCTAAAATAATTGACAAAGATCGAGTAAAATCATACGTCATTGTGAGTAGAAATACCTTTTCAGCAGGCTTAATTCATACTATGGAAGCCAAAAGATTGCTCAACGCTATCATCATTGGCGAGCCAACAGGTGGAAAGCCATCGTTTTATGGTGGATCAGATTACAATTATCTACCATCATCATGCATGAAAATATTTTTTGCTAGGTCTGCTAGAAAGACTACCAATGATTTGGAGTTATTACAGTCAGAAACATTAAACCCTGATGTGAAATTTCCTATTAGATTTTCAGATATCATTTCTGGGAAGGATTTAGAGTATGAATGGATCATGGCAAACTGAGAGAAATCCTGATGGGATAAAATATTAAGTTACCTTTGTGGTCTGCTAATTATTCAATTTAGAAATGATCCAGACAATAGAAGTTAAGATATTTCCAGATAAAATCAATGACCAAGATTTTATAAATGGCAAAATAATTCAATTATTAAAGACAAAAACTTCCCATATTCGAGACATTATTCTCATTAAAAAATCAATAGATGCAAGAGGAAAAAGACCAATTTTCATTTTGAAGTATGACGTCTATTTGGATGAAAATTACCATGCTCCAAATTCAATTGTTCAAACTTACCCAAATGTTGAACAAAGACAAACTGTCATCATCATCGGTGCTGGACCAGCTGGATATTTTGCTGCATTAGAACTGATTGAACTAGGTCTAAAACCTGTAATACTGGAAAGAGGCAAAGATGTAAGAGAGCGACGAAAAGATTTAAAAGACATTCAGCAAGATGGCATCGTCAATCCCGATTCAAATTATTGCTTTGGCGAAGGTGGAGCGGGCACTTATAGCGATGGTAAGCTTTATACACGATCCAATAAGCGTGGTAGCATCAATAAAGTGCTCCAATTACTGGTAGAGCATGGTGCGACCCAAGATATCTTGACCGATGCTCATCCGCATATTGGAAGCAATAAACTTCCAAATATCATGGAAGCTATCAGAAAAACCATAGAAAAATGTGGTGGGAAAGTGCTTTTTGACCATAGGGTAAATGATTTAGTCATAGATGACAATCAGATGAAAGGCGTATTATGTGACGGCAAGTTTTTCTCCTCATCCAAAGTCATATTAGCTACTGGCCATTCTGCCCGCGACATTTATAGATTATTGAATAAAAAAGGTATTATGATAGAAGCCAAACCTTTTACTTTAGGATTAAGAATAGAACATGCTCAATCATACATAGATAAAGTCCAGTATCACCAATCTCCTAGAGAAGACAATCTGCCAGCATCAAGCTATGCGGTAGTAAGTCAGGTAGATGGACAGGGTGTTTTTTCTTTTTGTATGTGTCCTGGCGGGTTGATAGTGCCAGCTGCAACATCTCCTGGCGAAATCGTAGTGAATGGTATGTCATTGAGTCGTAGGGATAGTCCTTATGCAAATTCAGGATTTGTCACTTCAATTGGTATTGAAGAGTTAGCAAAACATGGTTATTCAGGAGTTTTTGCCTGTTTAAATTTTCAAAAGGATGTAGAACAAAAAATGTTTTCTGTAGGCAGTGGATCACAAATGGCGCCAGCGCAAAGAGTAGAAGATTTTGTCAATGGAGTAAGATCACCAGTACTAAACCCATCATCTTATATCCCAGGTTTAATCTCAGCACCATTGCATGAGATCCTTCCAAATTTCGTTTATCAAAGGCTGAGAAAAGGATTGGCAGATATCAATAAAAAAATGAAAGGATATATCACCAATAATGCCAATATAGTAGGTGTAGAAAGCCGAACTTCTGCGCCAATAAAAATACCGAGAGACAATAATACTTGTGAACACCTAAATATCAAAGGGCTTTACCCATGCGGTGAAGGTGCAGGCTATGCAGGCGGCATTATCTCAGCTGCGATGGATGGTCAAAAGGTGGCAATTGCGATAGCAACCAATTAAAGTTAATTTCTGAAGAATTTAGGGAGAATTGATTAAAAAGGTATATTTTTGTATCAAAACAGACTAAGTAATGAAAGATGAAATAGTTAAAAAGCCTGAATTGGCTTACGGTGTCCATTATACCTATGCCGATTATCTCCAATTTACAATGGATGAAATGGTTGAAATCATCAAGGGCAAGATTTTTAGGATGAGTCCTGCACCTTCTAGTACTCACCAAAGAATTTCAAGACGATTAAGTGGTTGGTTTTTTCTTTTCTTGCAAGGTAAAACATGTGAATTTTTTGTTGCACCTTTTGATGTCATCTTACCTGTTAAAGGCAAAGACTTCATGCAGTCAGACCGTGTGGTCCAGCCAGACATTGTTGTCATCTGCGATCCTTCCAAAATCAAGGAAAAAGGTTGTTTCGGTGCACCTGACATCATCATTGAGATACTTTCGCCACACACCACCAAAAAAGATGTTCAAGATAAATTTGACCTGTACGAAGAGTCAGGTGTGAAAGAATACTGGATCGTTGAGCCAAAAAATCAAACGGTCGAAGTGTTTGTTTTAGAAAATGAGAAGTATCGTCGCATCCAAACTTATGTTAGTGATGATGTGATCTATTGCCATACTTTGGAGGGATTAGAACTGGATTTAAAAGAAGTTTTTGATGAGTGAATTTATAAAAAAAATGGCTAATCAGGACATTGCAAACGAACCAACAGGAAGTTACGGTGTCCATTACACCTATGCCGATTATCTCCAATTTACAATGGATGAAATGGTTGAAATCATCAAGGGCAAAATTTTTAGGATGAGTCCTGCACCTTCTAGTTTCCATCAATCAATCTCAAGGAACATTTGTGGGCTATTTTACAATTTTTTTCATAGAAAACAATGTCAATTTTTTGTTGCACCCTTTGATGTCATCCTACCTGTTAAAGGTAAAGACTTCATGCAGTCAGACCGTGTGGTCCAGCCAGACATTGTTGTCATCTGCGATCCTTCCAAAATCAGGGAAAAAGGTTGTTTTGGAGTGCCTGATCTTATCATCGAAATCTTATCGCCACACACAACCAAAAAAGATGTTCAAGATAAATTTGACCTGTACGAAGAGTCAGGTGTGAAAGAATACTGGATCGTTGAGCCAAAAAATCAAACGGTCGAAGTCTTTGTTTTAGAAAATGAGAAGTATCGTCGCATCCAAACTTATGTTAGTGATGATGTGATCTATTGCCATACTTTGGCGGATTAGAACTGATTTAAAAGAAGTTTTTGATGAGTGAATTTATAAAAAAATGGCTAATCAGGACATTGCAAACGAACCAACAGGAAGTTACGGTGTCCATTACACCTATGCCGATTATCTCCAATTTACAATGGATGAAATGGTTGAAATCATCAAGGCAAAATTTTTGTGGGATGAGTCCTGCACCTTCTAGTTTCCATCAATCAATCTCAAGGAACATTTGTGGGGCTATTTTACAATTTTTTCATAGAAAAAACAATGTCAATTTTTTGTTGCACCTTTTGATGTCATCCTACCCGTTAAAGGTAAAACACTTCATGCAGTCAGACCGTGTGGTCCAGCCAGACATTGTTGTCATCTGCGATCCTTCCAAAATCAGGGAAAAAAGGTTGTTTTGGAGTGCCTGGACCTTATCATCGAAATCTTATCGCCACACACAACCAAAAAAGATGTTCAAGATAAATTTGACCTGTACGAAGAGTCAGGTGCGAAAGAATATTGGATCGTTGAGCCAAAAAATCAAACGGTCGAAGTCTTTGTTTTAGAAAATGAGAAGTATCGTCGCATCCAAACTTATGTTAGTGATGATGTAATACCCTTGTATAACTTTGACAGGATTAGAGCTGGATTTAAAAGAAGTTTTTGATGAGTGTAAGAAATGAGACCACAGTTTATTCAAAAAGTACGTTCATTTCTTAAATGTTAGAAAATAAAGGGGAGCAATTAATTACTCCCCTCCGTAATCTAACAAAATAACTTTTTACCAAGTCTCACTTTGCTTCAAAGTAGGATTGGCGTCTAATTCAATCTGGCGAATAGGCCAGATTACCTTATTGCTGCTCGCCGGTATTGCATTAACGCCATATGGTCCAGTATAAGGAGTACCCAAAGTAAAAGCTGTAGCAGGAGGATTTCCATTGGCTACTTTTGCAGGTATGCCATCAATTGGAAAAAGATCATCGTTTTGCAACCTGTGAATATCCGACCACCTGCGTCCTTCCATTAAAAACTCTATTCTTCTTTCTTTAAGAATTGCTCCTACTAAGGCTTTGCTGTCAGCGAAAGATGTGAATGATTGTGTAGCAGGATTGGTCAATGCTCTATCACGGACTGAATTCAATAATTTGAGTCCATTAATATTATCACCAGTTCGCGCATATGCTTCAGCCATATTTAATACAACTTCCGCATATCTAATGACCGGAGCCGCATCAGTATAATTTACAGCATCCTTATATTTTTTAGTATACTTTCTTCCAGAAACCGTAAAGACCATTGCAGCAGGATCAGCGTCATTATCATATCTTCTCTTATCATCAGCAAGCCATTCTGGATCTCTCCAAATGATAGGGCTGATACACACCAATTGTCTTCTGTTGTATTGAGAAGCTAAAGCAGCATTGACACCAGGATTTATGACTTCTGAATGCAACATTGAAAAGATAGATTCTTTATTATTGTAGGGACTTGCAAATGGTGTACCTGGACTTGCTTCAAGTGAATATTTTCCATTCAATTTTGCACCTTCTTCACCATTCTTTGCCAATTACGCATATGTAAGTAAACCCTTGTTTTAAAAGCTATTGCTGAATTTTTTAAGTTTCGTAAGTGTTGTATTTAGAATAAGTGGATCTTTTGCTTCACAAGATCTGCAAGCACCTTTTGATATACTCAATGACAGTACTTCTGCCTACCTTGATATCTGTATCTATTTCTCCCTGTGTATCAACACCATTTACTCTATATGGAATACCATCATGAGATGAATTTGCAGTATGATTATAAGGTCTTGCAAAATAATTTACCATTTCAAAATGTAATACCTCTCAAAAACTTAGTTTGGTCCAATGTAATCATCTCCCACTTCTTTAGAAATGATACTCCTTGCTACAGCTTTAATTACGCCTTCAATCACTAAATTGGCTCTGTTAATCAATCTGTAACCATCTACCCAATAGTAAACATTATTTGCCGTGGTTGGGTCATAAGTTGCTGTATAAGTCAACTGGTAAAAGTAGTTGTATTGAATTACGTTCTCGCTCTATTATCTCCTTGCTGAACAAAAGTTGAGCCCCAAATATATCCTACCTCCATTAAAAGTAGTAGAATTGTATTGTCCAATTGATGCAGCATTGTACATACCATTCATGGTACTAGCTATCAAAGACGGTGTTGAAAAAGAAGCGTCTAGCGAAATATTATTGATTGGACTTAACCAAGATATTTTCTTCAGTACAACCATTGGTGAATAACACAATCGATGTAATTAACATGAAGATCCTTACTATTAAACTTTTCATTATATAAATTTTAATGTTTCAAAAATAAATTAGAACTTCTACATTTAAGCCAAAAGCAAATGATTCTGCCCTTGGTGTACCATTCAAATCTACACCAAAGGTCTCCATCTCTTGGTTAAGGCCTTTATACTTAGTTATCATGACTAAGTTTTGTCCTTGAGCATATACTCTCAGGTTATTAATACCCACTTTTTCTAAGCCAGAAAAATTAAATTTAGGACCAAGGGTAACATTGTCCAAGCTAATAAAATCACCATCTTCAACAAATCTTGTAGAAGCTCCACTTGTCAAATTTACAAATGGGTTACTGCTTGCCCAAAGTCTTGGTGTCTGTCCATCACCAGGATTAGAAGCACTTTGCCATCTTCCTAAGATTTCTGTACTGTTATTATTGAGATTCATATTCATCAAATCCCTTCTAGTGGCATTAAATATTTTGTTTCCACCGCTAAATCTTACCAAGAAACCTAGGTCAAATCCTTGGTATTGCATTTTTGATGTAAAACCACCGAAATAGGTTGGTAAGGTATTGCCCAAGATCTTTCTGTCTGTGGCCGCGCTTAATGAGGATGCAGCACCCAATTCTTCCGGTTTGTCAGGATTGAAACCCACATAAGTACCAGTTGCAAGATTGCCTTGCACCAAAGTGCCATCACCTTTTACATACACAGGGTTTCCATTTGCAGGATTAACTCCCCAATACTCGTATCCAAATAATGAATTCATAGATTCACCTTGACGAATGATAATATTTGGATTGATATTAACATCTGTTGAGCTACCACCGATTATGTCCGCACCATTGTTTGGCAAAGAGACGATTTTATTTGAAATCAATGTTAAGTTTGCACCTACATTCCAAGTGAATTCAGATCCTTTTAATACATCATAACTTAACTGCATTTCATAACCTTTATTGAGCGATTTTCCAATATTTTTATTAATTCTATTGAAAGGTACTCCTAATGAATGCGCAACTGGAACCGAAAAGACTAATTTGTCAATATCATTTTTGAAATAATCAAATGATACTGAAAGTCTATTTTCAAAAAGACCTAAATCAAGACCAAAGTCAGATTTATTACTTGTTTCCCAAGTCAATAGATCATTTCCAAATTGACTGAAGGCAACTCCATTCAAATTACCGTAAGGAGATGCTGAAGCAAGACCCAAATATGGGTAAGTACCAATTTCTGTATTTCCTACGGCAGAGAAGGAATATCTGAGTTTGAGTTGATTGATTGTACCCCTAATGCCTTCAAAAAATGATTCGTTTGCAACATTCCAGCCCAATGAGTAACCTAGGAAATTATTCCATCTATTTGCTGGACTTAACTTTGAAATACCATCTCTTCTTAATGAAACCTGTGCAAAATACTTCTGATTGTAGTTATAATTCAATCTGCTCAAATAAGAAATAATCCCCACTTCTGTTGCCCCTCCACCTGATTGTTGAACAGAATATGAATTTGAAACAGTCACTTGATTATAAAATTCATTGAGCAAATTCGTACCAATACTTTCAAAAGTCTCATTTCTCTCTTTTTGATACTCTGCGCCTACCATAAAACCTATGCTGTGCTTTTCGGCCAATAGTACATTGTAATTTAATAGGTGTTGAATATTCCACCTGTATAAATCAGTCGTGCTATTTTGCAATCTACCAGCTGATCCAGCTCCATCTCCATGTACAGGATTCCAATATAAGAAACCCTTTGTATTTGGATTATCAATACTACCCTGAAATTTGTAATCCAAACCTTTCAAAAGATTGGCAGTTGCATTTACATTGGCCATGGTCCTTTTAATTACAGATTTATAAACATTGTTATCCAAGACATAAACGATATTTGGAATATTATCGCCTACAGGATCAGTATTGTCCCATTGCCCCACTACCGTATTATTGGTTGACATATTATACCCAGTTGGATGTGTTGAGTTGAATATCGGTGTATTAGGCAATTGCCTAATAGCATTAAAAATATTTCCAGAAAGTGAATTTCTTCCAGTGTTAAGTCCATTGTATGATGTTTGAGATAAGGATAGCCCACCACCGATTTTAAGCCAACTAAGTACTTTCTGCTCGATATTTGTTTTCAAATTATATCTACTCATATCATTTGCTTTGGCTATACCATCTTGTGTAGTGTACCCACCTGACAAATAATAAGTGGTCGCATCATTGCCTCCGCTTATTGAAAGGCTATTGTCCAATTGTACAGCATTTGAATTCAAGACCGCTGCTTGCCAATCTGTATCATAAGCGTCGCCTACTGCCCAGGGTGCTTGACCTCTATTTGTCCTTTTTTCATTAGATATTGTAATGAAGTCTTTGGTCTTTAGCAAATCAAAAGTTTTGATTGGGTTTGCTAATCCAAATAATGAATTAAATTCAACTTTTGGTGCACCTTTTTTACCTTTTTTAGTTGTAATCAAAATTACTCCATTGGCACCTCTCGATCCATAAATGGCAGTTGCAGCTCCATCTTTCAATACTTCAAAGGATTCGACATCAGCAGGATTTAAGTCACCTAATCCTGAAGCAGAGGCATATCCTCCTAAATCACCAGAATAAACAGGTATTCCATCAATCACAACTAATGGATCAATCCCTGAATTCACTGAAGAAACACCTCTAATCCTTATCCTTGGGCTTTCTCCTAAGATACCACTTGTAGTACTCACTTGGACTCCTGCTGCCCTTCCACCAAGTTGGCTAGCAAAACTTGGAGCAACAAGATTAGCAATCTCAGTACCCTTGATACTTGAGATGGATGACGTAGCATCACTCTTCCTCTGTGTACCATATCCTACTACCACTACCTCATCCAAGAGTTTCCCTTCAGACAAACTTACATTCATTACCGATGCATTGCCAACCTCCATTTCTTTAGTGGTATAACCTGCATAACTGAATACCAAAGTGACAACATTGTCAGGTAGTACAAGTTGGTAGGCTCCATCTATGTCTGTGATAGTACCTACCGTCACTGCCTCTTTGGCTACTACATTGGCACCAATCAAAGGTACGCCTGCCTCATCTGTGACAACACCCGAAATGCTTCGCTGCCCGAGTGACACTCCAAGACCACAAAATAAAATTGCAATCGTGATTAAAAATTGTTTCATATTGGTAAAATTGTTTTGTTAAAAAATGATTTTTATACGTATAATATTTTGTTACTTATATTTGCTTGCAATATTAACTATTTTTTAACTAAAAACGCTGCTTGGGAATTATTTTTATTTTAATTTTTTTTTGAAATTAATGTGTCCACATCATCTTCAATTATCTAATCCATTGATAACTATTAGATTCTTGTTAAAAAACTTAATATCAGAAAGTCAAAGGATTTTGTAATATTTTATAAATTTATTAACACAATACACCCATTTTCAAATTTATAACTATATTTGTAACACATTTTTAAGAAAGTCAAATGCCATGAATATGAGAAAGTTATTATTTGTTTTTTGTTGTGTAGCTTTATCATGCACTACACTTGGAGCTCAATGGGTATTTGGAGGTGGATTGAAGTTCAACTCCAACAATGAGTTTAAGGCACTTGGTATTCATGCAAAAGTGGGTAAAGATATTTCTGACAAATTTGACATTAATACTGATCTAATTTACTATCTAGGCAGTAAAGCGAGTTGGTCATTCGATATCGATTTGCATTATCACCTTTTTAATATAAACGATAATGTCATCCTCAACCCATTGGCAGGTATCAATTTTACCAATACGAGCGTGATCAATAACTCATTGCTCTTGGGACTATCTCTTAGACTCCCAACTGATAAATATACCTATTATTTTGAACCCAAATGGATCCTCGATAATGATCAAATCGTCTTTGGAGTTGGTGTTTTATTTTGATTAGCAATATTTCTACCATTTGTAATTTCGATATTTTATTCCCAAAACCAACCAATGCCATTACTCAATGCTCAATATAAACCAGGATGGTTGTTCAAGAATGGTCACGTCAATACTTTATTCCCATATTTATTTAGGAAAAAACCAAGTTTATCTTTTATCAGGGAGAGAATAGATACACCTGAAAATGATTTTTTTGATGTGGATTGGATCCACAAGGATAAGAATTCAAAATTGGTCATCTTAATGCATGGACTTGAAGGGTCATCGGCATCACAATATATCAATGGTATCAGCAGGCTCTTAGTGGCCAATAAATATACAGTAGCAGCTATCAATTTCAGATCATGTAGTGGCGAACTTAATCGCACAGTAGAAATGTACCATAGTGGGTTTACAAAAGATTTGCACCATTTCCTTACCATTCATGGCGTTCATTATACTGATGTATTTATATGTGGATTTAGCTTAGGTGGCAATGTCACTTTAAAATATGCAGGTGATGGTTTCTTTACAGTACCTCCCAATATTAGAGCCGTAGTAGGCATCTCTGTGCCTATCGACTTGCAAGGTGGTAGTTATGAATTGAAGAAATGGTACAATCAAATGTATGAAAAACAGTTTTTGTACACTTTGCTACCCAAGATGAAGCAAAAACATCAAATGATGCCAGATAAAATTGACATCAGTCATTTGCACAAAGTCAAGACATTGTGGGATTTTGATGAGTATTTTACAGCCAAATTGCACGGCATGATAGATGCTAATGATTATTATAATACTTGCAGTAGTCTCCAACACTTAAACAAAATACGAGTGCCAACACTACTTATCAATGCTTTGGATGATTCTTTTTTATCACCAACATGCTATCCTTATGATATAGCACAATCAAGCGATATCTTTCATTTGATGACTCCCAAACATGGTGGTCATGTTGGATTTACAAGTTTTGGAAAGGATTATTATTGGACAGAACTAAAAGTGTTGGAATTTTTACAAAGTCACCTTTCTGATAAAAAACAATAGAAAGATAAGCATTATATTTGCTGCATTTTTAACTCAACAAAAGTGCCAAACCTAAAAATAATTACTTGCACTTGGATGCTCTTGATTAGTCTCTTGTCCACAAAGACATGGACACAACTCAGCGGTCAGATCAAAGATGTAGATGGTAATGCGCTACCGTACGCTACTGTTTATATAGAAAACTCAACTTCAGGCACCGTTAGCAACATTGATGGAGAATATCTTTTGGATCTAGATCAGAAAGGTACGTACACCGTAACATTTCAGTATGTAGGATTTACCAAAGAACAATTTAGCTTTCAATATGAAGGTAAACCCATACGTAAGAACATCATCCTCTATGCGGATGAAAATCTGATTGGCGAATTGGTCATTTCGGCTGATAGAGAAGATCCTGCCTACCCTATTATCCGAAAAGCAATCAGCAAAAGAGATTATTACAAAAAATCGGTCAAAAGCCTTGAAGCTGATTTGTATGTCAAAGGCGTGGTAAAAATCAATGATGCTCCACAAAAAATCTTAGGTGAAGAAATAGGTACTATGAATGGGACATTGGATTCTACTCGACAAGGTCTGATCTATTTGTCAGAGTCCAAATCAAAGTTTTACTTCCAGTATCCTGACAAAATCAAGGAAGTCATGATATCTACCGTCAAATCTGGAGATAACAGCTTGTTTACTGCCAATCAATTTTCATGGGCATCATTTGACTTGTATGATGAATCTTTGCAATTTGGTAGGACTATTGTCTCTCCTCTGGCAGATAATGCAATGTCGCATTACAAGTTTAAACTTGAAAAGACAAGTGTTGACAAAGATGGCACTATGTTTCACAAAATAAAAATAATACCCAAGTCTAAAACTTCACCATTGTTGAATGGCTATGTGTACATTGTGGACGAATACTGGAATATTTACTCCACAGAGTTGGAACTCTTTGGCAATGTGTTAAAAAACACCTATTTGGACACAATTCAAGTGAGACAAGTATATATACCAGTAGGCGACAGACAAAATAGAAAGCTATTGAGCCAAGTTTTTTCATTCAAAGCTGGACTTTTAGGATTTAAGATGGGTGGCAACTTTACTTATGTATTTTCAAATTACCAACTCAATAAAGACGTCTCAACTATCTTCAACTCCAATGAAACCTTCAAAGTAGATGCCAATGCACTCAATAAAGATAGCTCATTTTGGCAAAAAGAAAGACCTGTACCTCTGACTGAAGAAGAGCAAAGGGATTACATAAAAAAAGATTCACTCCAGCAACTTTGGAAATCAAAAAGTTATATGGATTCTGTAGATAGGATTCAAAATAAGTTTACTATATTCAAATTATTAACTGGATTTTCGTTTGACAATTCATACAAAAAAACATCATTTAGAGTAGCTAGTCCTATAGCATGGACACAATTTAATGCTGTAGAAGGATTCAGGACAAGACTGAAAGCCACTTGGATCAAAAAAGACTCTCTGTATCGTGTGTGGCGAGTGATGCCATCCTTGGATTATGGCTTTGTAGATAAGAAATTTAAACCAAAATTGGAATTACAATATTTATTTGATAACTATTCTTTGGGAAAAATTTCGATCTCAGCTGGCAATGAGTACACACAATTTGATGTCAGAAAACCAATCAACGAAATCAACAATACTTGGACATCCTTGATCACCAAAATCAATAAAATCAGACTGTATGAGAGAAATTTTGTAGAGGTCAATTACGAGCAAGAAATCTCAAATGGCTTTTACTTGGATATTAGTTCTTCTTACAATTTGCGCAATCCTTTGAAAATCAATACACACTATAGCTTTTCGAAAAAAAATTGTCTTTTTGAACCGAACATACCCAATACAGACTTATCAGACACCTATTATTCTCAAAATCGATATTGGATCAATACGGTTGGCCTTATGATCAGGCCTGCACAAAAATTTTCAAGTTATCCAAATATGAAAATCAGAGATGTATCTAATTGGCCCAATATCACGACAATTTATCAATATGGATATGCTGTCAAAAATCAGAACAAATCTTACCACAAACTTATTGTTAAGGTCAAGGATTCGTATGTCAATGCACATCTTTTGGGATATTTTAGTTATAATATCGAAGGTGGATCATTTTTAGGCAATGGACCATCATATTTTGCTGATTTTTTCCATCCTTTAGGAAATGAGATTTCGAGTCCGATCAGCAATGAATTGAGTAGTTTCAATCTGATGCCCTATTATGAGTTTAGTACTGGATCAAGATATGCACAGATCAATTTTAGACATCATTTCAATGGATATATTACAGACAAAATACCGTTGCTCAACAAAACACCGTTGAAACTTGTATTGGGTTTTTCTGCACTTTACCAACCTGAAAAAGGTGAATATTATGAGCCTTTTATTGGTTTAGAAAATTTCAGAATTGGCCCTATCCAGATTTTTGATATCGATTACACTTGGGCATTCGATAAGTTTGGTTTTCGTAGTCATGGCATCACATTTAGACTATCGCAAATGTTGAACAACCTAAGCAATTAACAGTTAAACAGAAAGAAAATATGGATTTACAATCAAGAATACAACATTTATTGGATTTGGGCAAAATTTTAGGCGAACACAATTCTGATCAAATTCAATCTCTCATGTACAAATGCCAATTGGAAAATCCTTGGTTTACTATAGAAAATATTACTACTTCAATGGATGCTATTCAGAGAGAATTTTTGACTGTTGATGCCCTCCTATTGCTTGTAAAAAAATACCACCTTGATGATCATGTCGAGTCCAAAAAAATCGGCATTATTATGGCTGGCAATCTACCTATGGTAGGTTTCCATGATTTGCTTTGCAGTTATATAATAGGACATCACAGCATCATCAAACTATCAGACAAAGATCGGGTATTAATGGAATTTGTTATCCAATATTTGCAATCAAGAAGCAATACCGATATCATTACTATCGTAGATAAATTGACTGATTATGACGCTGCCATAGCTACAGGTAGCAATAGTACAGCCAAACATTTTGAATATTATTTTAGGAATGTACCGCACATCATCCGACAAAATAGAAATAGCATAGCAATCATTTTTGGAGATGAATCAGATGAGACTTTGCAACTATTAGGAGCAGATATTTTCAATTATTTTGGATTAGGATGTAGAAATGTTAGCAAAATCATGCTACCGGTAGGATTTGATCCAACTAGATTATTTTCAGTTTTAGCACCATTCAAAAACATAGTCGATCATACCAAATACAAAAATAATTTGGACTACAATACAGCCTTATATCTGCTGAATAAAGAAGACTTTTTACAATCTGATTTTCTTATTTTGAAAGAAAGTGATTCGATGGTTTCAAGGATTGCCACCCTTCATTACAGCTACTTCAGTGACATCAAAACATTGGAAAGCTGGTTGAATGATTACCGTGAAGACATCCAATGTGTGGTAAGTCAAAGACCCATTGATGGTATTGATACGGTATCGTTTGGTCAATCTCAGTGTCCTGGCATCACAGATTATGCAGATGGTGTAGATACTATCCAGTTTTTACTGGGAGTATGAGTACTCATGTTATTACAATGAAGAAACAGCAATAATCATGACTTTTGCAATAAAAAAATGATTGCGTATATACACAAATAAAAAGAGCCTTTATTTGAGTAAAGGCTCTTTTTTATATCCACTTTCCTTTGGAATATATCGAAAAGTATTTGAACTGCCTTATTGAGCTCTCACGATAGTACCTGAATGCGTTTGATATCCAATATTCAAACTATAATACATGATACCAGTTTGGTGGTGAGCCAATTTAATCTTAAATGAATTATGACCTTTTTGCAAAGTAAGATTTTCGGATTTTACCAATTGTCCAGTGGCATTATAGAAGGTCAATACCGAAGCAGCTGCACTCTCAACATGGATACTAAATGTCACTTCATCTACAAAAGGATTGGGAGATACAGAGATGACATGGTTGCTTGCTACTCTGTTTCTACTATTAACTTCTGCATCTTGCAGCGACCCTGGGTCTATACTGATATTTCCTTTTTTGATAGCAATAAAATCGACAACTGGATTGATCTCAGCCAAAGAATCTAAAGTAACTACCAAAGGTAAAGCTTGCTTTAATACATCTTCTGGCTTAGTATAGGTGGCTTTCTTATCCAATAGATACCACTGAAACTTACCAGGTAAATTTGCCCTGGTGCCAGTCACAAATTCCATCAAAATATTCTGGTCGTTGATGTCAACAATGCCATCTTCATTGATGTCAGATGCTAAATACTGATGATAACTGGTGAATGTCACATCTCCCAATAGGAATTTGGTGAGCAATTCGACATCTTTATTATCAATATTTTTATGCTTATCATCGCTATAAGTACCTGAAATCTCTATTTTCTGATCATGAACCAAAAGGCTATCAAAGAGGTACTTGCCGTCAGCGTTGGTATTGACAGTTTTGGAGATATATTCAACAGTCGAGTCTTTGGTTTCAGTGATCTTCAGTACGGTGATATATCTGTACAATTTATAACCTGAAAGGTTGATAAAAGAATCCAACTCCAATGTCTCGGTAGTGTCATAAGTGCTTGTGTATTTGATGATAGGCTCCTTGTATTGGAGCGTCATTGTGGCATCTTTTAAAGGTGTATCGGTCAAAGTCAACACATTTCCCTTTTGGCTATAGATTGGGTCAACAGGTGCAACTGGCTTAGGATGGCAATCTGGAATGTTGGCACCGTTATTCTGTATGATGACTTCCACCAAACAATATTCTTGTCCACCTTTGCTGTCTGTCACCCACATTTGCACCATGTTAGAACCGATATTGTCGCAAGTAAATGTTTTGGAAGTCTCATTTACATCCTTTGAAAATGAGAATTTAAGAGGTTGAAATCCACATGACGAAAAACTACCTTTATTCAAGTCTTTTGCCCAAAGTTCTACCATTCCATTGTCTGTTTTACCATCATTATCAGTATCCAATGGCATCAAAGTTGTCACCAATTGCGCTATACAATAAGGTGTAGGTTTGGCTGCATTTTTTACAATAACATTGGTAGTACACGTTTTTGTCTTTCCACAACCATATTTTATGGTATAAGTCACTTTGTGTGTGCCGACAGGGTATTTTCCAGAGATGTCCTTACCTTTTGCTCTCGCATAAGGCGAATTATTGGTTATTTCAAAATTTCCTCCACAAGTGCTTGGATCGATATTAAATGGTGTGGCTATGACTTCTGCATCTTTGCAATTGAATGAATTGACAGTGAAATCTCCAGGACATGCGAACACAGGCGGCGCATTATTGATAATGTAAATAACTTGCACTTTTGTGTATATGCCATACCCATTGGTAGGACTGTAATTGCACCAATCGAGTACCTTCCATGTACGCATGATTTTCTTGCATTGACTATTGACTGTAAACAACATATCGCTGTATGATTTGCCCAGCATAGAGCATTCACTATCTTGCCATGTAGGATAATTGTTAGGTTCAGGTAGTTGATAAGGATTGGTATTTGGGTTACATCCATTTAATTCGATGTCTTCAGGCCAGTCAATGACAGGTCCACCATTGCTTGTAGAAGATACATAAATGGTTTGAGTACATGTGTGCCAGTTCCAATACTGATCTTCTACCATCCAAGTACGTGTAATAGTACCTGCATTGCAACTATTCAGATTGTATTGTACTGATGGATTGCCAGCTGTATAAGTGTAAGGCCCTATTGAATAGGTGGCATTGCCATAAGCTGATAAATTCCACAATTCGTCGGTACAGCTTACATAAGCATTGGCTGGACAGTTTAATGTAAAAGGCCAAGCATTGGATTTTGCTTTGGCTTGAACGAAAGATGAGGTTAATGTCAGTAAAATGACAGCCAACCAATTGAAACTCTTGTAAATGTTTGTTTTCATTCTTTGAGACTTTTGAGAGTAATAAAATATTAAATAATTACATATTACGACAAAAGTATATATATTACTGATTGGTTGTATATAATTTAGAATAAATATTGCAAATTTGGGTGATTCCCCTTAATAGTTATAGTATTTATTATCAATAATTTACAAATTATCAATATGTTTAATGTGTATAGCTCACTCTTAGTTTCTTAGCTATGTCAATGACTTTTACTGCTTATTCAACCACGATTTTACCATATCCACAAACAAAATGGATTGGCTCTTTTCTATTGTTTCCTTTGTCAAAAATGAAGTCACTTCTTGCTTTTTGTTACAGTAAGTTCCAGCAGTTACATCTACATTCCAATAGGCGCATTGGTTGGGATCGTTGCAAAATATATTTCTTCCAAATACAAAGGCATTGCCATCGGCCCCACTCAGTTGACAAAGCGTCATCGGGAGATCAAAGTGGTTGCAAGGTTGATCATGCACTTTCTTATCATTGCTAAAAGTGAGGCTTGGATCGAAAAAAATCAATGGTATTCTAAATCTATTGTGGTCTTCCATCTTAGCCCATCCTGAGTGTGTGCTGCCGTGATCAGATGTGATGACAAATACCGTGTTTTGGTACCAATCGGTTTGTTTTGCTAATTGAAAAAACTTTCTCAAAGCATCGTCACTATATCTTACTGAAGATTTGTATTGATTTTGATGTCCATCCCTGTTAGTAAATTCATTGCTAATAGGCACATCAAATGGCGCATGAGAGCTCAGAAATAACACCATGCTGAAAAATATTTTGTCGTGCTGTGAAATGACATCTATTGCCTTTCTTGCAGTGATATGGTCAGGTACGCCCCACTCTGTCAATCTATCACTACTTTCAAAATCCTTATCTCTGATGATGGTATCAAAGCCCGCGATAGTCAGATAATTGTAAAGATTAGAAAAATTCAAATCTCCTCCATATATAAAAGATGTTTGCCTCCCATTGGCTTCCATAGATGATGCCAATGAAGGAAACTTCTTGACTTTGTCAACAATATTGGGCATATTAACACTCTGTACCGATGGAAGACCACTCAATAAGCTCATCAAGCCTTGGTCTGTCCTGAATCCTGTGCTGAATGCATTGGTAAACTGGGTGCTTTCTTTGCTTAAAGAGTCAAAAAATGGTGTGACATTGTCTTTGCCATATAAATAACGTACCATATCGGCAGACCAACCTTCCATCGCAATCAATACAATGTTTTTGTCTCGCCATGGTTTTTGCAATGTATCCGTCAAGCACCTATTAGATTGATAATCGGCAGTAAAAGTTTTGATTACATCTTCTGTATAGTAAGTAGTGATCTTACCAGATTTGATTATGGAATACAAAAAATACCAAACTTTATTGGTAGCTGCAAAATTGTTCTTCATATCATTTGAGTAAAATGCATCAGATGGCACTATGGGCAATTTCTGCCAACCACCTCTCAATCCAAGAAAGGCTGCTCCACCTATCAATAAGGCACATGTCGCATATTTCCACTTAGGCTTTGGTACTTGCCATCCTTCAAATATTGAATGTATTTTCTTAATACCAGAAATACTAATGAGCAAACCAAAAAATACGATACTTATTGGTATAAAATCTCTCACTGATGCCCATGCTTCTTGAGGATGAAGGAGATATGAAATGGCTCTTTGATCAAGCGTTGAGCCCCATTCTTTATAAATCAAAATAGACGAAAACTCAACAATACACACAAAAATCCAAAGAAAAATATGGATAAATTTCAAAATATTGATCAAAATGTGTTTCCTAAAAGCATATACAACCAGTATGGTATGAAACCTGTAAAGCTTGCACTTTTTACAAATCATCGAAAAGTCCAGTCTTATGCCAGCCAAAAGGCACCCAAAAATATCGTCAACATCATTGAAATATATGAATAATAGCTTCCATAATAATAGGCCAATGGCATATACAACCAATAAATTTAAAGGAAAGTAAATGCAATGGTTTTTATTGTGGCTTGGCATTTACTGACATTTTATTGTTTATGATCGCGTGGTTGAAGTTCTGAATATTATACTTCAAAACTTTCTCTATTCCTGATAACGCATCTTTATATTTAGGATCATTTGAAATATTTTTTTGCAAGGCTTTATCTTGTGTCCAAAGGTACAACCCAAAACATTTTTCTCCATCAAAATAGGCACAATATTGTTCATCCAAGTACTGATAAATGCCCATTTTATATTGGATAGTATATTGATGGCAAGTTTCATCTACTATATCGTGTCCAAACGAAAACAACTTGGTTTCTATATTTATAAAATCCAAAACTGTAGGCATCAAATCAATATGATTTATAATGGTCTGATCTTCACCACATAATGTGCCTTTAGGATCAAAAATGATGACCGGCACACGATAGTCATCCACTACATTGGCTTTTTTGCTTGTTTTCGGTCCAGTATGATCAGCTGTAATGACAAAGATTGTATTAGCATACCAAGGCAAATCGGCAATTTTCTTAAAAAAATCTCGCAAACTCTGATCTACATATTGGATAGAATTTAAAATAGGATACTTACCATTGGGTTTAGATGGCAAATAACCTTGTGGCAACAAAAATGGGTGATGCGTATTGAGCGTCAAGGTAGCTGCAAAAAACGGTTGTGGACTTGTAGTCAGCTTATCGGCCATAAATGGAAGAAAATAATGATCCCAAATGCCCCAAGATCCGTCAAAATGCTCCTCATTATTATAATCTTCACGACCGATGTAATGGTCAAATCCAGCCGATTTTGTAAATGACTGAAATCCCATCGATCCAGATGTAGCTCCATGAAAAAACCAAGACTGATAGCCAAAAGGTTTCAAAACATTTGCAAATGATTGGACTTGATTGGACGAATATCTTGAAAAAATAAAAGGCTCGTCCATCCACGCTGGTATAGAAGCCAATACTGCTGGTATGCCTTGGACAGATTCTCTTGCATTGGCAAATGCATTGGAATACACATAACTTTGTGCCATTAATGAATCTAAAAACGGCGTATAACCTGTTCCATTCCAATAGGATATGTACTCTTTTGAAAGGCTCTCTACCATCAAAACTAAGACATTGGGTTTTGTAGGTGTGGAATCCTTTGGAACAATTGTTTTAATGGGATCAAAGCAAGGATCAGCAATTGGCTGTTGAAAATAATGTTTCTCTTCCAAGGTATTTTTGCCCCATGTCCTTATGAGTGAAAATGTAGAATTGAGTGCAAAAGGTGCATTTTTCACACCTACACTATTGGATGCATCCAAGATATTAATTGGCCTTAATTGCATACCTCCACGGATGCCGTAGACATGAATCGCTGCCACAAAAAGCAAACAAATCAATGATATTAGTGAGAATCTCACATCATTAAATTGCTTCCAAGATTTCACCATTTGCTTGATTATGAAGGCTAAAAAGACCAAAACCATAATAAGCAACAACCATATATACCAAAACTGTACGGCAAAAGTAGGTATCATATTGAAGGCTTCATCTCCTTTATCGCCATTTGCAAATAATAGGGCATCATTTTGCAATCGTTTACGAACAAAAGGAAAGTACACTACATCAATAAAATTCAAAAACAAAAATATACTATTGATAATGAACAGTATATATACAAGAATATTTTTAAATATATTTGAATATATCCAATTGATTTGTGGAAGGAATAATATAAGAGCAAAGAACCCATTGACCAATAAGACAGCTGAAAAATCATATCTTAGGCCAGTCAATAAAATGTATATAACACCAGTAGAGTCATCTAATTCATCATAATTATACCCAATAAAAAGTAGCCTAACCAAGCTGTATAATACCATTAGCCCCAAGTAAAACTTGCCTAAAGTGATAATTTTGGTGGTACAATCAGCCATTGAACTAAAATGATGGACAAAGATAGTCTGCTTTTGTGTTAGAAACCAAAAACATTCTAAGATTTTGAATCATCCTAATTCGTCAAAGTCACTGGTTTCATTAGAAATCAATCGATGCAGTACCAGTTCATTATAATTATTCTCAGATAGAAAAATGGCAGCACTAAATAATTTGCTCATCATCATATATGAGTAAAATTAAAAAAATCGTAGGTTTGTCCTATGAATCGTGAATTGGCCATCTTAGAGAAATTGGAGAAAGAGTTGAGTTTGAAGCAACTTCAGATCAAGTCATTATTGACCATCACTCAAGCCATCAATGACAACGTGTCAGCTGAAGGCTTGTTTAATATGTATAAGTCCTTTTTGAGTTGGGAAATGGGCATTGAAAAAATGGCACTTTTTGTTCATGATGGCATCGACTGGCAGTGTACATCGGCGATCAACTATGAGCTGGTTTTCAAGAGCGAAATGACAGAAATTTTGCTTCAGCACAAGCGATTGCATACTATAAAAAATGATGAACACGCTATCTTGGAGGGTTTTGACATCATCATTCCTGTCTTTCATAAAGAATTGCCCATTGCTTATGCAGTCATAGGCGGCATCAAGGAGAAAGATGACCTTTATAACAAGATACAGTTTATCACCACTATCACCAATATCATAGCCGTCGCCATCGAAAACAAGCGACTATTCAACAAGCAAATAGAGCAAGAGAGATATAAGCGCGAGATGGAACTGGCATCGCAAGTGCAAAACATGTTGATTCCTGAACATTTCCCAGTTGAAGCTAAGTTTTCATTATCCAAAATATATAAGCCCCACTACAATATAGGAGGAGACTATTTGGACTTTATAAGGTTTGACGAAGATAGGTTTGCATTTTTGTATTGCTGACATTTCAGGCAAGGTCTCCTGCAGCACTTTTAATGGCAAATTTTCAGGCTATGATTCAGTCATTGATCTTTCAATACCGAGATTTGGAGACGTTCGTCTTTGCTTTGAATCAATTCACAACTATCGGATTACCAAGAGTGACAAATATATTACGTTCTTTACTTAGCAGAAATTGATCTTAAATCAAAAACATTAAAATATGTCAATGCGGGACATTTTCCGCCCATACTCAAGATGAATGATAGCCTGACCAGATTGGACAAAGGATGCTCATTTATTGGCGCATTTGAAAAATTGGATGACATCACAGAAGAAAAATCACCTTGCATCCAGATGCGGCAGTTGTAGGTTTTTACAGATGGACTCCCGAATCTTCGCAACAAAACGAATATTTCAGAATACATACTTAGAATTGTTGTCGAAAAAAATTGTGCATTGACACCAAGAAGCATTAAATAAAAATTGCTTCAAGAGATTGATGCATTCAGGTGTATTAATGAGATTGCAGATGACACAGCGGTATTGACATATGAAATAAATTAATATAAATGCGCTTAAAACAATTAATGGCAACATTATTGCCATTTTTTTGGGTTTTATAGGTGGTCACAAACTTTATCTTAATAAAATCGGTGGCTTCATAGGTTTTATATTTCTATTTTGGATGTCACTAAAAATAAATTTTCCATTATCCATGATCATTGGTGTCATTCAAGGTATCAAAATGCTCAATATGAGTGATATGGAGTTTGACAAAAAGTACAATCGTGGTTTTGTGCCTGTGAGACGAGGCCCACTGGAAGCTCGCAGAGAAGAACAGCTACGCAAATACGAACAAATACCCAACCAAACTAAGAGAAACCAGCCACCTTTTATGCAGAAACCAAGCCCAACGATGACTATAAAATCCAATCCTTACAAGGCAAGCGGTATCAAAAAATATAAAGATTTTGACTTGGATGATGCAATATTTGACTTCAAAAAAGGATTGGAAATCTCTCCCAATGATGTGGCGCTACACTTCAATATCGCATGTGCATATTCTTTGACAGAAAAAAAAGCTTTGGCATTTCACCATATATCAAAAGCCGTCACCAATGGGCTGAAAGATGCTGACAAGATCATGTCTCACGATGACTTAGCATACATTCGCATACAGCCTGAGTTTGATGCTTTCAGACAGGGTGGCTTTCAGCACAATCCTTTTGCAATGCAGCAGCCCAAAGAAACCAGCAATTCAAATATCGCACCAGCCAGTGAAAAGATAGAAACTGAAGACACTTTGCTCAAACAATTGAATCATTTGTCGGACATGAGAAAACAAGGAATCCTATCAGATGATGAATTTAATCTCGAACGAAGGCGGATTTTAAAACAATAAAACACTATCTTGCGTTAGTTTTATTTATTCATCAAAAAAATCTAGCTCTTGATAGCTAAAGAATTGATCTCACAGTCCTTAATGCCAGTACAAACATCTGATACTGGAGAGGAAGTATTGCACATGATGCAAGTATATCATGTGAGGCATTTGCCTATCGTCAATCATGAAAAATTGTTGGGCGTGATCTCAGAAGAAGATATTTTGATACACAACACCAACGAAGCAATAGGTAGTTATCGATTATCCTTTTTGAGACCATTTGCTCATGAAGAAGATCACTTGTTTGATGTTATGGCTAAGATTGGCAGGTTTCAATTGACGATAATTCCAATTATTGATGAAGAAGAAAACTATTTGGGCGCTATCACCATGGAAGATTTGGTCAAAGTATTGGCAAGAGATTTTTCATTTGCAGAGCCAGGATCTATCCTTGTCATTGAGACTACTCGGAGCCATTATTCACTCGCCGAAGTGGCTAGGATTGCTGAGACTGAAGATGTTAACATATTGAGCAGTTTTGTACAATCAATACCAGACAGCCTGCGGATTAACATTACACTCAAACTTAATAGACAAGACATTTCAGCATTCAAGGCGAGCTTAGAAAGATTTGGCTATGAGATAGCAGCTACATTTTCAGAAATCGGATTTCAAGACGGCCTGAAAGAAAGATATGATTCACTGATGTCGTATCTTAATGTATAATCTTTTATGATTGCTCCAAGCTTTGACTCTGTGCATTTGGCTTTAAAAAACCTATTAGTCATAGCTTTTGTTTTTATTATCAATATTCCATCTCATAGCCAGACAGATTTTGTTGTGATAGATTCTGTCATCGTAATCGGGCTACATAAGACAAAAAAAATAGTAGTATCTCAAGAGATAGATTTGCATTCAGGTGACACTATATCTATAGATCAATTGGCATCCAGACTGCACATCAACGAAAAGAGAATACAAAGTACAGGCATCTTTACGCTGGCGTCTATCAATGTCAAGGATTGGAATACGGATCTCAACACCTGCGATATTTACATTACAGTGCAAGAAAATTGGTACCTATATCCGCATCCGATTTTTGAATTGGCAGACCGCAATTTTAACGTTTGGCGTAAAGAGTTTAACTACTCTCTCAGTCGGGTCAATTACGGCCTGGCTATCACGCATACCAATTTTTCAGGCAGCAAAGACAAAGCAAAGCTAAAGATACAAGGTGGCTATGTCAGGAAGCTTGAATTGCTGTATGACTTGCCTTACTTGCACAATAAATGGGGCGCATCAGCTAATATTTTGTATTCGGAAAACCGTGAAATTGCGTATAATAGTATAGACAACAAACCAGTATTTTACCATACCGATGATAAGAAAAAAGTATATTTTGTAGCCAGATCAAGCATTGCCGTACAACGAAGGTCAAATGCCCAATTCTTTCAAACTATGAAACTTGAATATAATTATGCCAAAATAGACACGATGATCAGTAGAGAACTCAATCCTTCTTATTTTGGGCTGGGTAGAGAAAAGGTGCACTATTTTTTTCTTGATTATTTGGCCAAATACGATAATACTATCTATCCGCTTTATCCTATGGGTGGCTTCAAGATCGAACTAAATTTACGAAAAGAAGGTCTTGGAATATTTAATGATGTAGATAATTTATGGATGACTTTTCATGTAGAAAAACACCATCCTTTTTTCAAAAACTTCATTATGAGCAATAAAGTAAGGGCAAAGATTCAATTTCTAAATAATGACCTTCCATACTTCCTCAATAATGCACTCGGATACAGCAGCAATAATATCACTGGCTACCAACTGTACGTCATGGATGGTAGAAGTTACATCCTAAGCAAAAATTCATTGAAATACAAGGTATTAGACAAAAACATTAAAATTTTCAAATTTGTGCCTAAACACTTCAAAGTAATGAGTACCCAGTTGTTTGTACGAGGTGCCTTTGACATTGGTTATAGCGACAATCCTTTGTTCAAAGCTGAAAATAAACTTTCCAACACTTGGCAATATGGATATGGACCAGGCCTTGATCTCATTTTATTCAATACACTGACAGTTTCTGCCGAATATGGCATTACAAAATTTGGAGAGAAAGGCTTTTTCTTCAGTAGTGGATTCAATTTCTGACATCAAATGTCGTCTTAGTCTATAAAATGACTATGGCCTGCCGTTGACCAAGGTATTGAAGTGACTGTCTCTGCAATAGTTATTGGCAAACTTGCGCCACATCGTACGTTTATGGTGATCTCCAGCATAAAACGAAAGTAACATTTCAAAATTGGGCGAATCTATATATTGATCATAAACAGCTAGTTTTTTGAACTGTTCGTCCAGAAACACAATAGATGGAAACGACATATTACCTGCAAGCATCTCTGTTGCCAATTCATGAAAATCATACTTACCGATACGTACAGATGTGTAAGCATGATCACTGATTACAATCTTGTCAGATGATGCAGCGTTGATACGGAATGGGTAAAAATTATTGTTGATAAATCTTGAAAGGTGATCGGATGTAAAAGTGTAATCTTCCATATATCTACACCATTTGCAACCATCAAAGTAAAAATAAACGATAAACTTCTTATCACCTTTGCTGATCTTCTCATTGACTACATCCCATGATGTCCATCTTACTTTATTCTGTCCCAAGACGGATGAAGCCATCAATAATACTATTCCAAAATAAATATATCTTAAATGCGTCATATCAAATACAAATACTCATGCCATCTACATCAGGCTTACAAAAGTAATAATATACACTTACATATTGTTGACCAAAAAGAGAAAATTAGCAGTTTTTAATAAAATTTTAACAGTTTATAGGTTTATTATCATCAAATTTCAAAATTGCGATCAAGCTGTTTTAACAATGTTAAAAATCGTTCTTATGATGGTTTTGACGATTTTCACTTCTGGAGCATAGCCTTTCTCTTTGATGTATTGGCCTACAAGTGACTGCCTATCCATCTGCGATGATTTTCTATTATCACTCATCTGTAAATACAAACTACTGATTAGGCTGCAAACAACGACCAAAATAATAAATGACTTTTTTTGAAATGGGTTTTTCATTCAGTAAACTTTTGATTTTGACAGCACAATGCTAAATCTGACTTCACTCCATGCTTTAATAAAACAAAGGTAAATTGGTTTATCCGCATTTGACATGCACATAACGTTAAAGTTTTATTAAAAGTTACAAAAATATGTGACTTATTTATGACAATCAATAAAATGCTTGCACAATACGATGTTTGCCTTGCAAATCAATGATCAATTTAACATCTGAAAATCCTTTTTGTATAAACAACTGACATACTGCATCGCCATAATTCTCATTAATCTCCACCATCAACCAAGTATTGTTACCTTGCATAGAAACAACAAAATCGGCAATTTTTCGATAAAACTCTAAAGGTTCATCCTGTACAAAAAGTGCCATCCAAGGTTCATATTGGAGGACATTGGCTTCCATTATTGACTTTTCAGAATCTGTGATATAAGGTGGATTGCTGATGACCAAATCCACTTTGGGCAGCTTGTACCAAAGTCTTTGATCCATGATGTCTTGCTCCATCCACAGTACTTTTGCACCATGTTTAGATCCATTTTCATGAGCAACTTGCAAGGCATCGTCACTTATATCCAGTCCATACACATCTTTAATCTTACTTTTTTTGACTAAAGTAATAGGTATGATTCCTGAGCCAGTGCCAATATCCAAAACCGATGTAAGATTATATTTATTAATGAGATTGATAGCATTAAAAACGAGCTCCTCTGTCTCAGGTCGTGGAATCAATACTGATGGATTGACTTTGAATTTCAGGCCATAAAAATCAGCTATGCCACCAATATACTGCCAAGGTTCGTGGAGCTGCAATCGTTGTATGATTTGATCCAAACTCGATGGATCTATGTAACTATATTCGTCCCAAAACTGAAAACCATAGATATCTTCTATCAAGTATCTCGCTATGGTAGCTCCTTCACGTGCATCATAAATGCCTATCATTTTTTGGCACAATGTATCATAAATCTCGCGTGGATTCATCTCATATAATTGAAAGTGATCATAAATAAAGCGATCAAAGAAGAAGAATAGACCAAGTAAACCTTCAGATCAAGGTATTCTGACAACTTGATTTGCAATTTGGTCTGGATATATATAATCAACATTACTTTTTGCACAAAATAGGCCACTACTGTAGCCATAGCTAATCCAAAAATCCCCCAATATTGCATCCACCAAAAACTCAAAACGACATTGACAATGATCTCTAAAATGCCAGACCATACTACTATCTGTGTGCGATGGTGGGCAAGGCAAATTGCCTGTGGCAGTAAAACTCTACTTACCAAGATCAATAAGTAAATATTGAATATAAAAGCAGCATCAGAATAAACAGGACTGTAAGCCAAGGGAAATACAATAGGCGAGATCACCATCAAAACACCTGACAATGGAAATAGCCAATGCATCAAATTTGTAACTTTTTGCTTCAATAAAATTGTTCCTGTGCCTGACTGACTGATGAGTGGAATCATAGCCACTGATAGCGAACTAAACAGTAATACAGATAATGGCATCTCTCTGGCACCGTACTTGAATATTGGAAAATATGATGCATCAAAGTAATGAGTGACAAACCATCCATCTATCATATCCATACCATACCCCAAAAGTACTGTGACTACCAATGGTCCTGAAAACACCAAAAATGGTTTGACTTCTGCCCATTGCAAAAAACCACTTCGCCAATTGATTAAATAAAAAACCAAATACAAATACCTTGCTAAATAAACAACGACAACACCAAAGATAAACGCATGAATATTTGGTTTATATAACGAAATTAGCAGCACTACCATCAAAAGCAATGCTTGACTCCAATGGGTGTATCGCAGCAAAGATTTTGTTTTGACTTGTAAATAAAGTATGGCATCTATCAATATCACTGGCACTGACACAAAGATGTAAATGATCAAGAGCCAAAGTAAGTTGAGGCTCCATGTTAATGAAAAGAACTCAAAAATATGTTTAGAAAAAATCACGACAACAACGCACAATATCAAATTGACAGTAGTGACCAACCAAATCGCTTGACTAATAAATTTATCCTTTTCAAAGGCATCCATCTTGGGTGTCCAAGCAAAAAGTGCATTAACAATGCCTGAACTCCAAAAAAAAGTAAGACTTGTAGCCATGAAGAAAAATATCTCATAATGCCCCAAGTCATCAGGTGGTAGCGCACTTTTGACCATGATCACTGAGACCAAAAAACTCACTACATAACGAAGTACTTGGCTATATTGGAACAAAAAAATTGGATCATTTTTTTTAGCAATAAGCCGATCAAATTGTGTTAGCATCTGCTCACGTTGCAAATCATGGTGCAAGATAATCAAATAATTTGAGATTTGAAGGGCAAAATATGTACATCTAAATTGTCATCTATTTTTATATTTTTAAAAAATCGAAACCATCTACCATCGCTTATGATGCCTCCGTTTTGGATCATACGAAATATTTATGGGAGCGGTCAGGATGATAGACTTTTGATGCACTTTGCATATAAATTTCGCTGTCGTTTTTATCTATCCTTGTCAAGAAGTCCTCCAGATCAGGATAGTAACCTCACATTCGATATTGATTAAATGGATTCTGGCTCACAATGAAAGAGTTTTAAAGATTTTCCATCAAAAAAATCAATGTAATTGGCTTTTGCTATGATGCGCTCAAAGATAAAATCGCTGAAAGCATTGATGATCTGTTGTGATTGAATAATGTCTTCGGACTTCATCTTTTGCCATTGTGTAGCCTCGATACCATTCACCACCAAAAACTTTACAAATTCGTCTTTGAGAGACGTTAATTCTTCAATTGTTAATGTTCTGAACTTCATACTTCAATTCATTAATGAGTGGCTGAATGATCATCTGTATCAGATGTCAACAAAGTACCCAATGTAAAATAACCAAGCAATCCAGCCAGAAGTGATGAAACCAAGATAACAAATTTGGTATTATTGATAATAGTGGCATCTTCAAAAGCCAACAAGGTTATAAAAATAGACATTGTAAAGCCAATACCAGCCAAAAGCCCTACACCAAATACTATTTTCCAATTCAAGCCTTGAGGCAAAGTACTTATATTTAGTAATACAGCAAGCCTTGTAAAAATAAAAACACCAACAGACTTACCCATAATCAATCCCAATATAATACCAAGGCTATAATTTTGCATCAAGATTTCGGTCAAATTTCCGTTCAAATTGATAGCAGTATTGGCCAAAGCAAAGACTGGAAGGATGATAAAAGCCACTGGTTTATGTAAAAAATGTTGTGCAATGTATGATGGTGATCGTTCATCTCCATTGCCAAAAGGGATGGCAAATGCCAATAAAACACCAGTTATCGTGGCATGTACCCCTGACTGAAGCATTAAATACCACATAGCAATACCACCTATAATATAAGGCAAGAGACTTTGGACCTTCATCCTATTGAATACCAACAACACACCAAAAATACCCAAGGCTGCAAAAAGATAGCTCCAAAGCAAGGTTTTAGTATAAAATATTGCAATGATAATGATAGCACCCAAATCATCAATCACCGCTAACGCTGTTAAAAATACTTTCAAAGAAGTAGGAACTCTATTGCTCAACAGCGACAAAATACCTAAAGCAAATGCTATATCAGTAGCCATAGGAATGCCAGCGCCCGCTTGTGTAGCTGTCGCATAGTTAAAATATAAATAGATAGCTGCTGGAAAAATCATACCTCCTACGGCAGCAAAAAGTGGCAATAGTGCATCTTTCATTCTTGACAATTCGCCAATATAGATTTCCCTTTCGAGCTCCAAACCTATCAACAAAAAGAATATTGTCATCAGTCCGTCATTGATCCAATGCTCTACACTATGACCAAATATGGGCATCTCCCAAAAATGATGATAGGTGTCACCAAAAGTTGTATTGGCCAGAACCAAAGACAACAATGTACAAACAATCAGTGTCAGTCCACCTGCTCGCTCACTCTCAAAAAAATCCTTAAATAGCTTGGTTGCTTGCATCTAATACATTTTACTTATTGGAAAAGGAATATAAACCTTACAAAATAAATCGAGGATTGTTTTGAAATGGTATTGATTTACATGATTCGTTGATAAAAGTAATATATTGAGAATTTATTGAAAGTCAATATTTCAACCTTTGTAAAAAAACTAAAACTTCTTGGTTTAATCATAAAGGATAATGGGAAACAAACAATGATTTATTCAATGATTACACATGAATCTTCTACATCTCCATTCTTGCCATAGGTGTGACATGTTGATCAGTGAAATCAGATGCTAAATATTTGTAATATCCAGCGATGCCAATCATGCCAGCATTGTCTGTACAGTATTGAAATGCAGGAATATAGGTGTGCCAACGATATTTGGTGCCCTGTATTTCTAAAGCTGTTCGCAACGCGCTATTGGCAGATACACCACCAGCTATACCTATATGTTTGATGTTGGTGGCTTTTGCAGCAGCTGTCAATTTTTTAATCAAGATTTGTACGATAGATGTTTGTATGGAGCTACACAAATCCGCTAAGTTTTCTTGGATAAAATTTGGATTGGAAGCCATCTCTCGCTGTAAAAAATAAAGAAAAGATGTCTTCAAACCACTAAAAATAAAATCAAATGTACCCACTTGCGGCTCTGGAAAGGTAAATTTTGGATGTCCTTGCTTTGCCCATTTATCGATGATAGGTCCTGACGGGTACTCAAGACCCAACATTTTGCCTGCCTTATCAAATGCTTCACCAGCGGCATCGTCTATGGTAGCACCTATGATTTGCATCGCGTTATAGTCCAAAACTTTGACTATCTGTGTGTGGCCTCCAGACACAGTAAGACATAAAAATGGGAAATCGGGCTTTGGCTCATCTGCAAAATGAGCCATAATGTGTGCCTGCATATGATGCACTTCTATCAATGGTAGGCCCAAGCTCATCGCCATAGCTTTGGCAGCAGAAACACCCACGATCAAACTACCTAATAAACCTGGCCCACGTGTAAAAGCGATGGCATTCAAATCTGACTTTTGAATACCTGCTTGCTGGATAGCTGCATCAATAACTGGTATAATATGGATCAGATGCTGACGGCTGGCCAATTCTGGTATGACGCCACCATGAGTCTGATGTACTGTTTGATTGGCAATGATATTAAAGAACGACTCCATTGCGTATCACAGCAGCACTCGTATCATCGCATGATGATTCAATAGCCAAGATGAAAATATTTTTTTTTATCAAGTTTATGTCAATATTTGGTTGAAGTATTAAAAAAATAAATATTTTTGCAAACGATACGCCAAAAGTAATATTTTGTGCATCAATTTATTGTTTATTGAACCAACAAATTTCTTTTAATCACTCAATTTTAAAACAAAACTTTTATGAGGAAGGTAATTAATATAGCTTTAATTCTCATTACATTGGTATTGACGTACTGGCTTTATACATCTATCAAAGAGCCCATAGCATTCCATAGCGAAAGAGACAAGCGCAAAGATGCTGTTATTGGCTCATTGAAAAAAATCCAAATAGCCCAAGATGTTTACAGAATGGTAACAGGCAATTTTGCAAACAATTTTGACTCATTGAGTTCTGTTTTGAATAATCGTCAAATAGAAGTGGCCAAACTAGAAGCTGATCCGTCTGACCCTACTAATCAAGATAAATTTATCAAAACTGTCAGTTATAAATCTGCCAAAGATAGCTTGTTTTCATTATTGGGCAAATCCATAAACATCGACTCATTGCGCTACATCCCATACACTGATGGTAAAACTTATGAGATCGATGCAGATACATTGACCCATCAAGGATCGCTGGTCAATGTAGTGCAAGTAGGCACCAAATACAAAGAGTTTATGGGTGAATTTGCCAATCCGAGTTATAAAAAATATGACAAATTTTATGATCCTGAAAAGATGATTAAATTTGGCGATATGAATTCTCCAAATACCAACGGAAATTGGTAAAAAACACATGAATGTATCAAAGAGATTTTGATTTTTCAGATGATATTAATTCTTATAAACTGTCTGTGGTACTGATCGCAGACAGTTTTTTTTATGGGATTTTTGATCATAACAACCAGTTAATTTGCCATCAGACTTATACTAATCTAAAGTATAGTCAGCCACATACATTGGGAGATTTGGTCGCTGATCAGAGACTTAAGAGAGCTTATCAACACATAGTAGTAGTAGTACTTTCGGGTGAGATGTACACGGTAGATCAGATAGATGTTGTATTGGAAAACACATTGCCTGGTTTGGAACTCAAAAAGCCCTTTAGTGAAAAAATACCTGGACAAAACTTGTACAATCTCTATGGAATCACTCACCAACAATCGCATACATTGGACGAACTTTTTGGACACCATCGTATCAAAATGATCAGTTTCCCATCATTGCTGGCCATGTATTATTTGGGACAGCCACAAGCTATGATGCACATACACTTAGAAGAAAATACCACCTATATTTATACACAAAATGACACTAAGCTATTGATGTACAATAGTTTTGAAACAAAAAACATGCAAGACATCTTGTATTTTTCGCTAGCTGTAGCCAATGAATCTCAGCTTGATGTGACCTTAGAACCAGTCATCATGAGTGGTTGGGTAGAGAGTGATTCTACTTTATATAAAAATCTGAATAGTTATTTTGGAAAATTTGGACATATCCAAGATCCTACATTTTTTATACATCCATCAGTGACCATTGGCACTAAGCCCCATTTTTACTTTGTTCACTTTTTGAATGCAATATGCGCATCATAGGAGGCCAATTTAAAGGTAGAAAATTCATTCCACCAGCCAAAA